>CAZGGN010000078.1:811-12134 GCA_964525195.1 uncultured Congregibacter sp.
GCGGCGATGCTGCATGATGTCATTGAAGATACCGGCATCCCCAAATCCGCCATTGGCGAACAATTCGGGGCACCCGTGGCCGAATTAGTGGACGGCGTCAGCAAATTAACGCAGATGGAATTCGAATCCCTGGAGGAAAAACAGGCAGAGAATTTCCAGAAGATGGCCCTGGCGATGGCCCGGGAAGGTGCCCGGGTCGGTATACTGGACGCGGATATCTATGGGCCGAGTGTAGGGCTGATGCTGGGCGTGGCCGATGGGACGCGGCCGGACACGCGGGAGGGGAAGCTCCTGCTGCCGATTATGGCCCATGGAATCGCCAGCATGTCGATGGCCTATCTCGCCAATGAGCGTACCCCCATGGTCTGGCGTGGCCCCATGGCCGGGGGAGCCTTGATCCAGATGCTCGAGCAAACCGATTGGGGCGAACTGGATTATCTGCTGATTGACATGCCCCCGGGGACCGGCGATATCCAGCTGACGCTTTCGCAGAGGGCGAGCCTGTCCGGAGCGGTGATTGTGACCACGCCCCAGGACATTGCCCTGCTCGATGCGCGCAAGGGTATCGAGATGTTTCAGAAGGTGAGTGTCCCGGTGCTGGGAGTGATCGAGAATATGGCGATGCATACCTGCAGCGAATGCGGTCACACGGAATCCATATTTGGCGCTGACGGCGGTGAGCGGATCGCGCAGGAATACGGGGTGCCCCTGCTGGCGAGCCTCCCCCTGGAGCGCGCCATTCGCGAATACACGGACGCTGGCACGCCATTACTGGTTGCCGCCCCGGAATCTCAGGGGGCGGCGTTCTACCTTGCCGCTGCTGACGCCCTGGGGGCCGCGTTGGCGGAAGCGGGGACAGGCGCCGACTTCCCAGACATAACCATTACAGACGACTAACGGACACAGCTATGAGCATCAAAGCCGACAGATGGATTCGCCGTATGGCCCAGGAACACGGCATGATCGAGCCCTTCGAGGCCGGACAGGTTCGCGGCTCCGAGGAGGGTGGACGGGTGATTTCCTATGGCACCTCCAGCTACGGCTATGACGTGCGCTGTGCCGATGAGTTTCGGGTATTTACCAACATCAACTCGGCGACGGTGGACCCGAAAGCCTTTGATGACAATAGTTTTGTAAATGTCAGCGGCGACGTCTGTGTCATCCCGCCGAACTCATTTGCCCTGGCGCGAACGGTCGAATATTTCCGAATTCCCCGCAATGTACTCACGATTTGTCTCGGCAAGTCCACCTACGCGCGCTGCGGCATTATCGTCAACGTCACGCCCCTGGAACCCGAATGGGAAGGTCACGTCACCCTCGAATTCTCCAATACCACCACCCTGCCAGCCAAGATCTACGCCAACGAAGGTGTGGCGCAGATGCTGTTTTTCGAATCAGATGAGGTGTGTGAGGTGAGCTACAAGGATCGGGGCGGGAAATACCAGGGACAGACCGGCGTCACATTGCCCCGGGCCTGATCAGCTGCTGCTGCCGACGACCGGCACATTGCTCATGCTGGCGCTGATCAGGTTCGCTTCGGTTGTTTTGCCGTCTTCCATGTGGACCGTGCGCACCATCAGGTAATCCCAGTCAGGCGCAATCCAGACCGCGGAGCGACGGTCCTCGTCCCCATGGTCCCGCTCAAAGCGCAGCGTATTGATCCAGCCCATCGGTGTCTCGAGGCGCTCCTCGCCCTGATAAACCAGCCGGTACTCCTTGATCTTGCGCCCATCCGCAACGCGAAAAAGCATGTCCTCGCGCGGCGTCGGGTCGTTGAGCAGGGTGAGGCGAAGCTGCTCCTGTTGGCTCATGCGATCAAGGGTGTCTTCGGTTTTGGGTAGTTCATACCAGTTTTTCTTGTACAGACTGCGAATCACACTGGAATCGCTGTCGAAATGAACCTCTCGACGGCGGCTGACCGGGCCGCTGAGCTGGTAGACGTAGGACTGGGGTTTGATCCGGTCCCCGTTGAGGGTGAATACGCTCATCTCGCTGATACCTGCGACCAGCAGCTGTCCCTCACTGGACAGTCGACACTCGCCCGTCTCGCTCATGCTAAGGCTTCGATGCAGCTTGATACTCAGCCCGGAGGTAGACGTTTTGTAGACCGCCTCGTAGGGGGTCAGGCTGCGCTGCTCCTGCGGCGCGGCGCCCGCGGAAAGGCTGCAGGCCAGTAGCAATGTGAGCGCCGACCGTGCAGCAGTCCGCGCCCGGTGGGGGCCGCGTCGCCGGGACGCAGCGCCGGGTCTGCCGGTCGCGCGACGCGCCCGGGCGGTGCTGCACTTCATTCGCCTGCGCCGCTGTTCATTATTGATTCATCCTTCCATGTCTGCCCGTTACGCAGCTCGACTCGCCCTTCGAGAAACCAGCGCAGCGCAAGCGGGTAAATGCGGTGCTCTGCCTCCTGAACTCTCGCTGCCAGGCTTGCGGCGTTATCGCCAGGCTGTACCGGGACGCGAGCCTGAATGATCGCCGGTCCCGCATCCAGTACCGGGGTCACAAAATGCACGGTAGTCCCGGCTTCCCGGTCACCGGCGTCCAGAGCCCGCTGATGTGTGTCAAGGCCCGGGTACTTGGGCAACAGAGAAGGGTGAATGTTCAACAGGGATCCGTAATATTCCCGAATAAAACCATCGGTCAATATGCGCATGAAGCCCGCAAGCACAACAACATCAACGGCAGTGTCCGCCAATACCGCAAGCATTGCCGCCTCGAAAGCCTGGCGATCGGGGTAATCCCGGTGCGGAATACAGCAGGCGGGGAGCCCCCGCTCCCGGGCGCGGACGAGCACGCCGGCGTTGGGTTGATTGCTGATGATCAGCGCGATGTCGCCGGGGACCTCGCCGCTTTCACAGGCCGCAGCGATCGCCTCCATGTTCGATCCATTGCCCGACGCCAGTATGGCGATACGCCGGCGTTCGCTCATCCGTCGAGCCTGATGCCTTCCTCACCGCCGATGATTTCGCCTATCTGCCAGGCGCGAAGACCCTCAGCTTCAAGAACTTCGATAGCAAGCTGCAGCGCGTCCTCGCGCAGGCAGAGCACCATCCCCACACCGCAGTTGAAGGTGCGATACATCTCTTTGCTGTCGATATTGCCCGCTTCCTGGAGCCAGCGGAACACTGCGGGCCATTCCCAGCTTTGGGTCGCAATCCGGGCGGTGGCTCCATCCGGCAGCACGCGCGGCACATTCTCCAGCAGACCCCCCCCGGTGATGTGTGCCATGGCGTGAATATCGACGCGCTGGCGCAGTGACAACAGCGCTTTGCAGTACAGGGTGGTGGGTTCGAGGAGCAGGTCCGCCAGCGATGCGCCGCTGTCCTCAAGAGGCGCCTGAAGATCTGCGCCGCTGCGCTCGAGTACTTTTCGGATCAGCGAGTAGCCGTTGGCGTGGGGGCCGCTACTGCCTATCGCCAGGAGTACGTCGCCGACGCGGACCGCGCTGCCGTCGATCAGTTGATCCCGCTCCACGACACCTACGCAGAAACCGGCGAGGTCGTAATCGCCGCTGGCATACATGCCGGGCATCTCCGCGGTCTCTCCACCCACCAGGGCGCAGCCCGCGAGGTCGCAGCCGCGGGCGATGCCGTTGACCACGCTCGCGGCGACGTCGACTTCCAGCTTGCCGGTCGCGTAGTAATCCAGGAAAAACAGGGGCTCTGCCCCGCTGACAGCGATGTCATTGGCGCACATGGCGACCAGATCGATACCAATGCCGTCATGGCGCCCCAGTTCGATTGCGAGGCGCAGCTTGGTGCCGACCCCATCCGTGCCCGAGACCAGCAGGGGTTCACGGTAGCCAGGGGGCAGGGCGCAGAGCGCACCAAAACCGCCAAGGTTCCCCAGCACTTCGGGACGGCGGGTGCGCTCAACGGATTCGCGGATTCGTCCCACCAGGGCGTTGCCCGCGTCAATATCGACACCGGCATCTCGATAGCTCAGGGGGGCTGGTTTTTCTCGCTCGGACATGGGGCCTGGTCGCTCAGTAATGAGCGCGCAGTTTAGCGTCCCGGGGCTGGCAGTAAAGGGCGAGCGGAACGCTTTGCGCTGCTACAATATGCCGATGCGAATTTACCTGCGATATTGGATGCTCCCGGGCCCGCTCTGGCTGCTCGCCGCTCTGTTGCTCAGTCAGCCGGTGCATGCGGCACTGGTGGATGACATCTACCGCGCTGCGGTGCCCGTTCTCGGGCGTGATGCGGCGACCCTGCGCGACGCAAGACGGGCCGGCCTCGGCGAGGTTATTGTCAAGGCGTCCGGCGATATGGCCGCCACGGACAGTCCCTTGGTTGTCGCCGCCCTGGCCGAGGCGGAGCGCTATCTCCTGAGTTACAGCTATGAAGAGGGCCGCGACCAGGCCCTGAGTCTGCGGCTTGAATACGATGCACTGGCGGTGCAGCAGTTGCTGCGCTCCGCGGGACTGTCCCTGTGGACCGCAAACCGTCCGGAGGTGCTGGCCTGGCTGGTGGTCAGCGATGCGGGCCGACGTCGCTTTGTGACCCTGGACGCCAGTCCGGATGAGGATCAAAGTCTGCGCCGGAGTTTTCAGCGGCGCGGCGTTCCCCTGCGAACGCCGCTGTATGACCTCGAGGACTCTGCGGCGATCTCTCCGGGAGAAGCCTGGCGCCAGTCATCTGTGGCGCTTATCGATGCCTCGCGGCGTTATCGCGACGTGGAGCTACTGGCCGGGCGTGTGGCGCGACTGTCCGGTGGTGCCTGGCTCGGGGATTGGCGCTTTCTCGACAACGGTCGCTGGATCACCCGCTCGGTGAGCGTCGACAGTCTTGAGGCTTTTACCGACGCGGGGGCGGACTTTGTGGCGACCACTCTCGCCGGTCGCTATGCGGTTACCCTGGCGCCGGATGCGGATCAGCGGCATCGGGTGACGCTGCGCGGAGTTCGCAGCTACGCTGATTACGTGGACTTGCAGCGTGCCCTGCTGTCACTCGAAGCCGTCAGCAGGGTGGTGCCCGAGAGCCTGCTGGGAGATCAGGTCAGCTTACGTATCGAAGCGGAGGCAGACGTCCGCCAGCTTGCCCGGATCATCGAGCTCGATCCGCGTTTCGTGGCTTTGCCCGCCAGCCCGGCGGGTAAAGGTCTGCAATACGAGTGGATCCAGTGAGCAGCGAAAAACCTGACGTCGAGTTTCCTCCTGAGATACCGATGAGCCGCTGGCCGCTCGTGTTCGCGGTATTTGCCGGACTGGGGCTGTTCTTCTACCTGCTTCAACCCATCCTGCTGCCCTTCGTTCTCGGCGGCCTGATTGGCTACCTCGGCGACCCCCTGGTTGATCGCGTTGAGGCCCGGGGCGGCAGTCGCAGCTTTGGTGTCATTCTGGTGTTTCTGGTCTTCACCGCAATTCTTGTGCTGGGCCTGGTTTTCGCGCTGCCCATGCTGTTTCAGCAGCTGGATGGGCTGATCGGTCGGATTCCACAGATCTACGCCTGGCTGCGCGATACGGCGGTACCCTGGCTGCAGTCCCGCACGCTGGTGACCGGTGCGGCCCTGCCGCAGATTGATTGGTCCGCAGAACTTGTTGAGAACTGGCAGTCTCTGGGCAAGGTCACCGCAGCTACCGTGTCCCGACTGACCGGTTCGGGGCTGGGTCTGTTGCTGGGTTTGGCGAACATTGCGCTGGTGCCGGTGGTCGCCTTTTACCTGATGCGTGACTGGGACGATATTGCAGCGAGGGCGCTGCGGTTGATGCCGCGGGACTGGCAGGCGGGAACCCGGCAGATGGTGGGTGAGGCCGATGAGGTGGTGGGGGCCTTTCTGCGCGGACAGTTTGTTGTGATGTGCGCGCTCGGGGCGCTTTATTCGACGGGTCTCTGGATGGCGGGGGTTCAGCTTGCGCTGCTTCTGGGCTTTATCGCAGGTCTTGCGAGCATCGTTCCCTATCTGGGTTTTATTGTCGGTGTGACCGCCTCGCTGATTGCCGCGTGGCTGCAGTTTCACGAGTTCACGCCGCTGGTTTATGTGGCGCTGGTTTTTGGTGTGGGACAGCTGGTTGAAAGTATGGTGCTTACGCCCGTTCTGGTAGGCGACCGGATTGGCCTGCACCCGGTCGCGGTCATCTTTGCGCTGATGGCCGGGGGCCAGCTTGCGGGCTTTGTCGGGGTGGTGGTGGCACTGCCGGTGGCCGCGGTGATCAAGGTTTTTGCCAGCCATGCTTTGATGCATTACCGCGCCAGTCAACTGTATCGACCCGGGGAAGGTGACGGTGATGCCTGAGACCGGCGTTTGCGATAATGCGTCGCGGCAGTTGGCCCTGCCGGTCGGACTCCAGGACGACGCTACGCTGGAGAATTTTTTTCCGAGACCGAGTATCGCAGCGCTGGTCGATGCGCTGGCCAAGCCTGAACAGGAGCCTCTGCAGTTTGTTCACGGCACACAGGCGGTGGGCAAGAGCCACCTTTTGCAGGCTCTGTGTCATTGCGTTCCTGGATCAATTTATCTGCCTCTGGCCGAGTTGCTGAGCTCGCCCCCTGGCGATTTGCTGCAGGATCTGGAGCGCGCTCCGCTCATTGCCCTCGACGATCTGCAACTGATTGCCGGGCGCAGAGAGTGGGAGGAGGCGCTGTTTCATCTGATTAACCGTGCCCGTGCAGCGGAGTGCCCCATATGGTTTTCCGCGCGTCGCCCGCCGGCCGAGCTCGGCATTGCTCTGGCAGACCTGCGCTCCCGTCTCGCCGGTGGCATCACCTGGGCGATGCCGGCCTGCAGTGATGCCGAGACAGCGAGCATTTTGCAATTCCGCGCCGCCCGTCGGGGCCTGAGCCTGCCAGATCCGGTAGCGCAGTATCTCTGTGCCCGGGACAGTCGCGCGCTGGATGATCTGATGAGCACCCTCGAGCGTCTGGATCGGGCCTCGCTGCAGCTGCAACGTCCTCTGACCGTCCCGCTCGTGAGGAATGTGATGGGCTGGTAAGCAGCCTGCAGGACAGATGACTTCAGGCCTGGGTTTGCAGCGGCAGGACGGTGCTGTTTTTAATTTCGGTCACGGCCATGTGCGAGTGCAGTTCCCGGACATCGGGATTGGCGCTCAGGGTTTCGCGGACGAAGCGTTCGTAGTGACGTACATCGCGGGTCACGATTTTCAGCATGTAGTCCCATATTCCGGTCATGGTGTAGCACTCAATCACCTCCGGATAGCGCACAATATCCTCCTCGAAACTGATCAGGTTTTGACGGCCCGTGGCGGTCAGGTTCACCGTTGCAAACACCACAACATCCATCCCCAGGGCCTGGCGGTCGAGCAGCGCTACCCGGTTCTGAATCAGCCCCGCCTCCTCGAGGCGACTGATCCTGCGCCAGCAGGGGGATTGGGAGAGGTTGACCCGCTCGGCAATGGCCGCAGTGCTGAGACTGCAGTCTCGCTGCAGCATGTCGAGAATCGCAAAATCTGTACTATCAAGTTTTTCAGGCATTTTCATTCACTTAAATGAATTTATGAGCATAGTTTATGCTCAACTGGCCGCAAAGGGCAGTCGAAATGCATAACAAATCCCTCTTCAGGCGTTAGACTTTTACGCGTTAGCTCTATAAGGATCGGCGATGAAAAGCAGTGGAATAAGCGGCTTGGACAGCGTGTCTCTTGACGACAAGTACGCCCTCGACGCCACCCGCGCCTATATGACGGGAATAGAGGCTCTGGTTCGCCTGCCCATGCTGCAGCATCAGCGCGATCAGCAGCGAGGCCTCAATACCGCCGCTTTTGTCTCCGGTTATCGGGGCTCGCCGCTGGGCGGCGTCGATCAGGCCTTCTGGAAAGCCGGTCCCTGGCTTGAAAAACACCATGTGCACTTCCAGCCGGGTGTGAACGAGGAACTGGCCGCGACGGCCGTCTGGGGGAGTCAGCAGACCAACCTGTTCGCGGGCGCTCGCTACGATGGGGTGTTTGGTATGTGGTACGGCAAGGGCCCCGGCGTCGACCGCAGTATGGACGTGCTCAAGCACGCCAATGCCTTCGGTACCTCCAAATTTGGCGGCGTTCTTGCGGTGGCCGGCGATGATCACGCCTGCAAGTCCTCTACGCTGCCACATCAGTCGGAACACAATTTTATTGCCGCGTCGATTCCCGTACTGAGTCCCGCCAACGTTCAGGAGGTTCTCGACCTCGGGGTGTTCGGCTGGGAACTGTCCCGTTATTCCGGTTGCTGGGTAGCGCTCAAGGCGATTACCGAAAACATGGATTCGGCGATTTCCGCTTCGATCGATCCCGGACGGATCCAGATTAAGATCCCCGAGGGCTTTGCCCTGCCCGAGGGCGGAGTGCACGCGCGCTGGCCCGATAAACCGATGGAGCAGGAAGAGCGCCTCAATCGCTATAAGATCTACGCTGCGCGTGAGTTTGCCCGGGTCAATGGCCTCAATCAGATTGTGCTCGATAGCCCCAACGCGCGCTTTGGCATCATTACCTCCGGTAAGGCCTACCTCGATGTGATGCAGGCCCTGGATGACATGGGCATTAATCGCGCAGTGGCGGCAGAAATCGGCCTGCGTGTCTACAAGGTGGGAATGCCCTGGCCCCTTGAGCCGCAGACGACTCACGAGTTTGCCGACGGCCTCGAGGAAATCCTCGTGGTCGAGGAAAAACGCTCGATCATCGAAGATCAGCTCACGGGGCAACTTTACAATTATCCCGTCGTGGCCCGACCGCGAGTCGTCGGCGAGTTCGATGAAAACGGGCGCGATCTGCTGCCGAACCTGGGTGAACTCACGCCCGCGACGGTGGCGCTGGCGATTGCGGCGCGAATCCGGCGTTTCTATCAGTCCGAGACCATGGAACAGCGGATCCAGTGGATAGAGAAGAAAGAACTGTCTCTGGCGCGCCCGGCGGAGGTCGCCGAGCGTGTACCGCACTTCTGCTCGGGTTGCCCGCACAATACGTCTACCAAACTGCCGGAAGGCAGTCATGCGATGGGTGGTATCGGTTGCCACTACATGGCTACCTGGATGCCCGATCGGCCGACGCTCACCTTTACCCAGATGGGGGGGGAGGGGGTGACCTGGATAGGCCAGGCGCCCTTCACGGATACCCGGCACGTGTTTCAGAATCTCGGCGATGGCACCTACTTCCACTCGGGCATTTTGGCGGTTCGGGCCGCGGTGGCTTCCGGTGTCAATATCACCTACAAAATTCTTTACAACGATGCGGTGGCCATGACCGGCGGGCAGCCCATCGATGGATCGCTCTCCGTTCCCGATCTCCTAAATCAGCTCGATGGTGAGGGCGTGCGGCGGATTGCCCTGGTCAGCGATGAGCCCGCTGCCTGGCGCGGGCGTCTGCCCTCAATCGGCGGCCTGAGCCTGCATGACAGGGCGGAAATGGATGCGCTGCAGCGGGAGCTCAGGGAATACCAGGGCACCTCCGTGATTGTGTACCAGCAGACCTGCGCGGCCGAAAAGCGTCGCCGTCGTAAAAAGGGGCTGCTGGAGGATCCGGCCAAACGCCTGTTTATCAATGACGCAGTTTGCGAAGGTTGTGGCGATTGCTCGGTGCAGTCCAACTGCCTGTCTATTGTCCCCAAGCAAACGGCTCTCGGCCGCAAGCGTCAGATCGACCAGAGTGCCTGTAACAAGGATTACAGCTGCAACAGGGGTTTTTGTCCCAGTTTTGTCACCGTCCTAGGGGGCGGGCTGCGCAAACCTAAAAGGGTAGATGCGGCGCAGGTGGTCTTTGATCCACTGCCGGAGCCGGCCCTTCCGGATATTAGCGAGCGTCCCTGGAACACCGTAGTGACCGGCGTGGGGGGCACCGGCGTGCTGACGATTACCGCGCTGGTGGCGATGGCTGCACATATCGAAGGCAAGGGCTGCGCGACCATGAACCAGACGGGCCTGGCGCAAAAGTTTGGTGCAGTGGTGTCGCATGTTCGAGTGGCGCAAGAGCAGGAGGGCATCATGGCCGTGCGGATTCCCGCGGGCGAAGCCGATCTCCTGCTGGGCTGTGATCTCGTCGTGACCGCGACGTATGAAGCGATGGGTAAGGTCGCCCATGGTCGCACGCATGCGGTAGTGAACGATGCGGAAGTGCCGACCGCCAGCTTTATTCTGGACCCGGACGCGCGTTTTCCCACGGACACCATGAAGCGCTATGTACTCGATGAAGTTGGCGATGCGGATTGTCATTTTCTGGATTCATCGCGCATTGCAACGGCGCTGCTGGGAGACTCCATAGCGAGCAATCTTTTCCTGCTGGGCGTGGCCTGGCAGCGCGGTCTCGTGCCGGTTTCCGCCGAGGCTCTTGATCGCGCAATCGAACTCAATGCCGTGGCTGTGGATTTCAACAAGCAGGCATTTCTTTATGGACGACGTTACGCAAACCGGCCGGAGCAGGTGCTCGCGCTCCTGCCCGAGCAAAAGCCTGTCACGGCCCTGGCGCTGGACGAATTAATAGCTGATCGGGCCTCGCGCCTGACGGATTATCAGGATGAGGCCTATGCGCAGCGCTATCGCGAACTCATGCGCAGAGTGAAAGCGGCAGATCCCGAGGCTGATGAGAGCGACTCCGTGTCAGTCACCGTGGCCAGGGCGCTATTTAAACTGATGGCCTACAAGGATGAGTACGAGGTTGCGCGGCTTTACAGCGATCCGGATTTTCTCGCCAAAATCGAAGCCAACTTTGAGGGCGATTACGCCCTGCGATTCAATCTTGCGCCGCCGCTCCTGAGCAAGCGCGACCCGCGCACCGGTGAGCTGCAAAAGCGTGAGTTCGGCGGCTGGATGCTGAATGCCTTCCGCCTGCTCGCCCCCTTGCGCAGGCTCCGCGGTACGGCTCTGGATGTGTTTGGGTACACCGCCGAGCGCCGCCAGGAGCGTCGCGACATCAGTGATTATGAGTCTTTACTGGAGTCGCTGCTGCCGCGCCTGAGTCAGGCAGATGCTGAGGCGTCCTATGCGCTGATCCGCGAGATTCTTGCTCTTCCCCTGCAACTGCGCGGCTTTGGCCACGTCAAGGATCGCAATCGGGAGCAGTTGGCTGTGCGTCGCACGGCACTCCTTGCGCGCCTCGAGGGTGATGCCCGGGTGGTTCAGATCGTAGAAGCGGCATAAGCCTCTAACAATTCAATAATACAGGAGGGAAGGGTATGGGCGTTTTCAACGCGGCCTCGTTTGATCAACATGAGCAGTTGCTGTTTGCGACCGATCGCGAGAGCGGTCTGCGCGCGATTATCGCGGTGCACGATAGCCGTCTGGGTCCGGCTGTCGGCGGTTGTCGTATGTATCCCTATGCAAGTGATGAGGCGGCCCTGGATGATGTTCTGCGGCTGTCGCGGGGCATGACCTATAAATCTGCGCTTGCAGGTCTCCCCCTGGGTGG
>CAZGGN010000079.1:0-12108 GCA_964525195.1 uncultured Congregibacter sp.
CATGTCGCGGGCGTGTGCGTAGAGGCCATCGCGCTCGTAAATCTCAAGGGTTTTCAGTGCTGCCGCACAGCCCACCGGATGGCCCGAGTAGGTGTAGCCATGGCCGAAGGGGCCAAACTGATCTCCACCGGCAACCAGTCCCTCCCACACCCGCTCTGAAACCATACAGGCGGAGAGGGGGAAATAGGCCGAGGTAAGCCCCTTGGCGATGGTGATGAGATCCGGGCGCATACCCATAGCCTCAGAGCCGAACATCGTGCCGAGGCGCCCAAAGCCACAGATCACCTCGTCTGCAATCAGAAGAATATCGTGCCGGTCCAGCACCTCCTGTACCGCAGCGTAATATCCCTTCGGGGGAACAATCACGCCGCCTGCGCCCATGACCGGCTCCATAATCATCGCCGCTATGCTGTCGCCGCCCTCCCGGGCGATGAGCTGCTCCAGATCGGCAACCAGCACATCGACAAAGGCCTCGTCGCTGAGCCCGTGGCCCTGCCACAGTCGATGGGGCGCCATGGTGTGCAGGGCAAAGGGCAGCGGCAGATCAAAGCCCGCATGCAGCCCGCCCAGCCCGGTCAGGCTCGCCGCCGCGACCGTCACCCCGTGGTAGCCGCGCTGCCTTGCAATGATTTTCTTTTTCTTGGGCTTGCCCCGGGCATTGTTGTAATACCAGGCCAACTTCACCTGCGTGTCGTTGGCATCCGATCCGGAATTGCCGAAGAACACCTTGGACATAGGCACCGGTGCCATGTCCTTTAAGCGCGCGGCCAGCAGTGCGGGCTTGTCGCTGGCCATAGAAGAAAAGGCGTGGCAGTAGGAGAGCTCCATGGCCTGATCGCGCATGGCATCGGCAATTTCCTGACGACCATAGCCCACGTTGACGCACCACAGGCCGGCCATCGCATCAATGTATTCGCGCCCCTGAATGTCGCGAATGACGGCGCCACTGGCTTCGTGCATCACTACCGGCGCGCCACCCTCCTCGTGCGCTCGCAGCGCCGTAAAGGGGTGAAATACGCTTTCACGATCCAGCGTGGTCAGCTGATCGGCCATATCAGTACTGAGACTGCTCGGTTTGTTCATTCGCCTTCTCCAGCAGGGCGGAGCCCCAAAACCGGGCACCGTCTGTTTTGCTTAGGGTTTATAGGTAGAGCCCAAATGCGAACAGGTGTTCGCACTTTCTCTGAGGTGATATTCTAGTCCGGCCTGCCAAGCCGGTACCAGCTTTCAATACAGGCACCTTACACGGCTTCTCCTCTGAAGGAACTCGACGACTTATGCTGAAACTCAACGACGCCACCCTACTCCAAACGGGCGCCTTTATTAATGGACAGTGGCGCCGTGACGCGGGCGCCGCTCCGGTGATTGTCACCAACCCCTCAACCGGCGCACAAATCGCGGAAGTGGCCGGCGCAGATCGGGCCACAACTATCGAGACTATCGAAGCTGCAGCCAAAGCACAGGCTCCCTGGGCCGCAACACCGGCCAAAGAGCGCGCCGTCATCCTGCGACGCTGGTATGAACTCTGTGTAGAACACGTCGATGATTTAGCGGCGATTCTTACCGCGGAGCAGGGCAAGCCCTTTGCGGAAGCGAAGGGCGAGATCCTCTACGGTGCCGCCTTTTTTGAATGGTTCGCCGAAGAGGGCAAGCGCGTCTACGGGGAGACTATCCCGAGTCCGGACCGAAATCGCCGCATGGCGGTCATGAAGCAGCCCATTGGCGTGTGCGCAGCGATCACGCCCTGGAACTTCCCCATGGCCATGATTCCGCGAAAAGCCGCACCGGCGCTGGCGGCAGGCTGCACCATGGTCCTCAAACCAGCCAGCGCGACGCCGCTCTCCGCTCTCGCTCTGGCCGAGCTGGCGCGCCGCGCCGGTGTCCCCAACGGCGTCTTTCAGGTGCTGGCGGGAAGCGCTTCGGTGGTAGGAGAGGAACTGTCGACGCACCCCATCATTCGCAAACTGACCTTTACCGGGTCAACGGAAGTAGGCAGTCATTTGATGGCCAATGCTGCACCGACGATCAAGAAGCTGTCCCTGGAGCTCGGAGGCAATGCGCCTGTTCTGGTGTTTGACGATGCGGATCTGGACACCGCGGTCGCCGGCGCTATCGCCACCAAGTTTCGCAATATGGGACAAACCTGCGTTTGCGCCAACCGGATTTACGTTCAGGAAGGTATCTATGACGCATTCGTTACGGCCCTGGCCCGGGCGGTATCGCAGCTCAAGGTTGGCGACGGGATGGAAGACGGCGTTGAGCAGGGGCCTCTGATTGATGAGGCGGCCGTGAGCAAAGCTCAGGAGCACATAGAAGACGCGATCGCGCTTGGGGCCACCGTTGCTACCGGCGGCGCAGTACATGCGCTGGGCGGCACGTTCTTTGAGCCGACCGTGCTGGCCGGGGCCACGTCAGCTATGAAGATTGCTCGCGAGGAAACCTTCGGACCGGTAGCCCCGGTGTTTAAATTCCGGGATGAACAGGAGGCCCTGGCTCAGGCCAACGGTACCGAATATGGTCTGGCCGCCTACGTCTTCACCCGGGATAACGCCAGGGTGCATCGGGTCACGGAGGCGCTGGAGTTCGGTATTGTCGGCGTGAACACCGGCAACTTTTCCTTTGAAGGCGCACCCTTTGGAGGCTGGAAACTCTCCGGTGTCGGTCGCGAAGGATCGCACCACGGTATCGACGAGTTTCTCGAGACCAAGTACATCTGCACGGCACTTTGACGGCACTTTGACGTAGCTTTGACGTAGTATGGAGCGCGGCAGATTCATGCGGACAGTGTTACTGCCGCGATTCCAACGGTACCATCAGCAGAAATAAACTGGCCAAGCGCATGACAATACTCGAAAACAAAGCAGAATCCGGCGACACAGACCCTAATATTGAAGCTACAGCCAGCGATGTTGGGGTCATCAGCGACCGTGACTTCATCAACTCTCTGGCCCGCGGGCTTGAAGTCATTTCGGCGTTTTCGAGCAGCAAACCCAGAATGACCCTAAGCGATATGTCCCGTGCCACGGGTATGACTCGCGCGACCGTCCGACGCCTGCTCCTGACCCTCGTTCGCGAGGGCTATGCCAAAACTGACGGTAAGTATTTCAGCCTTCAGCCCAAAGTGCTCAAGCTGGGTTTTGCGGTTATTTCATCCATGGGAATCTGGGAAGTAGCACAGCCCATCATGAATACGCTCTCGGATCGTCTCCAGGAGAGCTGCTTTGCCGTGGTACTGGACGGAAACGAAGTCACCTATGTCGCCAAGGCGGACTCCAAACGCCTGGTGAATATCGGCATCAATGTTGGAAGCCATGCGCCGGTGCACGCGGTGTCATCCGGGCGTGTCCTGTTGGCGGCGCTTCCGGATGACAAGCTGCAGCAGCTCCTGGAAAACGCCACCTTTGAGCAGCTCACTCCTCACACCGTTGTTTCGAAGGTCCAGCTTCGGGAAAAAATTGAGGAGGTTCGCGCGTTGGGCTGGTCAATCGTTGATCAGGAGCTTGAGATCGGACTGCGCTCCATTTCGGTGCCTCTTCGACATACGGACGGTGAAGTATTCGCCGCGCTCAATGTTTGCTGCCCCAGCGCGCGTATTTCACCCGAGGAGATTCGGACCCGAATTCTGGGTGAACTGCTGACCGCCTCGAAAGAAATCACCATGGGATTGCGCTCTTCCTGACGGATCTGTCATCCGGATGATGGCCAGGCATCGTCTGCCCGATTCCGCACCCATTGCACCCCGATTCAAAGCCCGGGAAGCTACTCGGGCCGGGCAACTGGACCTGGCACCTGAACCTGGCACCTACGCCAACATCTGGGCCAACATCTGGGCCAACATCTGGGCCAAACTTGCAGACCAAGCGCCTAAGCTAAACGCCTAGACGCGCCAGCGTTCAAGGAACCAGGCGTATTTGTCCGAGAGCAGCTTGTGCGGCGCCGGATGACCGAGAGCCGCCGCCGCGTGGTAGGGAAAATTGGGATCTGCAACCAGGGCCCGGCCCATGGCCACAAGATCTGCGTCGCCATTTTCGATAATCTGGTTCGCCTGCTGCGGATCGCTAATCAAGCCCACCGCCATGGTTGCCAGGTCCGCCTCCTCTCGCACGCGACGCGCGAAGGGTACGAGATAGCCCGGTGATGGCGGCACACTGGCCCGCCCTGAGGCTCCGGTGATACCACCTGAGGAGCAGTCCATGAGGTCGACGCCCGCTGCCTTGAGCGCTTGCGAGAGGACCACCGTATCCTCGATCGTCATGCCACCGTCCACTCCGTCTTCCGAGGAGGTGCGATAGAACACGGGAAAATCATCAGGCACAAGGTCGCGAACGGCTCTGGCGATGGCCAGGGGAAAACGCATTCGGGCCGTAAAGTCGCCACCCCACTCATCCTCTCGCTGGTTGGACAACGTGGTCAGAAAACTGTGGATCAGGTAGCCGTGAGCGCCGTGTATCTCAACGAAATCGAAGCCCGCCTCGAGTGCGCGTCTGGCGGCATCCGCAAAGGCTTGTACGAGAGCATGTACTTCTTCCGTCTGCAGGGCGCGGGGTGCCGGCCAGTCGGGCGTCAGGGGAATAGCGCTGGGCGCCACCGCCTCCCATTGCTGGTCGGCAAAACCATTGGCCAGCGGGCCGGCACCATTGACCGGTGTTGCGGCGCTGGCCTTGCGTCCCGCATGGGCCAGCTGGATGCCCACCGGGATCCCCTGGCGATGGTAGATATCCACAACAGAAGCCAGGCCCTCAACGTGCTCATCGAGATAAATGCCGAGACAACCGGGAGTAATCCGGCCATCGCGGGTCACTCCGCTGGCCTCCAGCACGGCCGCACCGACGCCACCGAGCGCAAAGCGACTATGATGGGCCCGGTGCCAGTGATCCACAAAACCGTCTTCGGCCGAGTACTGACACATGGCGGACAGGACGATGCGGTTGGAAAAAGTGACTCCGCGCAATGAAAAAGGCGTGAAAAGCGCGGGTAATGCCTGCCCTTCACCCGCTATTTCGACACCGCTCACTGTGCGTCAGCGTCCAGTTTGAGCATCAGGACGTCCATTTCCTGCATGAGGGCCACAACCTTATCGCGGCGCTCGATACCTTCCTTACCGAGGTCCGCAAAACGCGTGATCGGTGGACGGACATCACCTGTCGGATAGCCCGCGGCGGCGCTGAGCGCTTTGGAGAAGCACTGGTGTCCGTAGGTGGGATGCCCCTCGGCAATAATCTTGTCGATCCTGTGCAGAATACGTTGAATCGCGGCGGCAGATTCGATCTTGCCTTCCACGAGAAAATCCCAGATTCGGGTCGTACTGTAGGGCAGATAGTTGCCATAGGGATTCACGTAACCCACGGCGCCGAGGAGAAAACTTTCCACCGGACGCTCCCCGGCAAACACGTTCATCACCCCGTCCGTAGCCTCGACAATATCGTAGACCCGGCCCACATCGCAGCTTGCTTCCTTGATGTAGCGAACATTGTCGAAGGCACGGGTAAGTCGCGCCACCAACTCTGCCGACATATCAACGTTTGAGGTTATGGGGTTGTTGTACAACATGATGGGAATATCCACGACATCGCAGATCGCGCCGTAATACCCATAAATCTCGTCTTCCGTGGGCGTGTAGTAGTAGGGAGGGATGATCATGAGTCCGTCCGCACCCATGCTCTGGGCCTCGCGGCTGTAACGCACCGCCCGATCGGTGCTCGCGTCCATAGTGCCCACGAGAACATCCAGACGACCGGCGGCATGCTCGACAGTGGTCTCTACCAGAAGGCGACGCTCTTCTTCGGTGACACACAGGAATTCGCCGGTCGTGCCCAGGATGATAATGCCGGGGACACCGCAGCTCACCTGCCAGTCGATGAAGTTTTTCAGTCGTTCCGTAGCGATTGCCGTGCCATCATCGCTAAACGGCGTCACTGCGACGGTGTAGCTCCCGCGAAAGGTTTTACTCATTGAATGCCTACAAATATTAATCACGACGCCTTCGCGACGACAATTCCGGCGCGGCGGGCTAATTGATTGAAAACGCGTAAAACAGGCGCCTGAACACCTGACCGTTAAGTGTACCATTCGCCTTTACATCGCGTACAGCCGTTAGCATAGCGCACAAACTGGAGCCCCATCGTATGCAGCAGTTTTCAAAACACCGCGCCGATGTCGCCATTATTGGTGGCGGTATCACCGGCTGCGCCGCCGCCTGGTACCTCGCTGGGGAGGGTGTAAGCGTCGCGCTTGTGGAGGGAGGAGAACTCAATGCCCAGGCCTCGGGATCGAATGCGGGGAGCCTGCATGCCCAAATCCCCCACGATACATTCCGGGAACTGGGTGACCACTGGGCTGTCGGTTTCGCGCCGACGCTCAAGTTCCTGCGAACCTCCATCGCGCTCTGGCGCGAAGCCGACCAGGCCTTCGAAGGAGCCCTGGACGTTCGCATCACCGGGGGGCTGATGCTGGCCTCCTGCGCACAGGAATTACGGGACATTGAACGCAAGGCGGATATTGAACGAAGCGCAGGGACTGACATAGAGATGCTGGATAAGGCCGCTCTGGGCGCGCTGGCTCCGTATCTTTCTGCGCAGCTCGCGGGGGCGGGGTTCTGCCCGGTGGAAGGCAAAGCGAACCCCCTCGTCGCCGCCCCCACCTTTGCCCGCGCGGCGCAGGCAGCGGGTGCAGAGGTACTCCGGAATCGCCCCCTGCGGCGACTGGAATCCTCCGGGAGCGGCTACAGGGTAGAAGTCGATGGCGCCGTGATTGACGCGGGCCGCGTCATCATCGCCGCGGGGGCAGGCACATCGGCGGTGATTTCCATGCTGGGCATCGCCGCTCTGAGTATCCAGTCCGCTCCTATTCAGGTAAGTGTGACCGAGCCCGTCGCGCCGCTGATCGGGCAGCTGCTGTATTACGCCCGGGCGCCGCTGACCATGAAGCAGACCAGCGCAGGAACCATTCTTATCGGCGGCGGCTGGCCGGCGCAGCTTGATGCCCGGGGCAGACCCATCCCCGACCCCAACTCCCTGGCCCAGAATCTCGGCCTTGCTCTGGAGGTTGCTCCGGGGCTGGCCAGCATTGCCGTGATGCGCACCTGGGCGGCCACGGTCAACGGTACCCGGGACTGGAAACCCATCATCGGGGAGCTACCGGGCGCACCCGGGGTGTTTTTAAGTTACGTGCCGTGGATGGGTTTTACTGGCGGACCGGCGGCCGCGCGCATCGTCGCCAGTCAGGCTCAGGGCCGGGCGGTGGAACTTGACCTGGATGTCGACTCTTTCGCCCCCCGCTAACAGGGCCGGCGGTCGGCAGGGGGCATCAGTGCTTGAGAATCTTGCTCACAAAATCCTGCGTCCGCTCTTCCCGGGGCGCATCAAAAAGCTGCTCCGGGGTTCCGGTTTCTACCACGTAGCCGTCATCCATCATCACAACTCTCGATGAAACTTCGCGGACAAAGGCCATTTCGTGGGATACCAGCACCATGGTGATGCCTTCGCCGGTCAGTCGACGGATCGTATCGAGTACTTCGTTCACACGCTCGGGATCCAGCGCCGAAGTGACTTCGTCCAGCAGCAGAATTTCGGGCTCCAGCGCCAGGGCCCGGGCAATAGCGACCCGCTGCTGCTGACCTCCGGAGAGCTCTTCCGGATAAGCATTGAGTTTGTTCTCCATGCCCACGCGCGCCAGTAGCTCCCGGGCCAATTTTTCGACATCCTGCCGCGGGCGCTTCTGAATCTTGATGGGAGCCACCGTGACATTCCCCAGCACCGTCATGTTCTGGAACAGGTTGTACTGCTGAAACACTATCGCCAGTCGTGAGCGGAGCGCCCGGAGGCTCTTGCGACTTGCATAGTCAATGGTTTCGCCTCCCAGCTGCACAATGCCGCCATCAGGACTGCTCAGACCGACCAGGGAGCGCAGGAAGGTGCTCTTTCCCGACCCCGAGGGGCCGATCAGACTGAGTACCTCACCGCGATCGGCAGACAGTGATACGTCCTTAAGTACCTTTTCCTTGCCGTAGGAGCAGGACAGGTTACGTACGTCGAGTAGGGGCAAGACGTTTCTCCAAATAAGTTCCCAGCAGACTCAGGGGATAGGACATCAGGAAATAAAGAACCAGCACGGCGCCAAAACCGAGCAGGGGTGAAAAGCCGCGATTCACGAACATCTTGCCGGAAAAGGTCAGCTCCACCACGCCAATATGCGAGGCCAGGGATGTGTCCTTGATGAACATCACTCCGAAGGCGATGGCCGGCGGCAGTATCACGCGCCATGCCTGAGGCAATATGACGTACCAGAGCGTTCGCAGGGGACCAAAGTTCAGGGTCGTCGCGCCGTCCAGTTGTTGCGAGGGCACGGACTCGAGTCCCGCCCGGACGATTTCCGAAAGAAAAGCCGTTGCCACCAGGCAGATCGCGATCGTTGCAATCATGAACAATGAGGCGTCCGGAAAGAGTGGCTGAATCGCGTACAGCACGATAAAGATGATGACCAGGAAGGGTATTCGGCGAAACGTTTCGACATAGGCAATGGCGACGATTTTCAAGGGGATAAGCCAGCCGCTGCGCGATTGGCGCAATACCGCAATCAAAAGCCCCGCAACAAAACCTATGCCGCAACCCATCAGCGTCATGGCGAGGGTGCGGCCAGCGGCCTCGAGGAAAAACACCAGGTTGTAGTAGTTGAAGAAATTCGGTGCTTCAAACCAGATTCTTTCCCACATCAGAAGAATCTCCCGCGCACACGAAAGACGACCCGGCCGAAGAGGGCCAGCACAGAGCTGGCAATCAGGGTGAGACCAATATAAATCACCGCCACCACAGCAAAAGTTTCTATGGTGCGGAGATTCACTGCGCTGATATTGATGGCTCGTCCGGTCAACTCTTCGACCCCAAACAGCGCGGCGATCGAACTACCCAGCATCAGCCAGATGAAGAAATTCGACAGGGGGGGAAAAATGGTCTTGGCAATATGCGGCAGCAGCACGTGCCGCAGTATCTGCAGTCGCCCCATATTGATCGTCAGCGCCGCATCGATCTCCGTCTGGCGGACCGACAGGACACCCGCGCGGATAATTTCGGTGAGATAAGCCGCTGAGTTCAGCGTGAGGCCAATGAGCACGGCCGTCATCGAGTCGAGCAGAATTCCCGCATCGGGCAGGGCGTAGTAAAGAACGAAGATCTGCACCAACGCCGGGGTATTGGTCACGAAGACCACGTAGCCGTTGATCAGTCGCTGCAGCGGCCGGGGCCCGTACACCTTGCCGAGCGCGCCGAACAGTCCCAGAACAGCACCGACGAAAAATGAGATGAACACGATCTGCAGCGTGACCCACGCTCCACCCAGCAGATAAGGAATTTCCGCAACCACCTCACCAAACTGGAAGGTGTAGTTCATAAGCCTGGCAGGCGCGAAGCGATCAGAAGTAGGGCTGAGCTACGACGGGAACCGTCATGGGAGCCCCGAACCAGTGCTCCCAGCGCTCATTAACATAGCCGCTGCTGTGCAGGTCGAAGAGGAGAATGTTGAGGAAGTGGCGCAGGTCATCATTGCCCCGAGCCAATCCGATACCGCAGTAGGAAACATAAATCACGTCGTCGAGGCGGCGCCATTTGACGTTCCGATAGGTGTCAGTGAATTTCATGAAGAAATCAATATTTTCCACCATCGCATCCGCCCGCCCCTGAGCCAGCGCCCGCACGGTGTCCGCGTTGCCGTCCACCAGCAGGGTTTTTGCCTTGGGCAGTCGATCCTTCAGAAGTTCCACGGACAGATTGCCGCGCATGTTCACCAGCGTCACCGCCGGATCATTCAGGTCCTTCCAGCTTTTGAAATCACTGCGGTCGGTCGTGAGAACACTCATCGCCTCCGTGTGCAGCGGTACGGTGAAGTCGATCAGGCGCGCGCGTGCCGGTGTGCGGGTGAGCGCACCGAGGGCAATATCAATTCGCCCGGAGGAAAGAAAGGCAACGCGCTGGGCAGTGGCCGTGGGCACAAGCTGCACCTTCACATCCAGCTGCTCGGCGATCTGCTCGGCGACGTCAATATCGAACCCTTCGATCTGGTTCGTCATACCGTAGGAGCTCATGGGCGGGAAATTTGGATTCACCCCCACCCGCAGGGTGCCACTCTTGACGATGGCGTCGAGCGTTCTTACCTGAGCCAGGGCAGCCTGACTGAGGGCCAGCAGGGCTCCGAGCACGAGAACGACAAAGCCTTTGGAAATCCCCTTGGTCGCAGAACTCATAGTATTTTCCATTGTACGAATGTTCTCACAGCGAACAAACATTCTCAGCAGGCGGGCCAGCCATGTCAAGGAAACTCGCCTTTGGCACCCGCTGAGCGGTCAAAAGTAACCTCGGGGTCGTAGGCAGCCGCCAATGCCCCGATCGTCAGTGGCTTAAACGGAGGGCGCGGCGCAAAGTAGGCCTGCTCCTCAGGCGCAGTGGCCGCAGACCTGCAGGTCATCTGCATGAGCAGCCCGGCGCAGTAACGCCCCTGACAACGCCCCATGCCCGCGCGGGTTTCCCGTTTTATGGCGCCAATCGATCCTACGCCCCTGGACATCAGCTCCTCAATATCGCCGCGCGTCACGCTCTCACAGCGACAGACGATAGTGTCCCGGGTCGCCAGAGCCAGATCAACCTTCGGGGCCTGGTAGACCGACCAGAGGGCCTTTTGAAAGCGGCGATGGCGCAGCAGCTTGCGCCGCTCTCTCTCGAGCGCGCGACTCAGCGCCGAATCGGGCCGATGTCCCAGGTCGCGGGCCGCTTCCGCCCCGGCCAGAGCACCCTGGGAAATCGCGACCCGGGCACCGCCCAGTCCCCGCGCATCGCCGACGATGAATACCTGTGAAACAGCTGCGCTGCGACCCGAAACATCGCGCTGCAGGCCCTCGTCCACGGCGCTTTCCTGTGGACTGTGACCCGCGCCCAGAGCCCGGGCAATCTCCGACTGCGCAAGAAATCCATAACCCAGACAAACGGCATCGACCGGAAAGCGCTTTTCACTGCCGGGAATCGGCACACCCCGGGCGTCAATCCGGGCGATAGCAACGCTATCGACACGCTCACAGCCCCCGGCCTCAAGCACCACATGCTGGTGAAAAACGGGTACCCGGGAACGCGCGAGGCGCAGTACATGCCCCACCCCGTCAAACACCAGGCGAGGGGAGCTGAGGCCCATGCGAACGAGGTCCGCCGCATTCCTCAGGGAAGGGGCTTTGGACAGCTCGACAACCGCCACCACCCGGACACCAGCGGCATCCAGCTCGCGGGCAACCTGCAGATTCAACGGTCCGTTTCCGGCCACCAGCACCCGCTCACCGGGCGCGGTCTGGTAGGCGCGAAGCAGGGTCTGTGCCGCCCCCGTGGTCATCACCCCCGGCAGCGTCCAGCCGGGGAATGGCAGAGGACGCTCGTAGGCGCCGGGGGAGACCACAAGCCGCCGGGCGCGAAGCAACTGGCTTCCCGATGCGGTGCCTATGGCGACCTCCGGACCGGGGAAGGCGCCCCAGACAGTCGCGCCAAAACAGAATTCGACACCGGCGTCCGCGGCGCTGCGATACAAATCCAGCCCCTCACGGAACTGCCGGTCGAGACGGGTTTCATCCACCCCGAAACCGTCACCGGGTTGTTTGAAGTATTGTCCTCCCGCCTTGACGCGCTCATCGACGAGGAGCACCCGGGCACCACTCAGGGCGGCCGCCCGGGCCGCCGCGAGTCCCGCTGGACCTGCGCCAATCACCAGCACCTCCACCTCTCGGGGCGGCCGCGCGGGCAGTGGCGGGGAGTCCCCGGCGTCGCCTTCGGGGACAGCGCGCAATCCGGGCTGCCGCTCTACCCGGATACCCGCAGAAGACATTTCCATACAGGCGCGCCGGGGCTGACCATCTACAAGGACGGAACACTCTCCGCACACGCCCATGCCGCAAAACAGGCCCCGGGGACTTCCCCCGCGCGTCTCGCGGCAGGCCAGACGATGGGCGGAAACCAGGGAGGCGGCGATGGATTCTCCCGGATAAGCGTGGATCACGTCCCCGTCAAAGGTAAACGTGAACCCATCGCCCTGACGGGCTACTCCCGCTTGCCTTAAGCGCATAAGTTAGTGCTCACAACCGCC
>CAZGGN010000080.1:0-12031 GCA_964525195.1 uncultured Congregibacter sp.
AACATGGGGGGCATGGCCAGCATGCTCGACAAGATGCCCGGCATGGGCGGCATGGCGCAGGCGGCTCAGGCCCAGATCGATAATAAGTCCTTTTCGCGGATGGAGGCCATGATCAACTCCATGACCCCCCGTGAGCGCCGCAACCCGGAACTGATTCAGGGGTCGCGAAAGCGCCGGATTACCCAGGGTTCGGGCACCCAGGTGCAGGATCTGAATCGTCTGCTGAAACAGCACAAGCAAATGGCCAAGATGATGAAGAAAATGAAGGGCGGCGGCATGGAAAAAATGATGCGCGGCCTGGGGGGCATGATGCCTCCGGGGGGCGGTGGCTTTCCGCCGATGCGCTAGGTCCTTGCGACTGCGGCTAAGCCCCTGCGAGCACTGGAAAAATCACGACTTCAGGGGCTTTCATCGCCCCTTTGTTTTCTGTATGATGCGCCACCTTTCGCAGGGGTCCTATCCGCAACGTTCGGAGCGGCTCCCGACAATATCGAGTATTTATCGATAACTCGCTGCCAAAAGCCCGGATTCGGGCCTGGTTTACGGGTTTTCGCAGGAGAGAGTTGGCAGGCAATGGTTACGATTCGGCTATCACGAAGTGGCGCTAAGAAGCGTCCGTTCTATCACCTTACAGTGACCGACAATCGCACTTCCCGCGATGGGCGCTTCATCGAGCGCGTGGGCTTTTTTAACCCCGTAGCGCGCGGCCAGGAAGAGCGTCTGCGCGTTGATCGCGCACGCATTGAATACTGGCAGGGGCAGGGCGCGCAGCTTTCAGCTCGTGTGGCCAAGCTTCTGAGCGTCGCGGACAAGGATAGCGCAGCCGCTACAGCTGCCTAAGCACCACGGGCATGAACAAGCCCGAGGACGAGATGTTGGTCGCCGGAAAGATTACCGGCGCCTACGGTATTAAGGGCTGGGTCAAGCTGCATGCTCTGACCGATTCGCCCGACAGTTTTTTTGCTTTTAGCCGTTGGCAGATTGTGCGCAATGGCAAGCCAGAGCCCATCGTGTTTGAGGATGGGAAGCCCCATGGCAAGGGGCTGGTTGCAAAGGTGGCAGGCGTTGATAGCCGCACCGAGGCGGAGCTGTTGCGGGGTCTGGAGGTTTGGGTTCCCGCAGATGAGCTACCTGTGCTGGAGGCCGGCGAGTATTACTGGCACGAGTTACAGGGAGTGCAGGTCTTTTGTGAGCACGAGGGCCAGACCCTGCTGCTCGGTGAGGTAGATCACCTCCTGGAGACCGGCGCGAACGATGTTTTGGTGCTGCGGCCCTGTGCTGGCAGTATCGATGAGCGTGAGAGGCTCATACCCTATCTGCCCGGCGATGTCGTTTTGGAGGTAGATCGGGACGATAATCGGATGCTGGTCAGCTGGCACCCCGACGACTGATGCACATTGCGCTGGTCACGGTGTTCCCGGAGATGCTGGCTGCGGTGAGCACCGTCGGAGTAACAGGGCGGGCAGTGCGTGACGGATTACTGCATCTGACCGCTGTGAACCCCCGGGATTACACGGAGGACCGGCATCGCAGTGTGGACGACAGGCCTTACGGGGGCGGCCCCGGAATGGTCATGCGACCGGAGCCCCTTGCGGCGGCGCTGGACGCGGGAAAGCGCTATGCGGGAGCAGGCGCGAAGGTGATTTACCTGTCACCCCAGGGTCGACGCGTTGACCACCAACGAGCGCAGTCACTGGCAGGGGAATCGGGGTTGGTGCTCCTGGCGGGTCGCTACGAGGGTGTAGACGAGCGGCTGGTCAGAGCGGTGGTGGACGAAGAGCTGTCTATCGGCGACTACGTACTGAGCGGTGGTGAACTGCCGGCGATGGTTGTGATAGACGCGGTGGCGCGATTGCTACCGGGTGTACTGGGTCACGAGGACTCGGCGGCTCAGGATTCATTTGCCCAGGGCTTGCTGGACTGCCCCCATTACACCCGGCCGGAGCACTACGCGGGGCAGGATGTGCCGGCTGTGCTGCTCAGCGGAGACCACGCGGCAATCCGCAGCTGGCGTTTGAAGCAGGCTTTGGGCAGGACCTGGGATAGGCGCCCGGATCTGCTGGATCAGCTCCGCGCATCCCGTGGGCTGACAGACGAAGAACAATCGCTGCTGAGCGAGTATCAGCGCGAGGCAGGGCAGCCGGGCAACGAAGGGAGCCCGGGGCCAACAGAAAACGAAATGTAGGTTAGTCCGCCTCTGAGGCGGCCACGGTTAGTTCGGGAGCAGGAATATGAACACCAATGCAATAATTTCTCAGCTTAATGCTGAGCAGATGGATAAAGAGTTGCCGGAGTTTGCTCCCGGTGACACCGTCGTCGTTCAGGTGAAAGTGAAAGAGGGCGCGCGCGAGCGTCTTCAGGCTTTCGAAGGCGTGGTTATCGGCAAGCGTAACCGCGGTCTCAACTCGGCTTTTACCGTGCGCAAAATCTCTCACGGTGTGGGCGTTGAGCGAACTTTCCAGACCTATTCCCGTCTGCTGGAGTCCATTAGCGTCAAGCGTCGCGGTGATGTGCGTCAGGCCAAGCTCTACTACCTGCGCGAGCGCTCTGGTCGGTCTGCACGTATCAAAGAAAAACTGGGTTAAGTATCGGGCTGCGGCGGCGGCCTGAACTTATTCCGAGGGAGCGGTCACCCGTGAGGGCTGGCCGCTTTTTTGTGTCTGCAATTTGCTAAGCTCTCCCTATGAATGCCACCAGCTACCGTGAGTCGGCCCTGCTTGAGCGTTATCTTGATGCGCTATGGATGGAAAAAGGTCTGAGTGAGAATACTCTGGCGGCCTACCGCCGTGACCTGCGGGGTTTTAGTGCCTGGGCGCTGGCCCGGGGCCTGACGATGACGTCGGTGGCCCGTTCCGACCTGGAGGCTTATCTCGCCGGCCTGATGACTGCAAAGCGCTCGCCCCGTTCTGCCGCCCGGGCGCTGTCATGCCTTCGTGGTTTTTATCGCCACCTCCTGCGTAGCGGCGATATCAAGAGTGATCCGACCCTGGAGCTTGATAGCCCCAGGATCGGGCGCCCCCTGCCCAAAACCTTGTCGGAGGAGGAGGTCGACGCACTTTTGAATGCACCGGAGCTCGAGGACCCTGTGGGTTTCCGGGATCGCTGCATGCTCGAGTTGTTGTATGCCTGCGGCCTGCGCGTTTCCGAACTGACGGGGTTGACACTCTCCGAACTCAGTCTCAATCAGGGGGTGGTGCGCGTCACCGGCAAGGGTGGAAAGGAACGTCTGGTTCCTATCGGCGAGGAGGCTTTGCACTGGCTCCAGCGCTATCTACGCGAGGTCCGGCCTGAGTTGCTCGGCGACAAGACCTGCGAAGCGCTTTTCCCCAGCCGGCGGGGCGCGGCGATGACCCGGCAGACGTTCTGGCATCGAATCAAGCAGCATGCTGCAGTCGCGGGTATCGCCAAGGCGATCTCGCCGCATGTTTTGCGACACGCTTTTGCGACGCACCTGGTCAATCACGGGGCCGATTTGCGCGTGGTGCAGCTGCTGCTGGGGCACAGCGATCTGAGTACCACGCAGATATATACCCATGTGGCGCGGCAGCGCCTGCAGAGTCTGCATCAGCAGCATCATCCCCGGGGCTGAGTGAACTAAGCCCGGCTGGTATGATCAAAGAATGATATCAACACGTGAGGCCGCGTCTGCCAGCGGCCCTTTGCACAGGAAGAGTTTCATGCAGCTATTGAGCACCGTTGTTCGTGCCGTTTTTGGATTTGGCGTCGCGCCGGCGCCCGTCGTCCGCCGGCGCGCCCTGAGTCGGCTGGCCCTGGTGCCCCTGTTGGCTCTTGCTGCCTCCGTCTTTGCCCAGAGCGACGCCGTCGACCCGGCGATCGAGAAGCAGCTCCGTGCGCGCCTGGGTGCCCCCGAGGTCGGGCTCACGGTGCTGAATGTCCAGAATAGCGAGTTGCCCGGGCTCTACCGGGTGCAGATAGATCAGGGCCCCATGGTCTACTCAACGGCGAGCGGCGAGTTTTTTATCGTCGGCGATCTCTATGCGGTGGGAACCGGAGGCCTGATCAATCTGGCCGAGCAGCAACGGGCCAATGACCGCAAAGAGGCACTGGCTAAAGTGCCCATGGAGCAGAAGATCGTGTTTCCTGCGGAGGGGGAGACCCGCGGATACATTGAGGTATTTACCGATGTCTCCTGTTTCTACTGCCAGAAGTTGCACAAAGAAGTCCCCGAGCTGAATCGCCGGGGCGTGGAAGTCCGCTACCTCGCCTATCCGCGCCAGGGAATCGGTTCGCCGGGCTTCCGTCAGCTCGCCAGTGCCTGGTGTGCCGATGATCGCCAGGCCACGCTGACCCAGTTTAAAAATCGTGAGTCTCTGGAGGAAAACGTCTGCCCCGGAAATCCGATCGCTGAGCAGTTTGCCCTGGGGCAGCAGTTGGGGGTCCGTGGTACGCCGGCAATCGTGACCGAGGACGGTGAAATGATCCCCGGCTATCGCAGCGCCGATGACCTCCTTGCTATTCTTGGCCTGAAGTAGCGCGGGCCAGTCTCGGGTCCCGGCGCCCGCCGCGGAATTCGCAGCCCTCGTCGTGGTTTGACACTGCCGCGCGCGGCCTTTAGTGTCTCCTCCGTTTTAGAAGGCAGCCCTCTGGCTGCCTTGTTTTCTCAATAGTGAGTGCTCCTTGGAAGATCAGTTTCAGCGCATTCAGCGGCTGCCGCCCTATGTGTTCAGCATCGTCGGTGATTTAAAGCAGGCTGCGCGCGCTGCCGGCAAAGACATCATCGATTTTGGTATGGGCAATCCGGATCAGCCTACGCCCACGCATATCGTGGACAAAATGATCGAAACGGCGCGCCGCCCGGATACCCATCGCTATTCGCAGTCCAAGGGAATACCGCGGCTGCGCCGGGCAATCTGCAACTGGTATCGAGACCGTTATGCCGTCGAGCTGGATCCGGAGCGCGAAGCCATTGTGACCCTCGGCTCAAAGGAGGGGCTGGCGCATCTCGCACTGGCGACGACCGGTCCCGGCGATGCGATTCTGGTGCCCAACCCGTCCTATCCGATCCACCCCTACGGCTTTGTCATATCCGGCGCCGATATCCGGCACGTGCCGATGGGTGATGAAGAGGAGTTCTTTGAAGAACTCGACAGCGCGATACGCAACAGCTGGCCCCGGCCCAAAATGCTGGTCCTGAATTTTCCCTCCAACCCCACCACCCACTGCGTTGAGCTGCCCTTCTTCCAAAAGGTGGTAGATATTGCCCGGGAGCACAAGATCTGGGTGGTGCAGGATCTGGCCTACGCGGACCTGTGCTTCGACGGCTATGTCGCGCCTTCCATTCTGCAGGTTGAGGGCGCCCGGGAGATTGCGGTCGAGTTTTTCAGCATGTCCAAGAGCTACAATATGCCGGGTTGGCGCGTGGGCTTTTGTTGCGGTAACGAGACCCTGGTGGGTGCGCTCGCGCGGATGAAGTCCTACCTCGATTACGGCATGTTCACGCCGATACAGGTGGCGGCGATTACTGCGCTTGAGAGCGATCAAAGCTGCGTTTCGGATATCAATGCCATGTATTGTTCGCGGCGCGATGTGCTCTGCGAGGGGCTCAGCGCCGCCGGTTGGCCGGTAGAGCCGCCCAAGGCCACGATGTTCGTCTGGGCGCGAATACCGGATGCCTATCAGGCCATGGGTTCCCTCGAGTTCAGTAAAAAGCTGCTCAGCGACGCCCAGGTTGCGGTGTCGCCGGGTATCGGCTTTGGTGAGTATGGCGAGGGTTACGTGCGCTTGGGTTTGATTGAGAATGAGCATCGAACGCGTCAGGCCTTGAGAAATATCAAGCGCATGTTCCGAGAGGATGGTCTGATCAGCCTCTGACGGCCGATTTTTTCAGCGCTTCCAGAGCGCTCCCAAGTCAATAACTTCGTATCGTGAGCCAGCAGGGAAGGCAATTTATATGAGCGCATTGCGTATCGGCGTATGTGGGAATGGGACCGTGGCCGGGGGCACCATCGAGTTGCTTCGGGGGCAGGCCGGACTGCTTGCTGCGCGGGCCGGTCGGGAGCTTCGTCTCACCCGCATCGGGGCGCGCAGGGATCGTGAGGATTGCCCGACCTTCGACGTGCCGGTGCATCGTGACCTCCTGGAGGTTGCCAGAGCTGAGGACGTCGATGTGCTCGTTGAATGTATCGGGGGTACAGAGCTCGCGAAGGAATTGGTCGAGACCGCACTCAGGAGTGGTAAATCGGTTGTTACGGCGAACAAGGCTCTGATCGCCGAGCACGGCAACGCGCTCCTGCGCCTGGCTGAGGACATGGGGCAGAGTCTGCTCTGCGAAGCCGCGGTGGCCGGTGCGATACCCATTCTCAAAGCTTTGCGCGACGGCATGGCGGCCAACCGCATTTGCGCTGTCAGCGGCATTATTAACGGTACCGGTAATTTCATACTGACCGAGATGGGGGCGCACCAGCGGCCCTTCGACGAGGTGCTCGCCGAGGCGCAGGCCCTGGGCTACGCCGAGGCCGATCCGAGCTTTGATATCGAAGGCACCGATGCCGCGCACAAGTTGAGCATTCTCGCTTCGATGGCCTTCTCGGCACCGCTGAAATTTTCTGAGGTGTATTGCGAGGGTATTGCGCAGATCACTACGGCAGATATTCGTTTTGCGGACGAACTGGGTTATCGAATCAAGCATCTGGGTATTGCGAAGGAACACGCCGAGGGCATGGAGCTTCGAGTGCATCCGACACTGTTGCCCAGGGAATCGCTGCTTGCCAACGTTGATGGCGTGCTCAATGCTGTGCGTCTCGAAGGTGATGCGGCGGGTGCCACGCTGTATTCTGGCGCCGGCGCTGGACGGCTTCCGACGGCCTCGGCGGTGGTAGCGGACATCGTGGATATTGCCCGGGCCAACGGCCGGGCAGTTCCCTGTCTCGGTGTTCCCGTGGCCGCGCTGGTCGACAAGCCCGTGCTGCCAATGGATGCAGTTTGCAGCGTCTGGTATCTGCGTCTTGAGGTAGAGGATCGCCCGGGGGTGATGTCGCAGTTGGCGAATTGCCTCGGCGCCGAGGGTATCAGCATTGAGGCGCTGATCCAGAAGGCGCCGAAGGCCAGGGGTTCAACCGTGCCAGTTGTGGTACTGACCAACGAGGCGCGCGAGGACGCGCTCCGGCGGGCTGTGGCGCAGATCAGCGCCTTGCCCGCAGTGACGCAGCCCCCGCACTGTATTCGCGTTGAGTCAGATTAGAGGATATTGAGCGTGCGCTATATCAGTACCCGGGGCTCCGCCCCGGTATTAAGTTTTGAGGAAGTGTTGCTGACCGGCCTCGCGAGTGACGGCGGTCTCTATGTGCCCGAGCATCTTCCCGGCTTCAGCATGCGGGAGCTCGAGGAGATGTCCACGCTGGATTACCCGGCCCTGGCGCATCGGATTTTGCTGCCATTTGTCGAGGAGGCGTTTGAGGCCGAGGAACTGCGCCAGATTATCGACGACTGCTACGCGGCCTTCAGGCACGCGGCGGTAGCGCCGCTGGTGCAGCTTGATCACAACCAGTGGGTTCTTGAGCTTTTTCACGGGCCGACCCTGGCGTTTAAGGATTTTGCCCTGCAGCTCCTCGGGCGTCTGCTGGATGCGGTGCTGCAACGCCGGGGCGAAAAAGTCGTCATTATGGGAGCGACCTCCGGCGATACGGGATCAGCGGCGATCGCCGGATGCCAGCGCTGTGAAAATATCGATATCTTTATTCTGCATCCGCACGGGCGTGTGTCGGATGTGCAGCGCAGGCAAATGACCACCCTCAGCGGGCCGACGATTCACAACCTGGCGATCGGAGGTAATTTCGATGACTGCCAGGCCATGGTCAAAGCCAGCTTTCGCGATCAGTCCTTTATTCCAGACGGGCGCCGGCTGGTCGCCGTAAACTCGATCAACTGGGCGCGGATCATGGCGCAGATCGTGTACTACTTCTACGCGGGTCTGGCGCTGGGTGCACCACATCGCGCTGCCGCTTACTCGGTTCCAACGGGTAACTTTGGTGATATCTTTGCGGGCTACCTGGCGGCGCAAATGGGGCTGCCGGTTGCCCGGCTGATGATCGCCACAAACCGCAATGACGTACTGCATCGGCTACTGACCAGCGGTGACTATGCGAGACAACCGCTTGAGCACACGCTATCGCCGAGCATGGACATCACCGTCTCCAGTAATTTCGAACGGCTGATGTTTGATCTCTATGATCGTGATCCCAGTGCGATCGCCAGCCTGATGGATGCCTTTAACGACGCTGACATCAGCTTGTCAGCGCGCGCGATGCACCGTGCCCGGGAGCTCTTTGGCAGCCACCGGGTCGATGACGAGGAGACGACGGCCTGCATTGCATCGACCTGGCAGTCGACGGGCTATCTGCTCGATCCGCACAGTGCGATCGGCGTTGCCGCGGCGGCTCGGGGAGCGCAGGCACTGGATGTTCCCTGGGTCACGCTGGCCACCGCGCACCCGGCGAAATTCCCCGAGGCGATCGCGCGCTCCGGGCTGCCCGTAACCGCTCAACTGCCAGCGCATCTTGAGAATCTTTTTGAGCTGCCGGAGCACTTTGATGTTTTACCCAATGAACTTTCCGCGGTTCAGGGTTTTATCGCCGCACACCTGGAAGCCTGATTGACCCGTCTTGCACGTACCATCCGCCGCCGGGAGTCTCCCGACACCGTAGCTCTGGGCGACGTGCCGCCGCTGCTGGGGCGGCTCTATGCCGCTCGCGGGGTGGTTGCGGCCTCTGAGCTGGATCTGAGGTTGTCCGCATTACTGCCGCCGGATCGCCTGGCGGGCATCGATGCGGCGGCGGAACTCCTGCAAACAGCCCTTGAGAGCGATGCTCGTATTCTGATCGTCGGGGACTTTGACGCCGATGGGGCAACCAGCACGGCGCTGGCCGTGAGGGCGCTGCGCGATTTTGGCGCAAGCCACGTCGACTATCTGGTACCCAACCGATTCGAGTTTGGCTATGGACTGACACCGGGCATTGTGGATCTGGCCTGTGCGCGCGAGCCCGATCTGATCATCACCGTCGACAACGGCATATCCTCACTGGATGGCGTGGCTGCGGCGAATGCCGCGGGGATCAAGGTACTGGTCACCGATCATCATCTCCCCGGCAGCGAGCTTCCGGATGCGGCGGTGATTGTTAACCCCAATCAGCCCGATTGCGAATTCCCGAGTAAGTCTCTCGCCGGTGTCGGGGTCATGTTTTATCTGCTGATGGCGCTGCGCGCGCGTCTGAGGCGTCAGGACTGGTTCAGCCGCGAGGGTCGTGAGGAACCGCATCTGGGCGCCTATCTCGATCTGGTTGCCCTGGGTACCGTCGCCGATGTGGTTCCCCTCGATCACAATAATCGTATTCTGGTCGCCGGGGGGTTGGCGCGGATGCGCAGTGGCCGTGCCTGCGAGGGGATTCAAGCCTTGCTGCGTGTTGCCGGTCGGGATCCGGCAGCCGTGGTGGCCACGGATCTTGGCTTCGCCGCGGGGCCGCGGCTGAACGCGGCAGGCCGGCTGGATGACATGTCCCTGGGGATTGAGTGTCTGCTGGCCGATGATGCACAGCGCGCCCGGGCCATTGCCCAGGAGTTGGACAGTATGAACCGGGAGCGCCAGCGTATTGAGCGGGGCATGGAGGAAGAGGCGCTGGCAGCGCTATCGGCTCTGACGCTGGATCCCTCGCACGCACCCGCGGCTCTGGTGCTTCATGATCCCGGCTGGCATCAGGGCGTCGTGGGTATCCTGGCGTCGCGTATCAAGGATCGCTTTCATCGGCCGGTGATCGCCTTTGCGAGCACCGGTGATGGTGAACTCAAAGGGTCCGGTCGCGGCATTGCCGGGCTGCATCTGCGCGACCTCCTGGATACGGTAGCAGCGACGCATCCCGGTCTTATCAGCCGTTTTGGCGGCCATGCAATGGCTGCGGGCCTGTCGCTCCCTGAATCCGAGTTTGACCGTTTCGCCGAGGCGTTCACCAAGGTGGTCGAGGGCAGCGCTGGCAGCTCTCTCGAGGCACTCCTGGAGACTGATGGCGAGCTAGCCGCTGAGGAGTTTGATCTCAATGTGGCCGAGATGCTGCGGCGCGCCGGACCCTGGGGGCAGCATTTTCCAGAGCCGCTTTTTGACGGCGTCTTTGACCTGCTTTCCCAGCGTATTGTGGGGGAGCGTCATCTCAAGATGAGGCTCGGGCTTCCGGGGACGACGCGGGAGCTCGACGCGATTGCCTTTGGCGTCGATAGCGATTGCTGGCCTGACCCCCACGTGCGCCGCGTGAGCCTCGCCTATCGCCTGGATGTGAACGAGTTTCGCGGCGAGCGCCGCCTGCAGCTACTGGTGCAGCAGCTAGAGCCCGCCTGAGCCTGTCCGGGGATCGGGTGCCTGATCGCAGACAGGTAGTCGAAGGTGGCGGATGGCTGGGTTAGAATGGCGCCCTTTTTTGGCGGACCCGAACGATGTTGGAAATCAATCCTCTGATTCAGAACCTCAAGGACATTCAAGCGCGTACAGACGTGCTTAGGGGGTATCTTTGACGTCGATCAGCGCCGTGAAAGGCTAGCTGAAGTCGAGCTCGAGCTCGCCGAGCCCAGCGTCTGGGACAATCAGGAACGCGCTCAGGAGCTGGGTCGCGAACGCTCGGCCCTCGAAGCCATTGTGAGCTCCATCGACGCTCTGGATACCGGCGCCTCGGATGCCCTGGACCTTCTGGAAATGGCCTCGGAAGAAAACGATGAAGCCGCGGTCGCGGACATTGAACAGGAAATCGACGCCCTGCAAAAAGTCCTGGAGCAGCTCGAGTTCCGACGCATGTTCAACGGTGAAATGGACCCGAACAACGCGTTTCTGGATATTCAGGCAGGCTCCGGTGGCACCGAAGCCCAGGACTGGGCGGAGATGTTGCTGCGCATGTATCTGCGCTGGGGCGAGTCGCGCGGTTTCAAGACGGAGCTGATTGAGGCTTCCGGCGGCGACGTGGCAGGGATCAAGAGCGCGACGATCAAGTTCACTGGCGAGTATGCCTTTGGCTGGTTGCGTACCGAGACCGGCGTGCATCGCCTGGTCCGCAAGTCCCCCTTTGACTCGGGGAATCGACGCCATACCTCCTTTGCCTCGGTTTTCGTCGCACCGGAAATCGATGACAACATCGAGATCGAGATCAATCCGGCGGACCTGCGCGTCGATACCTACCGCGCCAGTGGGGCCGGTGGCCAGCATGTCAACAAGACCGATTCAGCTGTGCGCCTCACGCACAACCCCTCGGGTATCGTGGTGCAGTGCCAGACTGAGCGCTCCCAGCATCAGAACCGTGACAACGCCATGAAGCTGTTGCGGGCAAAGCTCTACGAGATGGAAGTGCTCAAGCGCAACGAAGAAAAGCAGATCATGGAAGACAACAAGGCCGACATTGGCTGGGGCAGTCAGATCCGCAGCTATGTACTGGACGCATCGCGAATCAAGGATCTGCGAACCAATGTAGAGACCAGCAATACCCAGGCGGTGCTGGATGGCGGTATTGACCTTTTTATCGAGGCTTCGCTGAAAAGCGGCCTGTAAGCGGATATCACAATGAACGATAGCAGCAAGGAATCCGGCGCCCCGGAAGACGAAAACAAGCTCATCGCCGAGCGCCGGGGAAAGCTCGCGGCTCTGCGACAGCAGGGCAACCCCTTCCCCAATGATTTTCGCCGCAGTGCGACAGCCGGGCAGTTGCAGCGCGAGTACGCCGATGATGACAAGGCCGTGCTGGAAGAGCGCAACGAGGAGTTTGCGGTCGCCGGGCGTTTGATCCGTAATCGCGGCGCATTCTTGCTGATACAGGACGGCGACGGGCAGATTCAGCTCTATGTGGACCGCAAAGGTCTGCCGGCGGAGGTGCTGGCCGACATCAAGAGTTGGGATCTTGGCGATATTGTTGCGGCGCGCGGTTCGCTGCAGCGTTCCGGCAAGGGCGATCTCTACATCAATATGGCCGAGGCCCGATTGCTGACCAAGGCCCTGCGCCCCCTGCCGGACAAGTACCACGGCCTCGCCGACCAGGAGCTGCGCTAC
>CAZGGN010000081.1:0-1979 GCA_964525195.1 uncultured Congregibacter sp.
AAGAGGGCGGTAGCGTTGATGCCGGGCAGGTTGGTATTTCCGTGGCCCTTTCCCTGGCCGAAGAGTCTGTGGTTGATCCGCGGGCCGTGGTGTTTGTGTTTGCCCGGCGCGCCGATGCGAGTAGCCGCATGCCGATCGCGGTGCGGCGTCTTCAGGCGTCGGATCTGCCCATTACCCTGCGTCTCAGTGACGGCGACGCGATGGCCGGTCAGCTGCTCAGTGAAGCGGGTCCGGTGCAGGTCTCGGCACAGGTGTCGGCGAACGGCCAGCCCGGGGCCGCCAATGCGCTCTATTCCGGCGCTGCCGGTCCGGTGGCTGCCGGTGGTGACGAGGTCGCGGTGCAGATTAAGTTGCAGGCGACCGCCCAGCGGGGCTGACGGGCGCATTTTCCCTATCGGGCATAGTGTTATCTTTGCAAAGGATATACACTATATCTTGTGGTTTGAAATGTCCGGTCTTCATCTAAACCCACTTAATACCCATACAAAACAAGAAGTTGGGAAGGTTAGTTAAAGCTAGATGCGTCTAAAGTCGATAAAGCTGGCGGGCTTCAAGTCCTTTGTGGATCCTACCGCCGTACACTTTCCCAGCAACATGAGCGCCGTGGTCGGCCCCAATGGCTGTGGCAAGTCCAACATCATCGACGCCGTGCGCTGGGTCATGGGCGAGAGCTCAGCTAAAAATCTCCGTGGCGAATCCATGGCCGATGTTATTTTCAATGGCTCGGGCAACCGGCAGCCAGTGGGACAGGCGTCCATCGAACTCGTCTTTGACAACAGTGACGGGGGCATCGGCGGCGAGTATTCGAGCTACAGTGAGATTTCTACGCGGCGCCAGGTGACCCGGGACGGGCAGTCCGACTATTTCCTTAACGGCACAAAATGCCGCCGCCGCGACATTACCGACATCTTTCTGGGCACCGGGCTTGGTCCGCGCAGTTACGCCATTATCGAGCAGGGCATGATTTCCCGGCTGATCGAGTCGAAACCTGAAGAACTGCGAATCTTCATTGAGGAAGCGGCGGGCATTTCGAAGTATAAGGAGCGGCGCAAGGAAACCGAGTCGCGCATGCGCCGCACACTGGAGAATCTCGAGCGCCTGACCGACCTGCGCGATGAATTGGAGCGACAGCTGCAGCATCTGCAGCGACAGTCCCAGTCCGCCGAAAAGTACAAGGCCCTCAAAGCGGAAGAGCGGGCCCTGAAACAGCAACTGATGGCCGCCCAGTGCCGTGAGCTGCAGAGCCAGCAGAGCAAGGCGGCGCACGAGGTTGGTGAGCACGAGGTTCGCCTCGAAGCGGTGTACGCGGAACAGCAGGCGGTCGACACGGCGCTCGAGCAACATCGGATCACGCACAGCGAGCGCAACGATGCGCTGGTGGAAGTACAGGGCCGCTTTTACGCGATCGGCGCGGAAGTCAGCCGGATCGAACAGGAGATCCGTTATCAGGGTGAAAAAGCAGAGCAGATTGAAGACGATCTGCGCAGCACCAAAGCGGGTCTTGAGCAGGCGCAGCGACATCTGAGTGAAGACGGCGAGCGCCTTGCAGGCTGGGAAACGGAGCTTGAGGAACTGGCGCCGGCGCTGGAGATTCAGCGCGCCGCCGCCGCCGAGGCGAGTTCGGCGCTCGCCGAAGCGGAATCCAAAATGCAGTCCTGGCAGTCGGACTGGGACGAATTCAATCAGCAGGCCGCCGGTCCCCGGCAGCAGGCAGAGGTTCAGCAGTCCCGGATCCAGCATCTCGAGCACTCCCTGAACCGGCTCCAGAGGCGTCTGGAGCAACTCGAGCAGGAACGTCAGTCCCAGGGCGATGACGAGGCCGTGCAGCTGCTGGAGGGACTGCGGGCCGAGCTCGAAGAGGCGAGCGAATCCAGCGAGCAACATGCGATGCAGCTGCAGTCTCTCGAGGAGGATGTCACACGCCTGCGCGCCGAACGCGGTCAGCGAGCGCCGCCGGCATCAGGTTCGGCATCGGCCTC
>CAZGGN010000081.1:1989-3926 GCA_964525195.1 uncultured Congregibacter sp.
TCCTCGTCGCGGCCGGCCTCGTAGATGGTGGCGATGCCCGGGTGGTTGAGAGAGGCCACGGCGCGGGCAGCCTCCAGGATCGCCGTGCTGGCGGCCTCGTCGGCATCGCTGCTCGAGACCACCCGCAGGGCCACGCGGCGGCGACGGGCGTGGTCCATGCCTGCGGTCAGCGCCACGAACAGCTTAACGAACAGCGCTCCCAGCTTCAGATTCAGCGCGGGCGCCAGTCATCTCTGGAAGCTTTGCAGCAGGCGGCCAAGGAGCGTGCGGAGGGCGGCAAGGTGGGCGATTGGCTGCGCGAGCGCGGACTGGCGGATAACCCGCGTTTGCTCGATGAGCTCCAGGTCGAAGCGCGCTGGCAGCAGGCGGTGGAGGTGGTTCTGGGCAGTGCGCTGCAGGGCGTGTGTGTGGATTCGGTGACCGATCTCGATGCCGCCCTCGGTCAGTTGGGCAGCGGTGAGCTGACCTTGTTCGAAACGGTCCCCGACGTTGACTGCGCCGCAGATTCGCTGGCCAGGACGCTGCAAGGCAGCGGCTCCGGGGCTCGCGCGCGCTATCTGCTTGCTCCGGTACGCTGCGCCGAGGATGTGGCCGATGCCCGGAGCAAACGCCATTCCCTGGCGCCGGGTGAGTCCTTGATCACCCCTGAAGGCCTGTGGTTCGGGCGCAATTGGGTTCGTGCGCTCCACGGGAGTGATACGGAAAGCGGACTGATCGGGCGCCAGCGAGAACTTGAGACGCTGCAGAGCCAGATCGATGCACTGGCCGAGGCCGAGGCTGAGGCAGTCGCTCAGCTGCGCGACAGCGAGCAGCGCCTGGCCGATGCGGAACAGGAACTGAAAACCTGCCGCAGCGCGGGGGAGCAGGCAGCGCGGGGGCGCGGCGAGATTCTCGCTCGCCTGCGAGCAGAAGAAGCCAAGCAGGAGCAGGTTCTGGTTCGGCGGGAGCGCCTTGAGCGGGAAGTGCAGGAGCTTCGCGCGCAGTTTGAGCAGGAGCAGGCCTCCGTGGTAGAGGCCCGCAGTAAGCTCGCTGAGGCAATTGAATCCATGGACGGTGATGCCGCAGATCGCGAGGCGCGCCTGGCCCAACGGGAAAATCTCCGGGCAGCATTGGACACGTCGCGGGCTGCGGCTCACCGGAGTCGAGACGAGGCGCATCAGGCGGCCCTGCGCCACCAGTCCCTGGTGACCCAGAGTGAAACGATTCGCGGCGCCTTGGCGCGCAGTCGAGAGCAGGTGACGCTTCTGAGCGAACGCCTCGAAATGCTCAGCACTTCGCAGCTGGAAAACGATGCGCCCCTCGAAGGCCTCAAGGAAACTCTCGACGCGCAGCTTGCATTGCGTCTGGAGTCCGAAACCCGACTCACGGCCGCGCGCCAGTCCCTGGCCGATATCGAGCACCGCCTTCGCGAGGCCGAGCAGGAACGACTCAGGATCGGCCAGCGGGCTGCCACTTTGCGCGAGCAGCTCGAGACACGGCGGCTTACGCTGCAGGGCCTCGACCATCAGCAGCGTACGCTGCGGACGCAGCTGGAGGAGGTCGGCGGGGATCTTGAGCAGTTGCTCGAAGCCTTGCCCGAAACAGTGGATCTGTCGTCCTGGCAGGCGGAGCTTGAGCGCTATGCCAATCGCATCGCCCGTCTGGGGCCAATCAACCTTGCGGCGGTCGAGGAATACCAGCAGCAGTCTGAACGCAAGCGCTACCTCGATGCCCAGAACGAGGATCTGGAGTCCGCTCTGTCGACGCTGGAAACCGCGATTCGCAAGATCGACAGGGAAACCCGCAGCCGTTTCAAGGACACCTTTGATCAGGTCAACAGTGGTTTACAGGAGCTTTTCCCGCGAGTGTTTGGGGGCGGCGCGGCGAGCCTGGAAATGACCGGTGATGATCTCCTGGACACGGGGGTGTCGATTCTGGCGCAGCCCCCGGGTAAGAAA
>CAZGGN010000081.1:3936-12008 GCA_964525195.1 uncultured Congregibacter sp.
TGGCGAAAAGGCGCTCACGGCCATCGCGCTGGTGTTCTCCATTTTCCAGCTCAATCCGGCGCCTTTCTGTATGCTCGACGAGGTGGATGCACCGCTGGATGATGCCAACGTCGGTCGCTATGCACGGATGGTTAAAGAGATGTCAGACAAGGTGCAGTTTATCTTTATTACGCACAACAAGATCACCATGGAAATGGCGGATCAGCTGATGGGCGTGACGATGCACGAGCCCGGCGTCTCACGTCTGGTATCCGTGGATGTTGAAGAGGCGGCGGAGCTCGCGGCGAGTTAGCTGGAGCGGTTTTAGGTGCACTTAAAGCGGCGGCTGATTTGTGATTGCAAGGGAGGAGACTGAAAAACCGTGCCTGAACTGACCCTGCGTGACGCGATGGTACTCGTCGGGAGCCTGCTGATTCTCGCGGTAATGGTAGATGCCTGGCGACGTATGCGCCGTCAGCAAAAGTCGCGGCTGCGTGTCAAGCTCGCGACTGATATTCCCGAGGACGATATCGTTGAAGACCTGACCTTTTACCGCGAGCTGCCCAACGGCGGCGCCCGGGTGGTGCATCGCGACGATTTTGCCGATCCCGACGACGAGGCGGCTTCGGAATCCGCCGATGGCTCGCCGGGGAGTGAGGGGCAAGCGCTCGAGAGCACCAGGGTCGGGCTCTCCAGTATTCGGGCCACAAAAGCGGTGGCATCGGAGCCGGAGAATGATCGCGCGGCGCGCGGGGACACCCGGCCACGTTCCGAAGCGGCGGCCCCGGCGGAGCCCGACGACGATGCCTCTCCCCTGTCCGGGGTGAGTGCCGCCAGCGATGAGCCGGCCAACATCGACTGGCTCGAGGACCTGATGGATCACGGCGATGAGCCAGAGGAACATAAGGGCGGCGAGCTGCCGCGCGCGCCTGACACCGAAGTCATTGTCCTGCATGTCATGTCCCGCGATAGCGACGGATTCTGGGGTAAAGACATTCTGGAAATACTCCTTGCCTGTGATCTTCGCTTTGGCGATATGGATTTTTTTCACCGTCACGAGCAGCAGGCCGGTCGCGGGCCCATTCAGTTCAGCGTGGCGAACATGTTGCAGCCCGGCGTGTTCGATATCGACAATATGGAAAACATGCGCACCCGGGGTTTGGTGTTTTTTCTGACGCTGCCCGGACCTGAGGACATGATTCAGGCCTTTGATTTTATGTTGGAGACGGCGCGCGTTGTGTCGCGCAATCTGGGCGGGGAGTTACTGGACGAGTCGCGCAGCGTCCTGACGCAGCAGGCTGTCGAGCATTCGCGACAGCAGATACGCGAGCTCGAGCGCCGCCTCCTCGCCCAGAGAGATTGAGTCCCGCTATGGCTGACCTCGCCCCGCGGGAGGCGGTTGCCAGGCTCCGCCGCCAACTGGAACGCTGGAGTCACGAATATTATGCCCTCGATGCACCGTCGGTTCCGGATCAGGATTATGACCGTGCGCTGAGGGAGCTTCAGGCGCTTGAGGACGCCCACCCGGCTCTCAAAAGCCCGTCGTCCCCCACACAGCGCGTCGGTGCGCCCCCACTTGAGGCCTTCAGTAGCGTCGCCCATCCCATGCCCATGCTGTCTCTGGACAACGCGTTCAGCGATGAAGAGCTCGAGGCTTTTTTGCAGCGTGTCTGCAACCGGCTGGACAGCGATACGACACCGGAACTCGTCGCGGAACCGAAGCTGGATGGCATTGCGGTCAGCCTGATTTATCGGGACGGGGAACTGCTCCGGGCGGCGACCCGGGGTGATGGCCTGCGTGGGGAAGACATCACGCTGAACGTCAGAACGATACGCTCGGTGCCTCTGCGTCTTCGGGGGGCCTCGCACGCGCCTGAGGTCGAGGTGCGTGGGGAGATCTATATGCCCCGCGCAGGTTTTGAAGCCTTCAATGAGCACGCGCGACGCCGGGGTGAAAAGACCTTCGTCAATCCCCGGAATGCGGCAGCAGGGTCGCTCCGGCAGCTGGATTCGCGTGTTACCGCGCAACGGCCGCTGGAGTTTTGCGCCTATTCCGCTGGCAAGCATCCGAGCGGCGATTGGCCGGCGTCCCACTGGGCGGTGCTGGCGCTGTTTGCCGAATGGGGCATTCCGATCAGCCGCTACGCCGAGCGCCTGACTTCATTGGCCGAGAGTATTGATTACTACCACCGCATGGCGGCCCAGCGCGATACGCTGGCGTTTGACATCGACGGGATCGTCTACAAAGTCAATGCCTTCGACGCTCAGGAAAAACTGGGATTTGTGGCACGCGCACCGCGCTGGGCTATCGCCCGTAAATTCCCGGCTCAGGAGGCAATGACCACTGTGACCGGCGTCGAATTCCAGGTCGGGCGTACCGGCGCGATCACCCCTGTTGCACGACTGGAGCCGGTATTCGTCGGCGGGGTGACGGTCAGCAATGCGACTTTGCATAATATGGATGAGATAGGGCGTTTGTCCCTGCATGAGGGCGATACCGTTGTCGTGCGTCGTGCGGGGGACGTGATCCCCCAGGTCGTGTCAGTTATTCCCGAGCGCCGGGTGCCGGATGCGGCACCCGTGCCTGCGCCGCAAGTCTGTCCGGTTTGTGGGTCGCCCGTAGAGCAGGTGACAGGCGAGGCCACCTTGCGCTGTACCGGAGGACTCGTATGCCCCGCGCAGTTAAAAGCGGCGGTGCGGCATTTCGCCAGTCGGCGTGCCATGGATATTGACGGGCTCGGCGAAAAGATCGTCGAGCAACTGGTGGATCGTGGCCTGGTGCGCAATGTCGCGGACCTCTATCGTCTGAGAAAGGGCGAGGTCATTCTCCTGGAGCGCATGGGGGACAAGTCCGCGACCAAATTGATTGCGGCGATCAGTGCCAGTCGTCAGACAACGCTGCCAAGGTTTATTTTTGCCCTCGGAATTCGCGAGGTCGGTGAAGCCACAGCGCAGGCTCTGGCGGCGCATTTTTGCAGTCTTGAGGCCCTCGCTGCGGCCGGACTGGATGATCTCCTGGCGGTTGCCGATGTGGGACCGGTGGTGGCTGAGCATCTTGTGGGATTCTTTGCCTCAGAGGCGAACTGCAAAGTCCTTGAGGAATTGCTTGCAGCGGGAATTGAGTGGCCGCCGGTGGCGCCTGCGGAGGCTGAGGAGGGCCCACTGAGCGGACAAACCTGGGTGGTCAGTGGTCGTCTCGACACCCAGTCCCGGGACGAGGCCGAGGAGACCCTGCGGGCGCTCGGGGCCAGAACCGCGAAGTCCGTATCCTCCAAAACATCGGTGCTCCTCGCGGGACCCGGGGCCGGGAGCAAGCTCGCCAGGGCCGAGTCTCTCGGTGTTGAGGTGATTGATGAGGCGGAATTTCTCGCCCGCGTCGAGAGGTCCCGGAAATGATCGGCAGTCGTTCGGTAACGAACAGACTCCGGCGACTGTCGGGGACCGGGGAGCGACTATTACAAGGCTTCGGGCGCTGGCCGGGACCGACCGCGCTGCTGGCGGTGGCATTGTTCTGCGGGGGCTGCGCGACGTCGCCCCCGAGCAATGTCGATAACCTCTGCGCAATCTTTGATGAGAAACGCGGTTGGTATGAGGACGCCCGAGATGCGGAGAAAGCCTGGGGTACACCCATCCCGGTGGTGATGGCCATTGTGCATCAGGAGTCACGCTTCGTTGCCAATGCAAAGCCGCCGCGCAAGAAGATTCTCGGCTTTATTCCCGGACCCAGACCATCCGATTCCTACGGTTACAGTCAATCGCTGGAGTCCACCTGGGAGTCCTACGAGCGATCGGCAGGACGCTACGGGGCGGACCGCGACGACTTCGGCGATGCGGTCGATTTTGTGGGCTGGTACAACCACCAGTCCTATCGGCGCAATGGTATCGCGCGGGATGATGCCTATCGCCTGTACCTTGCCTATCACGAGGGGCAGGGGGGCTATGAGCGCGGCACCTATCGGAACAAGGACTGGTTGCTGTCAGTGGCGCGCAAGGTGGCCGATCGCGCCGCGCGCTACGAGGGGCAGCTGGCGGGCTGTCGCGAGCGACTCGAAGAAGGGCGGGGCTGGTTCAACTGGTTTTGAATATGACGCTTCTGTGTCATTCTGCCTGTGTTTTGTCATCTTTATGTCACAAGCCCGCTGCAAGATTCGCCTGCCCAGGAATCCAGTGGAAGAGTACTTATGAGCGAGCGCACCGTACTGGTTGTTGATGATGAGTTTGCTATTCGCGATATGCTGCGAATGGCACTGGAGATCGTCGACTTTCGATGCCTTGAAGCCGATAACATTCAGGATGCTCACGCCATTGTGGTCGACCAGCGGCCGGACATTGTGCTGCTCGACTGGATGCTTCCCGGCGGTTCGGGTATCGAGCTGCTGAGGCGTCTCAAGCGCGATGACACGACCCGGGAGATACCCGTGATCATGCTCACGGCTAAAACCGCTGAGGACAATGTCATTCAGGGGCTGGAAGTCGGCGCCGACGATTACATCACCAAGCCGTTCGCGCCGCGGGAGCTCATTGCCCGGATCAAGGCGCTGCTGCGACGCTCGGGAGTCGGTGAAAGCACCGACCGGCTGCAGGTGGCGGATCTGGTCCTGGATGGCAAGAGCCGGCGGGTTTTTCTCGCCGACGAACCGCTGGATATGGGCCCCACGGAGTTCAACCTGCTGCAGTTCTTCATGTCCCACCCGGAGCGGGCCTACAGCCGCAACCAGCTTCTCGATCAGGTCTGGGGGGCCAATGTGTATGTGGAAGAGCGAACCGTGGACGTGCATATCCGTCGTCTGCGCAAGGGATTGCAGTCTGCCGACAAGGATTACAGCGGTCTGATTCAGACCGTGCGCGGCACCGGCTATCGCTTTTCCTCCCGGGGAGTTCCATCGGGGTGAGTCTTTCCGGCAGTTGGCGCGCTGAGCTACGCAAGCTGCTGGCCGTTCTGGCCGCTTCGGCGATATTGGGTTGGGCGACCGATCTCACCCTGGAAATGCTCTGCCTGGGTCTTGCGCTGCTGAGCGGCAACTGGCTGTGGCAACTCTGGCGCATGCGCCGCTGGCTCGAGGACCCGGATGAAGCGCCGCCGGAGAGCGCCGGTATCTGGGGTCTGGTTTACGATACGATTTATCGTCTCCAGCGTGAAAACCGCGAAGCTCGGGGACGGCTGCAGTCAACGGTGGACTATCTGCGCAGTTCCTTTGCGTCCATGCGTGACGGTGTGGTGATCCTGACCCAGAGCGGTGCCATTGAGTGGTCCAATCTCGCCGCCGGACGCCTATTGGGGCTGCAATATCCGCGGGACCAGGGACAGCCGGTGCTGAACCTCCTGCGCTGGCCGGCGTTTCACGATTACTTCCTCGCCGGCGAATTTCAGTCGCCCCTGCAGCTTCCCAGTGCGAGCAACCCCCGGCAGATACTGCAGGTAGAGATCACCACTTTTGCCGGGGGAGACTTTCTGCTGTTTGTTCGCGATGTGACGCGGATGATGCAAATGGAGCAGATGCGCAGGGACTTTGTGGGCAACGTATCTCACGAGCTGCGCACGCCGCTGACCGTGTTCAAGGGCTACCTCGACACGCTGGTGGCCAGTGAGCTGCTCAGCGATCCGCGCCTCGACAAGGCGCTGGCGCAGATGGATTCCCAGGTGCAGCGGATGGAAAACCTGCTCACTGATTTGCTCTGGTTAAGCCGTATCGAAAGTGTCCGTGAGGAACGCAAAACTGAGGCGGTGAATATGGTCGCCATGCTCCGGGAGCTTCAGGAAGAGCTGCGCTCAAGCTATCCCGAGCGCTTGGTCGTGCTCGAGCTGGAAACCCAGGAGACAGTGGTCGGTGATTACCGGGAGTTGCGCAGCGCCGTTTCCAATCTGGTCATCAATGCGATCAAGTATTCGGAGGATGATAAGCCGGTTGTGGTGAACTGGTCAGAGCGCCCCGAGTCGCTCGTGCTTACGGTGACGGACAGTGGGGTGGGCATTGAGGAACAGCACATTGCGCGGATCACTGAACGGTTTTACCGGGTTGACGAGAGTCGTAGCGTGAACACCGGAGGCACGGGCCTGGGCCTGGCGATTGTCAAACATGTGGCGGCTTCGCATCGGGCCGAGCTGCATATCGAGAGCGAGCCCGGTCGCGGAAGTCAGTTTTCCCTCGAGTTTCCCCTGTCGTGACAGGACGCGCGGGAGTGCCTGTGCTGATGCTGTGTCTGTTTCTGGGATCCCCCATTGCCGGCGCCGCGGAATCCCTGAGCGGCAAGCTGGTGAGCACCGGCTCGGATACGCTCGGATCATTAACTTCCCTTTGGGCGGAAATGCTCGGCGCCAGGTATCCGGGTGTGCTGGTTCAGGTGCGTGCTATCGGCTCCGGTGGGGCACCCACTGCCCTGATTCAGGGGACGGCAGATATCGGTCCCATGAGCCGTCCGATGTCATCGGCGGAGTCCGCTGCCTTCGTCCGCCGCTACGGCTACTCCCCGACCGCAATACCGATTGCTGAGGATGCACTGGCCATTTTCGTACATCGCGACAACCCCCTCGAGACCATCAGTATCAGCGAGCTGGATGCGGTGTTTTCGGCTACGCGCCTCTGTGGCTACCCGCAGTCTATTCGTGAATGGGGCGAGCTGGGCCTGCTGAGGCCCTGGGCCGCCCGGCCCGTGAGTGTCTACGGGCGCAGCGCCGCCTCGGGAACCTATAGCGTGTTCCGGCAGCAGGTGCTGTGCAGTGGTGATTTTTCCCGAACGCTGAATCGACTTGTGGGGTCCTCGGCGATTGTTCGGGCGGTAGCGACGGATCCGGGTGGCATAGGCTACGCCAGCGCCGGTTATTTAAACGCCAGTGTTAAGCGCCTGCGTGTGCTGCGTGATAACGGCGAAGAAGAGGCCCCGCTTGCACGCCGCTTGTTTCTCTATATCAACCGACCTCCCGGCGCTGAGTTGGACCCCCTGATGCGCGCTTTTCTCGACACGGTCTTGAGCGTTGCCGGTCAGCGTCAGGTGGCGAAATCGGGCTATCTGCCGCTGAGCGATGGCGAGTTGTCCCGGCAGCGTCTGCGCCTGGGATTAGCACGTGGCTGATACGGCCAGGCAGATATCGGCGCGACGGCGCGCCCGGGATCGAGTGGCGAGTCTGGCCATCAATGCCGCGGGCAGTGCCGTGATCATATTGATTCTGATGATTCTGGCCTACCTGATTTATGTCACGCTGCCCTTATCCGAGGAGGCGGAGGTTGCCGGTACCGAGGTCATCGAATTTGACGCGGGCAGATCCGTGTTTGTCGCCGCTGACGGGCAACTTTGGACGCTTCCGGGACCATCACAGGCCGTGCCGCCCAGAGCCTTGACTAGCGGGCGCTGGGCCGTGGCGATCGCCGACGATGAGCTGCGTATTTATGCGTTGGAACCGACTCCGACGACCCCCGCTGACAATCCGGGGGGAGCGGCGATTGCGACGCGGCGCCTGACCGATTCCTCGCGGCAGATTCGTCCTGACACGCTGGTGATTGCCGGCGAGGGTGAGGAACTGATGCTGGCCTACTACGACAAAGCCGATGCCCTGGAGGTGCAGTGGCTGCATTTTTCCGACCGGAGTTCAGCGCCGCTACGGCGTTCCTGGTCACTCGCTCAAGCACCCCTGAGTGAGGCGACGCTGCTTCTGGATCCCGGCAAAAAACAGCTGTTATTGGTCGCTGACTCGCGCTACGTGCGTGTTGAACTGCCTATGGACAGCACCGATCCGATTCAGCACGCCGGAGTTCTTGCCGGCCTGGAATCGGGCGTGACGCAGCGGGCCTGGGGTCCCGACCGGGAAACACTGCTGGTGGTCGACGGGGAGCAGCGTTTGCATCGCTTTGATACGGGGCGGGACACGCTGCCCCCGTTGGGTGCGCCCCTGGAAATCGCCACGCAGCCCGTTTGGCTGGCCAGCGAGATGGAGCGACGGCTGAGCTACCTGCTTGCGAGCAGTGGTGAACTCCTGATCATCATCCCCAGCTCCGGCGATGAACTCTTTCGCGGCAGCTGTCATGACCACCTTCAACTGGTAGAGATCGGAGCTTTTCAACTTTGACAGTAAATCGGCCGCTTTGAAGGAGGCAATA
>CAZGGN010000082.1:0-5405 GCA_964525195.1 uncultured Congregibacter sp.
CGATCAGCCGTAACGCAGTGCGGTCCTGCCCGACAAGCGCTGGATGACGCAGGAAACGGGTCTCCGGCCCGCCGGGATTCCGCTGAGGACTCTGCTGACAGGGGCAGTCAGGCTCAGCCGCGGCAATCGCCAGAGCTGTGCGCGGGTGGCTTCCACTGCCCAACTGTGTATCCTGCGGCGCCCACCCGCCAGAATCTGTCAAGAGGACCTCGCTCCGTGCTCGCTAACTTACGCCAGGAATGGCTGGCCAACGTACGCAATGACCTGCTCGCCGGACTGGTCGTGGCGCTGGCCCTGATTCCCGAAGCCATCGCTTTTTCCATTATCGCGGGTGTCGACCCCAAGGTCGGCCTCTACGCCTCCTTCTGCATCGCCGTCGTCATCGCCTTTGCCGGCGGCCGGCCGGGGATGATCTCTGCGGCTACAGGAGCGATGGCGCTGGTGATGGTGGTGCTCGTGCGGGAGCATGGCCTCCAATACCTGCTGGCCGCTACGGTTCTCACCGGCGTTTTGCAGATTATCGCGGGCTGGGTGCGTCTTGGCAGCCTCATGCGCTTTGTCTCCCGCTCGGTGGTAACGGGATTCGTCAATGCACTGGCCATCCTGATTTTTATGGCGCAGCTGCCGGAGCTGATCGACGTCAGCTGGCATGTCTACGCGATGACCGCGGCAGGTCTGGCCATCATCTACGGGCTGCCCTACATTACGCGCGCAGTCCCGTCGCCGCTCATCACGATTGTAGTGCTGACGATCGTGGCGATATGGCTGGACCTCGATATACGAACCGTCGGAGACATGGGGGAACTTCCCGACAGCCTGCCGGTATTTCTGTTGCCGGATGTGCCGCTGAATCTGGAAACCCTCGGGATCATCCTGCCCTATGCGCTGACGCTCACGGTGGTAGGCCTGCTCGAATCCCTGATGACTGCGACCATCGTCGATGACCTCACCGACACCAAAAGCAACAAAAACCGCGAATGCGTCGGCCAGGGCATCGCCAACATCGCCAGCGGTTTTATCGGCGGAATGGCCGGTTGCGCGATGATTGGGCAGTCCGTTATCAACGTAAAATCGGGAGGTCGCGGCCGACTCTCGACACTGGTGGCCGGGGTATTCCTGCTGATTATGGTTGTATTTGCGGATGCCTGGGTCAGCCGGATTCCCATGGCCGCCCTCGTGGCCGTGATGATCATGGTCTCGATCGGAACCTTCAGCTGGTCATCAATCCGCGATCTGAAGGATCACCCACGCAGCTCCAGCGTCGTGATGCTGGCGACGGTCGCGGTCACCGTGGCAACCCACGACCTGGCCCGCGGCGTGCTCACGGGCGTACTGCTCTCGGGCTTTTTCTTTGCGCACAAAGTCGGTCAGATTTTCTATGTGCGCTCCCTCGTGGATCAGGATGGAAGAACCCGGACCTATCGGGTTTTTGGTCAGGTGTTCTTCGCCAGCGCCGATCGTTTTATTGCGTCTTTTGATTATCGAGAAGTCATCGAGCGCGTGCGTATCGATGTAAGCCGTGCGCATTTCTGGGATATAACGGCGGTCAGCGCACTCGACAAAGCGGTGCTCAAGTTCCGCCGTGAGGGCACGGAAGTCGAGGTGATAGGTCTGAACGAGGCCAGCGCCACCATGGTCGACCGCTTTGCGGTGCACGACAAGGACGACGCTGAAGATCTGCTTTTGGGGGAGCACTGAGAAGATGACTGAGAACGATCAGGAAAAAATTCTCGCCTGTGTCGATCAATCGCATTTCGCTGACTACGTCGCAGACTACGCGGCGTGGGCAGCCCGGCGTATCGGCGCACCCCTGGAGTTCCTGCATATCATCGACCGGCACCTGGAGCCTCCCTCGGGAGAAGACCATAGCGGCGCGATCGGCTTCGACGCCCAGGAACAACTCCTGAGCAAGCTTTCTTCGGAAGACGAAGCCCGGATGCGGGCTGCAAGGGAGCGCGGCCGGATTTTTCTCACTACGCTTCGGGAACGTGCGAGCGATAGCGGCGTCACCGAGGTCGATATGCGTCAGCGTTATGGGGAACTGGTGGAAACGCTGCACGAACAGGAAGACGGAGTACAACTGATGGTCCTGGGGCGGCGCGGCGAGTCAGCGGAAACAACCCGGCGAGATCTGGGGCGCAATGTAGAGCGCGTCGTGCGCGCCCTGCGCAAGCCCATTCTCACGGTCACGGAGGGCTTCCGGGAGCCCAAGCGGGTCATGTTTGCCTTTGACGGTGGCGCGATCACCCGCCGCGGGGTGGAGGTTATCGCCGGCGGGCAGTTGTTTAAGGGCCTGCCGATCCTGCTGCTGATGTCGGGCAAGGTCAGCTCCGATGGTTCAAAAAAGCTTAAATGGGCAGAGGAAAGGCTGACTGCCGCGGGCTTTGAGATCAGTACCCGGCTAGTGCCCGGAGACGCGGAGGCCGTCATCGCAAGAACCGTAAAAGAGGAGTCCATTGATTTGTTGATCATGGGCGCCTTTAGCCACTCAGCGCTACGAGCCATGTTGTTTGGGAGCAAGACCGCAGACCTTCTGCGGTCCTCCGGTATTCCCACGCTGCTCCTGCGCTGAGCGGGACGCCATCGCAACCGCCTACAACCTTCACGGAGTACACCATGTTCCTGTCATCGCCAGCACTCAGCTTGAGGTCCTGCACCCCTGGATTCAGTCGCGGCATTGCTGCCCTCCTACTCGCCTCGCTGTCGGCCTTCAGCGCCGCCGAACTGCGCCCCACCGAGGGCTTCTACAGCATTGACGAATTTCGCTATGACGATGGCAGCGTGGGAGCGCTCACCCAGCATTACACAACCCTCGGAATGCCCCGCCGGGATGCAGCGGGACGGGTCAGCAACGCGGTGCTCATCATGCACGGCACCACCGGCAGCGGCGCGGGCTTTCTTCGGGACCGTTTTGCCGGCGTGCTTTTTGAAGACGGCGGCCTGCTGGACGCGTCTCGTTATTTCGTCATCCTTACGGATGCGATCGGTCACGGCCAGTCGAGTCGTCCCAGCGAAGGACAGGCCGCCGATTTCCCCAGGTACAGCTACGATGACATGGTCCGCGCCCAGTACCGGCTACTCACGGAGCATCTGAACATCGATCATTTGCGACTGGTGAGCGGCACGTCCATGGGTGGCATGCTGAGCTGGGTATGGGGCTATACGCATCCGGACTTCATGGATGCGCTCATGCCCCTCGCCAGCCTTCCGGTAGAAATTGCCGGTCGCAACCGCATGCTCCGGAAAATGATTATCGATGCCGTGAAAAACGATCCTGACTACGCCGGAGGCTTTTACGATAAGCAGCCGGCCGGACTTCGCGAGGCCATGTATCCGCTGATCTTCATGGTCTCCAGCCCGCTGTATTATCAGGAGCTGGCACCCACCCGGGAGTCCGCTGAAACGCTGCTTGAGCAGATCGTTGATCGCTACAGCGCCAGCATGGACGCGAATGACCTCATCTATGCCTTTGACGCCTCGCGCAACTACAACCCTGCCCCGCACCTGGAAAAAATCCGTGCACCGCTGCTCGCGATCAACTCTGCCGATGATCAGGTCAATCCACCGGAGCTGGCACTGCTCGAATCCAACATCGGTCGTGTCCCCCGGGGTGAAGCAGTGACCCTGGACATCACAGCCCTGACCCGAGGACACGGCACGCACTCGCTGCCCAGCATCTGGGGGCCCTACCTCGGCCGCCTGCTCGCCCACACGGCGACCGACGCAGCGCTGAGTGAACGCGATTATTCGGCTCTGAAAGATCCCGCAGCGCCGGTCTGGAAGAACCATGCGCCGGAACGCTATCTCGCCCGCTTTGAAACCACCGAAGGTGCCTTTGAGATCGAAGTCAGACGCGCACTGGCCCCGCGGGGTGCAGACCGTCTATACCAGCTGGTGTCTGCCGGCTATTACGACGGCGTGCATATCAACCGTGTGGTACCCGGTTTTATTGCGCAGTTCGGTGTCAACGGCAACCCGGAAATCAATCGCCTGTGGAAAACTCGCTACATCGCCGACGATCCGGTAAAAGCCAGCAACCTCAGGGGCCGTGTCGCCTTCGCAATGACCGGCCCGGACACGCGCAGCACGCAGCTATACATCAACACCGTCGACAATAGCCGCCTCGACGAGGGCGGCTTCGCACCCCTCGGGGAAGTGATTTCGGGCATGGACGTGGTGGACCGACTCTACGGCCTGTACGGCGAAGAAGCCGGTGGCGGGCTGCGCGGCGGTCGTCAAGGCCCCCTTGAGGAAGGCGGTAGCGCATATATTGATCAACAGTACCCGTTACTCGACTTTATTCGCTCCGCGTACATCGTTGCGGATTAGGGTGTACCGGATAAACTTATCTCGGCCGACTACAGCTCGCGGCGAGACCATCCGGGGGCCACTCCCGACACGCGTTCCCAATCCGGGTAACGGCCGGGTAAAAGCTGTGGACTGAAGGCTCGAACCCTGCACCCGACATAAGACCCAACGTCTATGAGTAAACGCCCAAACCCCCTCGACCGTTTTGCCAGGGACCTCCCGCCGGGGCGTCTATGCTGGATCGGGCTGCGCGGCGCCCGGCGCAGACCGATGACCGCTGTGTCCGCGACAGCCGCCATTGCCTCTCTCGGCCTCGAGGGTGATCACAGGATGGAGAAAACACCCGGCTCAGCGCGGCAGGTCACTCTGATATCCGAGGAGTTTATCGGGCAAATCGCGCATTTTCTCAGGCGGTCATCGATCGACCCGGGCCAGCTTCGGCGCAATCTGGTGGTCAGCGGAATCAACCTGCATGCGCTGCGCTACCAGCAGTTTTTTGTCGGTGAGGCGATCTTCGAAGCCACCGCACTCTGCCATCCCTGCTCACGCATGGAAGCGGCTCTGGGAAAAGGCGGCGTTGCGGCGATGATCGGACACGGCGGGCTCTGCGCAAAGATTCTGAAAAGCGGACGTATCGCCCTGGGGGACGAGGTTCGTGTTGTTCCACCCGAGACCAACCTCGAGCTGTTCGATAGCGCCACTGATTAGGTGCCGATGACTTCAGCCTTCCCTCTCTGCACGCTCTGTGCTCTACCCTCTACTCCCTTTCTACTCCCTTTCTACTCCCTTTCTACCCCCTATACCCTCAAAAGCCCTCAGCAGGTAGCCCGTAGCCGTCTTCAGTCCTGTGGCTCGATCCTTACCCGTCCAACGCGGTTGCTACTGCTCTGGTGGATCAACAACTCGCCGTTTCGGGTTACCCAGACGTGGCGCACGATGCCGACTCCCGACGGTATCGCCCAGCTCTGAAAACGCTCGCTGGCCGGATCAAAACGCACCAGCGCGTCCGGGCGCATCCCCGACTCGTTGTACCAGACCACATCGTCGATGACCGCAATCGCGTAGGGGTGCGAGTCCGGGCCGCTGGGTGAGGGCCA
>CAZGGN010000082.1:5415-8353 GCA_964525195.1 uncultured Congregibacter sp.
TTCCGATCATTCCATTGCTGTTGCCGGTGTACCAGATATTGCCTTGCGCATCCGCCAAAATGCTGTGCGGCAGCGCGGCCGTGGGTAATCGATACTCCTGCATTTCGCCGGTCTCAGGGTCCGGGCGCCCGGCCAGGCTCGCCCACATGCCCGTCCACCAGATACTGCCGTCTGGCGCCTCAACGGGATCCCGGGAGCGCTGCCCCAGCGTCGGCGTAATCCACTCTTCGATACGAATACGCACGGGGCCCTCAATGAGTTTCGGCTTGCGATCGGCCCGTGCCGGATAGTTCGCCGCCAGATAGGCAGCAATCGTGTTTGCCTGCGCGTCGGCAAGACTGATCATCGTATCGATCAGCCCCCGCCATTCGGCGGCGGAGTCAAAACCCGCGGAGTTGCTTATACGCGCGGTGCTATGGCAGCTGACGCAGAGGGACTCCACGAGATGTTTCCCGGGCCCCGGCGGCAGATCGCCGGCCTGAACGTTGCCCGCAGCGAGCAGCGCCAGCAGAGGCAATATGCAATGAGGCGCTTTGAATTTCACGGATCGGGACCTGCTGCTAGAGAAAACCATAAGATTCAGAGCTTAGCCTCTGCTACCGCGCAAAAGCCAGCGCTGCCCTGCCTGCGGGCATTCAGAGCTGCGCATAAGGCAGCGCAAAGGTGTCGCCGCCCTCCAATGTTGCAAGCTCCAGCCCACGATTGAACCAGCGCATGCGCTGCTCGGAAGTGCCATGGGTAAACGCGTGCGGCCTCACCCTACCCTGGCTGCGGCGCTGGATTGCATCGTCGCCGATCTGATTCGCCGCGCGCATGGCCTCGTCAATATCGCCCGACTCAAGATAGCGGCTGTTGTGACTGGCCCAGAGCCCCGCCAGATAATCGGCCTGCAGCTCAAGACGCACGGAATACTCGTTGTAATCCGCTTTACCGCGACGCGCCGCCACTTTGGCGGCGGTACCCAATAGATTTTGCACGTGGTGTCCGATCTCGTGCGCAATCACATAGGCCTGGGCAAAATCCCCCGGCGCATCGAACTGATCGGCCAGCTCGTCGTAGAACCCCAGATCGATATAGATTTTCTGATCTGCGGGGCAATAGAAGGGCCCCATACGCGCGTCGCCCATTCCGCAGGCGGTGGGATGCTTATCCCGAAAAACCACCAGCGTCGGTTCGCGGTAACTGAGCCCCTTCTCGGCAAAGACCCGGGTCCAAACGTCTTCGGTATCAGCGAGGACGACCGCAACGAACTGAAAGCGCTGTTGGTCCGCGGCCGAGGGTTGGTAGTCGACCTGCTCGGGCGCCCCGGCGTTGCCAGACAGCATGGCCGGATCGAGCAAACCCGTCTGCAGGCCGATAAAGCCGAGCACCGCAATGGCCACAACCCCTTTTACGCCAAACAGACGAAAAACCAGATTGAAGACGGACGCGAGTCCCCGACCCGGGCTGGCACCGCTGTGGCGAGAGCTCCGGGCATCCTCAACATTGCGACTGCGTCTTCGGCCTTTCCACTGCATATCTATTGTCTCTGACTGATTGCATTAAGCGGGCCTGCCCATCAGCCGCCAACCCTCTAACGAGCGCGGGGAGCAGGACCTCAGAATTCAGCTCCCGCCCGGGTGATAGCGACGCACCGCTCTGTCCTCCACGTCCTCCCGGTAGTAGGCGACATCCTTGAATTCACCGTTGACGTAGCGCTGTGCCTGATCATCAAAATGTGGCGACTCGGGGTCACCGCTCTGACCACCCGCAAGAAGGCTCTTGGCGCGCACGCGATCGCCAAATGCCACCACGGCGACAAAGCTGTTGCCAGACACTCCGTAGATTCGTTTGGTATCACGTCGCACCGCGCGATAGGACGCAAGAGCGCCCCAATCCCCGGACGCCATGCCCACCGGAAGACTGGGGGCCCCATCGTCGAAGGCCACATCAATGTCGCCGGACAGACGCTGATAACGATTAATCTCCCCCCAGGGGGTATCCCAGCGACCGAAGTCGTCGCTGAGACGCTGTACCGCAGCCTCAAATACCGCCAGGCGTTCCGCCAGTGGCGACTCGGCGCCGAAGTAGTTGATCAACGCCATACCACGCAGGCCCTCGGGATTGGCCCCGCTGCTGCGGTACTCCATTCCATAAAAATAGGCCAGCGACATGGGAATCGATTCGACGGCCACGCGCAGGTCCCAGTCGCGCAAAGCATCGATAGCCGGCGCCAGTTCCGGATAGCTTTCACCCAGCGCGTCGTAAGCGCTGATCAAGCCGGGTATCAGGGCTTCGAAACCCGGCAGATAACTGTCATAAGCCAGATCAATCAGTCCATCCAGCGTGAGATCCGATACGTTCTGCAATACCCGCTGGGCGTGGATACCGCGGAAGTTCTCCGCATCCGGCGCCATATAGCCGGGATAATCCTTCGCCTTCGGGCTGTAAGCCCCGGCCGCCGTAAACGGCGTGGAATTGCAATTCTGCAACCAGCCGTTTGGCGGATTGGTCACCGTAATGATCTCCTCAAGGCTGTGCAGGCCCTGCCAGTCCGTCGCCGGATCACTCCCATCCACCGGTTTGGCATAGTCAAACCGGGGATCGCGCCGGGGAATAAAGTTGCCGTGATAATAGGCTATGTTCCCGGAGGAGTCGGCGTAGACCGTATTGTTCGATGAGTTGGTGCGTATCTGCATCATGTCGTTAAAACCATCGATGCCGTCTTTTTTGCTGCGCACGTAGGACTGTTCCAGAGCCTTTACCGGATCCCAGTTAATGCGCGTCGCGACCCAGCGACCGTCGAGCATGTGGGTAATCGGGCCATGGTGAGTGCGATAGAGGGGAAAGGTCCGCTCGCTCATCTGATCGCCATCGCGATACTTCAGGGTCACTTCGGAAACCTCAACAGGCCGCAGTTCATCGCCGTAACGGTACATCAGCTGGCCGTCGCGCTCCC
>CAZGGN010000082.1:8363-12006 GCA_964525195.1 uncultured Congregibacter sp.
TCATTGAAACCCTGATAGACAAAGAACTGCCCCCAGGTGACCGCTCCATAAGCGTTCAAACCTTCTTCGCTAACGACATGCACCTCGCCGCGAAAGTACAGCGAGGTATGCGGATTGATCAGCAGCATCGCATCGCCGGAGCGTGTGTGCTGCGGCGCAATGGCAAAGCCGTTGGAACCCAGATGCTCCTCGTAACCCAGTTGAGGCGCCCGCGCCGCCTCCAGGGTTGCCAGATCCACGGAGCGCTGTTCGCCATAAAAAGCCCGAATACCCTCTAGCGGTATCTGCTCGATATCACCGCCGATAGAACCCTCGAAAAAGAACATCGGCATCCAGGGCTCGAAATGCTCAATGACCTTCGGCTGCACCTCGGGGTGCGTCATGAGGTAATAGTTCAAACCGTCCGCAAAGGCTACACACAAAGCCTGAAGCCACGCGGGAGCCCGGGCATAGGCCGCTTTGGCTTCTGCCGTCGTCATATACAGCCGAGCGCGCAGATCGCTGAACAATGCGTCCTCACCTTCGGCCTCCGCGAGGCGTCCGATGGCCCAGTAATAATTACGCTCAACGCGGGGAAAGTCATCTTCCGCCTGTGCATAGAGCAGGCCAAATACCGCATCGGCATCGGTCTGGCCGTAAACATGCGGCACCCCAAAATCATCACGAATAATGGTGACCCGTTGCGCACGCTCACGCAGACGCGCAAGCGTTGGATCCTCAGACACCGCTTGTTCTTTTATACAGCCGCCGAGGAACAGTGTGAATAGCAGTGTTACCAGGCATAAAACAGAGAAACGAAAAGTCACGATAGTGCCTTTGCAATTGATCCAATGAAGCCGCTAGTCTAGCGCAGCGGACGCTGCCGGGAGGCTACCCGATCCAGGGCCTGCCGATCTCACCCACTTGTCACCCAGCAGGAGCCATCAACATCCGTCTATCCAGCGAAGTGTCACTGCCATTGAAGGTCGATATCGTCTCCGATGTCGTGTGTCCCTGGTGCCTTATCGGCTACAAGCAGTTTGAAAAAAGCCTCAACCTGGTGAGCGAGCAATTCGATCTGAGCCTGCACTGGCGGCCGTTTGAACTCAACCCCCGAATGCCCGAAGAAGGCCAGAATCTGCGCGAGCATATCGCGCAGAAATATGGCCCGGCTGCCGCGCAGAGCACGAGCACGCGGGAGCGCCTGACCCGACTGGGAGAATCGCTGGGATTCCACTTTGATTACTTTGAGGGGATGCGAGTCGTCAACACGTTTCGCGCGCATCAACTGCTCCATTGGGCCGGCGAGCAAGGCAAACAAACCGCCCTGAAACTGGCGTTGTTCGAGGCCTTCTTCAGCCGACGCAAAGACGTCAACGATGTCGACGTCCTCATTCGGACCGCCGCGAGTGTGGGCCTGAGTGCATCTGACGCCTCAGACGTTCTCGCTGACGGCCGCTATGCCGAGCAGGTGCGCAGCGATGAGCAGTGGTGGCTCGATCGGGAAATCCACGCGGTCCCCGCGTTCGTTTTCAACGACCGCTACTCGGTACTCGGGGCACAGGAAGCCCAGACCTTTGCCCGCGTCCTGAACAAACTCGCAGCCAGAGCAAGAGCTGATCAGGCGTCCACGCCGACTGTCCAGACCGCCGACGCAGGCGGGGACGCTCAATCCAGTTAAGGCTGTTATTCTCCGCGTTGACGACCGCCTACCGGAAGGAAATCCAGACATGCTCCACCCCGAAAAACAACGCGCCGTGCTCGTCGGCCTGCTTTATCTCATCGCGCTGCCGGGCCTATCTGCCACAGAAACAAGCATAGAAAAAACCATCGAAAAGCCGATTGAAATCGCTGCTCCCAGTGAATTCATCACGGAGCACAGCGGCAGTTTTAATGGCCGCAGACTGAGTTACGAGGCCCGGGCCGGAGAGACCTATCTGTACGATGAGGATGGCGAAGCGAGCGCCGCAATTTTCAGTTTCGACTATGTGGTGACCAATGACGACAAGGACCGTCCGGTTACCTTTATCTGGAATGGTGGACCGGGATCGGCGTCACTCTGGCTGCATATGGGTAGCTTTGGTCCCAAGCGCGTGGCGGTGCCCTCCGATGCCCAACACGCGGGACTTCCGCCCTATCCTATCGTTGATGCCAGCGAAACGATCCTTGATGTCACTGATCTGGTTTTTGTTGACCCGGTGGGAACGGGCTTTTCCCGCGCGCTCGGCGAGCACGAGGGCAAGGAATTCTGGGGACTGAATGAGGACGCAGAATCCATTGCAGCGTTTATTCGGCGCTGGCTGACGGAACACGGACGCTGGAATTCGCCAAAGTTTCTCCTCGGCGAGAGCTACGGCACCACGCGCGCCGCAGCCGTCGCGGAGCTTCTTGAGACCGAGTACAACATTGCACTCAACGGCATCGTATTCATCTCTCAGGCACTCGACTACGCGGGCTCAACTCCCTATGTAAAAGATAACCTGATTTCGCATATCACCTATGTTCCGACCATGGCTGCCACCGCTTACTACCACGGCCGGGTTGATGCAGGAGACGCGACGCTGGAGGATTGGGTGCAACGGGCCCGGGAGTTTGCGAGCGATGAGCTGCTGCCGGCGCTGTTTAAGGGCAACACCCTGGACGCGGCCAGCAGAGCCCGGATTCGCGATCAGCTCGCCACCCTCACCGGCCTGAGGCCTGACTATATCGAGCGTGCCGATCTTCGCGTGCAGGGATTCCGCTTCGCCAAGGAACTACTCCGCGACGAAGGCAAGATTGTGGGGCAACTGGACGCCCGATACCTGGGGAACCCGGCAGACGACCTCACCGCAAGCGCCGACTTTGATGCGGCGAGTAATGCTATTTCCGGGGCCTTTATGGCCGGACTGATGAGCTACATGCACTCGGATCTGAGCGTGGACTGGGAGCGCGCGTATCTCTCACCGGCAGATCCAAAGCTCGACGAGGAGTGGAACTGGAACCCTCTGGGTCGCGATAAAAGCTGGGAACCGCATTGGGTCAATACGGCGCACAATCTCAGTGCTGCCCTGGAAGCCAATCCCGGTCTCCGGGTATTCGTGGGATCGGGTTATTACGATCTGGTCACGCCATTTTTTGACGCGGAATTCACCCTCAACCGCCACGGCATTGAGCCTGGCCGCATCGACTATCGCTATTACAGCGGGGGACACATGATGTACGTCAACGACACCGCAAGAACCGACCTGATGAAAGACGTGCGCCGGTTTATCAGGGATCAGCAGCGCTAATCCTCGATCTGCAGAAGACGCCGGGGCAGCTCTGCGCCGGCGTCCTCCAGGAGACTGCGCAACGGCGCCTCCAGCGAGTGGCCCAGGACAGCAGACTGACGCAGGGACGCCCCCAGCCCGGTCGCGAGCATACGCTGGTAATAAGGCAGCTCCCGGCGATAACCCGGCAGATGATCGGCCAACTCATCGTCACTGTCGAGCGATGCCGTGAAGCCGTCCACCAGTTCGGCCAGCGCCGACTGGAGCGCCGGCTTGCTGCTTAACTGCGCATCCGCGGTTATTGACCAGGTCATATCCTCACGCAGTTCGCAGACGCCCAGGCAATCGCCGACCGACCGAGCGCCCCACTCGTCGGGCCCCACGAGCGACAGACTCCAGTCGCCGTTCTGCGCATA
>CAZGGN010000083.1:0-1654 GCA_964525195.1 uncultured Congregibacter sp.
GTCGGGTTTGCTGCGGTCGGCATCGGCATGGAAGCGGTCAAGTGGGACAAGATGGGCAATATCGTGCTGTCTTGGGTGACCTCGCCGCTGCTGGCCGGGTAACTTTCTTCGTCGCCAATTTTGTAGCTTTTGTTTGTCGGCACAAAAAGGCCGCCGTTTTTGATGAAGGGCATGTACGCCGAATAAAGGACAGCTTTGTCCTTTATCGTCAGCGAGAGAATACCCTGGTGACCTGCTGACTGTTCAATCATGATGGTAGAGACATGCTGTCAAAGGAAAATAGTGTAGCACCGCGATCACTCCGTCCATAGTCCGGCGGCGGCCTGCACCGCACTGAAACGCAGAAGATCGACATTGGGATTGCTACCGGACCTGTGAGCAGACCTCAATCGATCCAATTCGGTCAATGCCTGAAAGGCTCGCAGGCCGGCTGTGGCGCGTAAACCGCCCGCATCCTGCTGCAGCAACCACCGCCGCAGTGCCTGCTCCACCAGCGCCAACGCTTCTTCTGCCGGGAGTTTGTCGATGCTCGCCTCCGCTCGCTGCCGCGCACCGGATTCGCGGGCCATCAGGGCCTGGAGCGACGCGTAGGCGGCGATCAACGCTTCGCTGGCGCCGTCTTCAAAGCGCTGCAGCGCATCGAGCGGGCGATCGGCGCTCAGCACCAGCATCGCATCAATCTCCGCGGACGCATTGGCCCGGGAACCCAGGGTCTCGAGTAACCAGCTTCGGGATTCATCAGACGTGGGGCTGCTCATCGGTAAACGCTGACAGCGAGAAAGAATGGTTGCGGGAATCGGGTAACCGCGGGCCGACACCAGAAGTATAAACGTCCCCGGCGATGGCTCCTCGAGGCATTTGAGAAATGCATTGAAGGCAGCGCTGGTCATGGACTGGGCAGGTGACACGAGCATGACCTTTCGCGCGCCGAAGCTTGCCGTGCCCGTAGCAAAGCGAATCGCTGCACGCACCGCATCGATGCCAATCGCCTTGCCCGGCTCCTCCGGCGCCATCCGGTGGAAGTCCGCATGGGCGCCAGTGGCGCTCAGTGTGCAGGCCTTGCACTGTCCGCAGTTCCCCTCCGCGGTCGGCGCTGCACACAGCAAGTGCCTTGCCAGAGCCTCGGCGAATTGCCCTCGCCCGGTTCCCGGTACGCCCTCCAGTAGCAGGGCATGGGGCAAGCGCTCATTCTCCAGCATCCGCAGAACCCGCCCCCAGGTCTTGCCTTGCCAGGGTAAACAGCGAGACCGGGTGGCCAGATCAGATGCTGAACCGGATTCGACCATCAGTCTTCGACCGTCGCCGGGCAGGCGATGAGATTGGCAAGCACCGCTTCGAGTGCCCGTTGCACGGTCGGCAGATCTGCCCCCGCATCGATAAGCTGATAGCGACCGCTTCCGCGTGCCGCGCGGGATAAATAGGCTTGCCGTACGCGCTCAAAAAAAGCCATATCTTCCTGCTCAAAACGATCCAGTGCGCCGCGCCCCCGCGCCCGCTCCAGCCCTACATCGACCGGTGCATCCAGAAGGAGGGTCAGGTCAGGGCGCAGTTCGTCCTGCACCAGGCTTTCAAGAACCGCGACCGATTCCTCGCCAATGCGCCGTCCGGCGCCCTGATAGGCGAAGGAGGCATCGGTAAAGCGATCACAAAGGAC
>CAZGGN010000083.1:1709-9410 GCA_964525195.1 uncultured Congregibacter sp.
GCGAGATGCTGCGCCCTCGCTGCAAAAATCATCAGCAATTCCGCCATTGGCACTATCTGCACGTCGGAAGGCGTAAGAAGAATCTCGCGCAGACGCTCTCCGAGCGCGGTCCCCCCCGGCTCCCGCGTACAGAGGATGTCGACCCCCGCATCTCGCAAGGAGCTTTGAAGAAAGTTGATGGCCGTGCTCTTTCCCGCACCCTCGCCGCCTTCGACGGTAATAAATAAACCGCGCTGACTCATCGTTGTGACTCCGGTGTCGATCGGTAATTGGCGCGCCGCTTCAGCTGATAAGCCCGCACCGCCTCTTCATGTTCCGCGAGGGAGGCGCTGAACTGATGACTACCATCGCCCCGGGCTACGAAGTAAAGCGCGTCTCCCGCTGCCGGCTGCACCGCCGCCTGTAGTGCTTTTCGGCCCGGCAGTGCAATCGGCCCCGGGGGCAGTCCGTCATGGCGATAAGTGTTGTAGGGGTTGCTCTCGTCTCGTAAATGCATGCGCTGAAGATTGCCGTCAAAAGTCTCGCCGAGGCCATAGATCACTGTGGGATCTGTTTGTAATCGCATGCCGCGCTGCAGGCGGCGCACAAAAACACCGGCAATCAACGGCCTCTCACTCGCCAAGCCGGTCTCCTTCTCGATAATCGAAGCCATAATCAGCGCCTCGTAAGGGCTGTTGTAAGGCAGGGATTCATCACGCTGGCCCCAGGCATCGGCAAGTGCCTCGCGCATCATGCGGTGCGCCTCGCGCAGGATATCAAGATCGCTGTCTCCGCGTTGATACTGATAGGTCTCGGGCAGAAAGAAGCCCTCGGCGGTTTTCTCCGGCGCGACCAGCGTCAGGAGACGTGGGTCATCCGGGCCCGCAAGGAGCGTCGTCAGAGCGTCGCTGTTTGCGAGTAGCGCCAGCGCATCAGAAAGCCGTATCCCCTCCGGCAAGGTGACGAGGTAGCGAACCGTGTCGCCCTTTTCCAGCATTGTCAGTAGCTGCACTGGGGTGATTCCGCTGCTGAGACGGTACTCGCCGCGGCGCAGGCGCGCATCGGCGCCGGACGCGCGTGCGAGGAGCTTGAAAAGCAGCGGGTGGCGCAGCACGCCAGCATCCTCCAGGCGGCGGGCTATACGTCCGAGGCTGTCGCCCTTCTCGACCTCGAATATCAGCCCTTGCGAGGGAATTACCAGAGGCTGTCGGGTCCAGTTGCTGAGTGCAAGCAGCGCCCCCACCAGCCCCGTGGCCAACAGGACAATGACAAGGATCAGTCTGCGCAGCATCGTTTCGCCGCATCGAAATACGCTTTCTGTAACGCCAGAAGCTTCGGTGATGGAGCGAACACACGCGCGTCCAATCTCGCCACGCAGCGTACACCAATAATGCTGTTGCTCAGGCACAGGCCCTCGGCGGCGAGCAGTTGTGCATCGTCAACGCCGGTCTCCATCACTGACAGTCCCACAGCTGCCGATAGCTGCTCCATTAACAAGCGCCGCCGGGTCCCCGCGACACCGCTGAGCTTGCAGTCCGGCGTCATGAGCCTGTCGTCGCACAGAGCGAACAGGTTGGCATTGCTGGAGCACTGAAAATATCCGGAACGCCTTTTCAGGAGTACATCATCTACCCCCTTCTTTCCGGCCTCTGCGGCGGCGAGGACCTGCTCAAGACGATTGCAGTGCTTGATACCGGCGAGGAGCGGTTGTTCAGCCATTGTGACCGATGAGGTTTGCAAGACCGCAGGGGGTAAAGGCACAAGCGGATTACGTCCGAGCTCAGACCTGCTCACGGTGATCGCCGCACCGCATTCCGGCGTCGGTCGATAGCCCCTAACCCCCGAACCGCGACTGACGGTGACGCGCAACACGGTCGCCACAGTCTGCGAATATGCGGTCGACTCGATCGCGGCCCTGACGCGATCGCGCGCGACGTCGATGCCCAGCTGAGACGCTCCCTGCATCAAGCGGTCGAGATGCAAATCGGGCCAGAGCGGCCGGCCATTAACACACAGGAGTGTTTCGAAAAGGCCATCCCCGTAAAGAAAGGCGCGATCATCAGAGGGGACGCTCCCCGATCGCGCAGACTCGTACTCCGGGGACAAAATCGCGCGGCCTAAACGCGACCGAAAATCAGCGAGCCGTTGGTGCCACCAAACCCGAAGGAGTTCGACAAGGCATAGTTGATCGGCATTTGCCGCGCTGTGTGCGGAACATAGTCCAGTACACAGCCCTCACCGGGATTGTCCAGGTTGATTGTCGGAGGTGCGACCTGATCGCGAATCGCAAGGATAGAAAACACGGCTTCCACGGCGCCCGCGGCTCCCAGCAAATGGCCGATCATCGACTTTGTCGAACTCACTGCCACGGCCTGCGCCGAGGAACCAAACACAGTTTCGATCGCACGACTCTCCGCCACATCACCTGCCATCGTCGAGGTGCCATGAGCATTGACGTATTCGATCCTTGAGGGATCAATGCCCGCGTCCCGAATTGCGTTATGCATCGCATCAGCTGCGCCGCGACCGTCCTCCGGCGGCAGGGTCATATGGTAGGCATCCCCACTCATGCCAAAGCCGCAGACCTCAGCGAGAATGTTGGCACCGCGGGCGCGTGCCGCCTCATACTCTTCAAGAAACACCATGCCGGCACCCTCGCCCAGCACAAACCCATCGCGATCTGCATCCCAGGGACGGGACGCCGCTTCGGGATCGTCATTGCGCGTGGACAGTGCCCGGGCTGCCGCGAAGCCCCCGAGGCCAACCTTGGTGGTCGCCATCTCGGCGCCGCCCGCGAGCATCGCGTCGGCATCACCCTGAGCGATCATTCTCGCGGCCAGGCCAATGTTGTGGGTGCCAGTAGTACAGGCGGTAACCACCGCTATGTTCGGTCCGCGCATGCCATAGCGGACGGAGAGGTTGCCCGCGATCATGTTGATGATGGACCCGGGTACAAAAAATGGCGATATGCGCCGCGGTCCAACGCTGTTCACGATCTCGGAGTTTTTCTCGATCTGACCAATGCCGCCTATGCCCGAACCGATCGCGCAGCCCACCCGCGGGCCATTTTCCTCGCTGATCGTGAAGCCGGAATCTTCGAAGGCCTGAATCCCGGCGATCATGCCGTACTGCACAAAGGCGTCCATCTTGCGCGCGTCTTTGGACTCGAGATACGCGGAAACATCCAGACCGCGGACACTGGCACTGAAGCGCGTGCTGTAGGCTTCCACGTCAAAGGTGTCGATCAGCGCTGCGCCACTCCGACCAGCGAGAATCGAGGCCCAACTGGATGCAACGTCATTGCCGACCGGCGTGACCAATCCCAGCCCCGTGACTACGACCCGTCTTCCGTTCACAGTGAATCTCCCTCTAAGGCCAGTGTTCGCCGCGGACAGCGACAGAAACAGAAAAGCCGCGCCACCTAACGGTAGTCACGGCTTTATCGCAACCCAATCAGCGCTGAAGTGCGCTGATCGTGCGGTCAGGCAAGGTGCTCGTTGATGTAATCAATCGCCAGCTTAACCGTTGTAATTTTCTCGGCTTCCTCATCGGGAATTTCAGTTTCAAACTCCTCTTCGAGGGCCATCACCAGCTCCACGGTATCGAGCGAGTCGGCGCCGAGGTCCTCAACGAAGGAGGCCTCCGTCTGAACTTCTTCTTCTTTGACGCCAAGCTGCTCGGCGACAATCTTTTTTACGCGTTCTTCAATGCTGCTCATGATCCTCGAATACTCCTGCTGAAGGACAACCTACACAACCAATGTGTTCGGACAGGGTGGAAGTTTACCGTCTTTTTCCAATTCGGCATACACCCGTCCAAACCATTACGCCATGTACATACCACCGTTTATATGAATTGTTTCGCCGGTGATGTAACCGGCCTGTTCGCTGCACAAAAAATCAACCAGTGCCGCGATCTCTTCGGCCTCTCCAAGTCGTGCGAGAGGAATTTGCGCCAGCATAAGCTCACGCTGTTGCTCACTCAGGGCCTGGGTCATATCGGTGTCGATAAACCCCGGGGCCACTGCATTAACCGTAATACTGCGAGATCCCAGCTCGCGCGCAAGGGCCCGGGAAAATCCCTCGGCGCCCGCCTTTGTCGCCGCGTAATTACTCTGACCCGCGTTGCCCATGGATCCTACTACCGAAGTGATGTTGACAATGCGCCCCCAGCGAGCCTTGGTCATACCACGTAGTACCGCTTTTGACATGCGATAAAGCGCATTGAGGTTGGTGTCGATAACAGCCTGCCACTCCTCGTCTTTCATGCGCAGCAGAATATTGTCTCGCGTGATGCCGGCATTGTTGACCAGAATCAAGGGGGCGCCGAAGCGCTCTGCGATAAGGCTCAGCACGTTGGCGATGCTCTCCGGATCGGATACGTCGAGGCGCATACCCGCGCCCCCCATCGGCGCGAGACGCGCATCAATGGCCTCGGCGCCCGACTCACTTGTCGCCGTTCCAATTACCCGGTGTCCCCGTGTTGCAAGCGCTTGGGCTATGGCGCGACCGATTCCGCGACTGGCACCGGTTACCAGCGCCACGCGGGCGTTGGGGTCGCGTTCCGGCGATTCTGTTGATTCTGTCATTGGGTTAACCATTTGTTGTCTGGCACGCTAAACCATGCAGGGCCGCGCGTAAATCATCGGGCTGCTCGAGGTAACTGCAGAGCATGGATTTGTCGATTCGCCTGAGAAGTCCTCCGAGCACCTTGCCGGCCCCACATTCCGCGAACTGCGTGAGACCCATTGACTGGAGCGTGGCGATGCAAGCAGTCCAACGTACGGGTGCGGAGATCTGCCTCACAAGTAGTTCGCGGATACGCTGTGGCTCGCTCTCGGTTTGCGCGTGTACATTATGCACAACGGGAATCTGCGGCGAACTCAGGGGGATCGTGTCGAGCACGGCCTGGAGCTTTTCGCCAGCGGGCGTCATCAGCGAGGTATGGAAAGGCGCGCTCACGGGCAAAGCCATTGCACGCTTGGCGCCCGCTGCTTTCAGCGCTTCTATTGCCGCCGCGACCGCAGCCGTATGCCCTGCAATGACAACCTGCCCCGGCGCGTTGAAGTTGACCGCCTGAACCAGAGCGCTTGCGCGTGAGACGCTCTCGCATGTCTGCAGCACCTGATCGTCATCCAGTCCCAGCACCGCCGCCATAGCGCCCTCGCCGACCGGAACGGCAGTCTGCATAAATCGGCCGCGCTCGCGCACGAGGCGCACCGCATCCGAAAGCTCCAGGACTCCCGCACAACACAGGGCTGAGAACTCGCCGAGACTGTGTCCAGCCATCGCCGCCGGCGTCACTCCGCCCTTGGTCCGCCAGACACGCCACAAGGCAACCGACGTTGCAAGCAGTGCTGGCTGGGTGAACTCTGTCAGATTGAGGGTTTCGGCCTCGCCGGCGAACAGGAGTGCCGCAAGGTCATAGCCGAGAGCCTCGGAGGCTTCGGTCAGGGTGTCACTCACCTCGGGAAACTCAGAGGCCGCGTCTGCGAGCATGCCGATGCGCTGGCTGCCCTGCCCTGGAAAAAGAAAAGCAAGATCCTTTCGCACCCGATTCCCCCGAAAGTGCAATTGATCACCGGGCACGACACCCGGGAAGGCCTGATTTTATGTCAAGCCGCGATGATTGATGTTCGATAGCGCCCGTCGGCTTACGCGCAACGGGCCGACGGCATCAGTCGTCGTTGCCGGTCTCTACGACTTTGTTGCCGCGATAAAAACCGTCGGCGGTAACGTGGTGACGACGATGGGTCTCACCGGTCGTCTGATCCACGCTGAGCGTAGAGCCTGTGAGGGCGTCGTGCGAACGACGCATTCCGCGACGCGAGCGGGTCTTTTTGTTCTTCTGAACAGCCATTTCATTTCTCCTTCATGTCGCTACTGTCCAGCAGTGTCGACAAAACATTAAAGGGACTGTCCGGCTTCTGCACGTCCATGCCCTGATCGTCATCTTTCTCCCGGACAGCTTCGCTGCCGCCCGGTGGCTCGCACTCCCCGCGTGGATGATAGGCCACGACTGGCAGGGCCAGCGCAAATTCTTCTGCGGCCAGCGCCCAGAGGTCCACTTCCTCAATCGCCAACCAGGGCTCGTAGTGCGCAGGCAACTGCCTCGCCTCCTCGTCGCTGTGCACCAGGGCAAGACGACTCTCACTGGCAAGCTCTTGCAGCATCGGCTGCAGGCATCGCTGGCACTCCAGTACGACACGTGCTTCTATCGCCACGACGGCATACTGCCGCCCTTCGTCATCCTGACCGAACTCCACTTCCACATTGCTGTGTGGATTGGCGGGGTTCAGCAGGGACGAAAACTGCGGTAACTGCTCAGCTCCGAGACAGCCCGCATAGCGCGCCGCCCGGGTCACCGCTTTGCGGATATTGACACGGTGCGGAAGGGGGGCTGCCGACATGGCGGCGCACTATAGTGATCGGTCCCGCGCTTGTCAAAAAAATCTTTACAATCCGGAGCGTTAGGGAAAATGGAGTCTCAAATGGGTAAACAGCCAGCGCATCTGGTCCTGGCATCGACCTCGCGATACCGTCGCAGCCTCCTCAAACGGCTGCAGATACCGTTCGACGTCGCCGCCCCGGGAGTCGACGAAGCCCACCGTCAGGCCGAGGCGCCCGCGGATCTGGCTTTGCGCCTCAGCGCCGAAAAAGCTCTGGCGGTGTCGCTCCAACAGCCCTCAGCCTGCGTGATCGGCAGCGATCAGGTCGCCGCTCTGGGTGCGCAGCTCCTCGGCAAACCGGGAACGACTGAACGCGCCGAGGCGCAACTGGCAATGTGCTCGGGGCAAACGGTGATCTTTTATACGGCGATAAGTCTGGCGGTCGGGGGGCGACTAGTTGACCAGCGCCTCAAGGAAAGCATCGTCGAATTTCGGGCATTGAGCCCGGCACAGATCCGTGACTACGTGGCGCGGGAGCAGCCTCTGGATTGCGCTGGTAGTTTTCGCTGGGAGGGGCTGGGTATCTGCTTGTTTCGCGCCCTGAAGAGCGATGATCCGACGGCGCTCGAAGGACTGCCGCTGATCAGTCTTTCTGAAATGCTCCAAAACCAGGGCTTTAGCTTTTTGAATTCAGATAGTTAGCCGATCTATCGAGAATCGACTGGAGCTCGCTGTCAAGGGGCGCAAATAACTCATAGGACTTACTGTCGAGGCGAAACGCCAGCGATTCAGCGTGCAAAAACAAACGCTTGAGCTGCAGTTCGCGGGTCAATTCTTCACTCTCGGCGTTGGCGTATTTGTTGTCCCCCAGAATCGGGTGCCCGGCGTGGAGCGCGTGGACGCGAATCTGGTGCGTACGCCCGGTGATCGGTCGTGCTTCCACGAGGGTCGTGGTCCTGAAACTCTCGCGGATACGAAATTCAGTCTGAGACGGCTTCCCCTCCCTGGCTACGCGCACCTGGCGTTCGCCAGACTTGCGTTCAAAGCGCTGCAGCGGCGCCTCAATCAAACGCAGATGACGAGGCCAGCGACCCTGAGTCAGCGCCAGGTAGCGCTTATCAATGCCACCACGGCCCCGCAACAGGGCGTGCAGGGCCTTCAGGGCCGCAGGCCGTTTTGCGACCAGAATCAATCCGGAGGTCTCCCGGTCGAGACGATGGACCAGTTCGAGAAAACGCGTCTCGGGGCGCATCGCCCTGAGAGTCTCGATCAATCCGAACTGCAGGCCACTGCCCCCGTGCACCGCCAGGCCCGACGGTTTATTGATGGCCAGG
>CAZGGN010000083.1:9420-11826 GCA_964525195.1 uncultured Congregibacter sp.
CGCCCAACGCGAGACGCTGATCGGGCTTTGCCCGCCCCTTGTTGACCCGGATCTCTCCCTTGCGCATCGCCCGATATAGGCGGGTTTTGGGCACCGCCGGGCACTCCCGGAGTACAAAGTTATCGAGACGCTGACCGTCGCCGCGCTCGTCAACGGTCAGGAAACGGACCTCACTCACCGCTGCGGCCCCCTGGCTGACAATTCTGCATCGTTCATAGTGGCGGAATAACGTCCTTCTTTTATTTGAGCACTTACGCCTGTGCTGCTACTATCCGCCGCTGGCAGCGATAGTCGCGGCAGTTTTTCTGTGTTCCGCCGGTTAGGGAACCCAGTCAGGCTACCATTTGAGAGCACCTCGCCGGCGCCCAAGGGCGTATCGACAAGCTCTCTTGACGGCTTCGCGCCCGGTGCTTTCAAGGCTTATTGCCTGAAGCGACCGAGATTGCCAGGCCAGCCAGCCAGCAGTGTGTTTCTGCTTTCAGGTTTGTACCGTCAGAGTTTTTGCGCTGCGGCCTCACCTTCGAGTTGATACGACCGCTGAGCGGCGCCTCCGATATCACCGTTGCTGAAACGCCCTGGGCATGGCCTGAGGCGGCCGCGGGTGGCCGGAGGTGGCTCACAGAGCCTGCGCCGGGTTTAGCGCAACGTGCTGGAGGTATGACCGCCGGCGCCAGTAAGTATACGCTGCTGCGCGCGAGAGCCACGACCACTCTCTCTCGCCGCGGGCAGAAATTGTAAAGGTAACGTTTTTAATCGGGACCGGGTTCCCAGCTACGACGGTTTGATCTGACGGGATCTGAAAGCAACGCGCGTTTAAGCGCACTTATTCAGGTCACTCACTCAGGTCATTCACCGCGATTGCCTGGCACAGACAACAACTATTTCTGTGCGGGTCAATCCAGCGTGGCTGTCACCACAGGCAGAGAAACAGGCAGAGTTGAGCGTCGCGAGGTTCATACCTCCGGGACAGCCTGCCCCCACTCTGCTCTGTCGAGGAAACCTACGACCTATTGGAAGCACCTGATAGCAACCAACACACAGGGGTTGCCGGGGCGTAACCAGAATTAACGACGATCCGGGTGTGCAGGACACGGCCGGGTTGGCGGTAAACAAGCAGGCCAGCTGCGCTTATCCGCAGTCGCCGCTCACTATGCGCCGGGAGGCCACGCTTTGGTGGCGTTTCTGGCGTTTTCTGGCACGTGCCGGCTAAACCCCGATCAGAGGTTTAGTGACACATGAAGAAAATGCTGATCAATGCTACCCACGCAGAGGAAATGCGCGTAGCACTTGTCGACGGACAGAAGCTCTACGATCTGGACATCGAGAACCGCACCCGACTGCAAAAGAAGTCGAACATCTACGTCGGTAAGATCACGCGCGTCGAGCCCAGCCTCGAGGCCGCTTTTGTCGACTTTGGCGCTGAGCGTCACGGATTCCTTCCGCTCAAGGAAATCGCGAAGGAGTTTTTCTTCCGTAACCCCGCCGATGTCGATGGCAAGTTTTCGATCCGCGATGTCGTCAAGGAAGGCACGCGACTTATCGTTCAGGTTGACAAAGAGGAGCGCGGTAACAAGGGCGCTGCGCTCACGACCTTTATCAGTCTTGCGGGACGCTACATGGTCCTGATGCCCAATAATCCGCGCGCGGGCGGCATATCGCGACGGATCGAAGGCGATGACCGTGCTGAGCTGCGTGAAGCACTGAGTGCGCTGGAAATCCCCGATGGCATGGGCGTGATAATCCGCACAGCGGGAGTCGGTCGCTCCGCAGAGGAGCTCCAGTGGGATCTCAACTACCTCCTGCAGCTCTGGGATGCCATCAGCACTGCAGGTCAGGAAAACCGATCACCGGTGCTGCTCTACCAGGAGAGCAATGTCATCATCCGCGCCGTCCGCGACTACCTGCGCGACGATGTTGATCAGGTGCTGATCGACGCACCGGATGCGCACAGACAGGCCATGGAGTTTGTCAGCATGGTGATGCCGAAGTACGCGCCGCGCATCAAACTTTACGAAGACAATATCCCCCTTTTCAATCGCTTCCAGATTGAGAGCCAGATCGAAACGGCATTCCAGCGGGAAGTTCGTCTACCCTCCGGTGGATCGATCGTAATTGATCCAACGGAGGCACTGGTCTCCATCGACATCAACTCTGCGCGCGCGACTAAGGGCGTGAACATCGAAGAAACAGCGTTGCAAACCAACCTCGAGGCGGCTGACGAAATTGCTCGCCAGCTGCGTTTGAGAGATATGGGCGGTCTGGTGGTTATCGACTTTATCGATATGCTCGCCGCCCGCAATCAACGGGCCGTCGAAAATCGTATGCGCGACGCACTGGCCATCGACCGGGCGCGGGTGCAGATTGGGCGCATCTCGCGCTTTGGTTTGCTCGAGATGTCCCGTCAGC
>CAZGGN010000084.1:0-3221 GCA_964525195.1 uncultured Congregibacter sp.
ATATGCATCGACAATAAACGCCAGCGGATTGATCGCCAGGACCAGATCGGTCATCTCAGGCGTCGCAAGCGCACGCACGTCCCAAAAGATTCCAGAGGTAAAAAGCAAAAAGATCATTCCCATACTGATCGCGATCGTAAAATCAAACACCAGGCACACTAAAAATGCAGCGATCAGGGAGCCCGCGACAATCAGGAAATAGTTCACAACGAGCACCGGCAACAGCCACAGCCAGTTCACAGATAAGGAATAACCATTGAGAAACAGAAAACCGAACAACAGGGCGAAAACAGAGGCTTGCTTATACAGCCCCTCCTGCACCATCGCGAGAGGAAACAGCGCCTTGGGAAGATCAATCTTGCCAATCAACCCCTGCGCCGCCACGATGCTCCGAGAAGCCTGCACCACCGACTTGGAAAACCAGATAAAAGTCAGCTTGCCGCACATCAGAAAAACCAGAAAATCGGCTCGCTCGCTTCCCAGCAATACATCAAAGACAACGTAGAAGACGGCCACATACAGCAGCGGCTCCAATATCCACCAGAGGTAGCCAAGAAAAAAGCGCGATGCATCCGCCTTTAGCGACATACGCGCCATTTCGTCTACCAGCATCCAAAAACGTCGTGTAGTCATGCCATCAGCGTAAAAAGAACGAGGGCTTATTCTATCAGTGGCCACGAGGATCGCGCAGCGCGATAGAATGCGCGAATGAGCAGGAAAAGAATGATCCCTTCCCACCAGCCCCGCAAACGCTTCGGGCAGAACTTCCTGCGCGATCCGGGAATCATCGACCGCCTGGAGCGAGCCATAGCGCCGCTGGACAATCAGCACATTGTCGAAATCGGCCCGGGACTTGGCGCTCTAACAGACGCCCTGCTACAAAGCGGTTGCAAACTCGACGCCATCGAGCTGGACCGGGACCTGGTTACTCCGCTCCTCGCCGCTTTCAGTATTTACCCTCAATTCACGCTGCACAGCGCCGACGCCCTCAGCTTCAATTTCGCCAGTCTTGCCGCTGAAGGGGAGAATGGGCAGCTACGGGTAGTCGGCAACCTACCCTACAACATCTCCACGCCGCTGATTTTCCGGCTCCTCGAGCAGGCTCCGATCATCAAAGACATGCACTTTATGCTGCAGCTTGAGGTCGTTCAGCGGCTGACCGCAAAACCCGGCAACAAGCACTGGGGACGCCTCGGCATTATGGCGCAGTACCTGTGCGACACAGAACTGCTCTTTGAGGTGCCGCCGGAGGCCTTCGATCCACCACCCAAAGTGCAGTCGGCGATCATCCGCCTGACCCCGCACACGCGCTCACCGTGGACCGCCTGTGACCCGCTGCTGCTGGAAAAAATCGTCAAAGCTGCCTTTGCCCAGCGCCGCAAAACACTGCGCAATAACCTGAAGGGCATCCTGTTGCCCGAGGCCGTCGAGGCGCTGGGGATCGATCCTGGAAGCCGCGCCGAGACACTGGAACTGGCGCAATTTATTGAGCTCGCGAGATTACTTGAGGCCGAAGAGGCGCAGGCCGGCAATTAGGCAGAAAACCCATCGATAGCAATGGGCTTGCGCAGGAGCGGGTCTGCCCTTATAACAGCCCTGCGATGAGCCGGTACCTGTCGCAATACTACCGCAACGCCACCACAGCTGCCGTCGGGAACCCGCCCCCATGAGCCAAATCAAGACTCTCAATCCGGCCCTGATTGGTATCGCCACGCAGACGACCTACCTGCCAACTCACTCTCGTCCGGAAGACGGCCAATATACCTTCGCCTACACCATCACGATCAGCAACGCCGGCGATGTGTCGGTAAAACTGCTATCCCGCTATTGGCAGATCACTGATGCCGACGGGGATGTGCAGGAGGTTCGCGGCGAGGGTGTGGTGGGTGAGCAGCCCATCATTCGGCCGGGGCGCTATTTTCGCTACACCAGCGGGGCCACCCTGCCGACACCGGTGGGCTACATGCGCGGTGAATACACCATGATCCTCCACGACGAAGACCGCGCGCCGGACCCTCGGGAGCAACTCGCCTTCGAAGTGGCGATCCCGGCCTTCACGCTCCACACTCCCACTTCATTGAATTAGCTCCGAAGTGGCTACCTGGGTCGTTGGCGATGTGCAGGGCTGCAAAAAGCCGCTTAAACGCCTGCTGAAAAAAGTCGGCTTCAGCTGGGACCGTGACAGGCTCTGGTCAACCGGCGATCTGATCAACCGCGGCCCGACATGCCTCAAAACGCTTCGCTTCTTTTATAAACACCGGGATAGCATCCGGATGGTGCTGGGTAACCACGACCTGCACCTCATGGCCATAGCCGCCGGCGTAAAAAAGCTCGGTCGCAACGACACGCTCGAACCCATTCTGCTCGCCAAAGACCGCGATCAGCTCATCAGTTGGCTTCACCATCAACCTCTGCTGTATCAGGAACAGGGTTTTACCATGGTGCACGCGGGCATCCCGCCGCAATGGACTATCGAGGAGGCCGCCGCTCGCGCCAGGGAAGTCGAGGCTGTGTTACAGAGCCCTGATTGCACGCAGTTTTTTAAAGCTATGTACGGCAACGAGCCGGCCGTGTGGTCCGACGAGCTTCAGGGCATGGAGCGGCTGCGGGTGATCACCAACTACTTTACGCGCATGCGGTATTGCTATGCGGACGGCACGCTCGATCTGGTGAGCAAGGGCCCTTTGGCCAACCCCGGCGGCCCCGCCCAGGGAAACAAGAAACTGGACGCCTGGTTCAACTACCCGCACCGGAAAACGGCTCAGGACCGGATCATCTTCGGCCACTGGGCGTCGTTGCAGGGTCAGACCAGCACGCCCAATGCGATTGGACTGGACACGGGCTGTGTGTGGGGCAATGCGCTGACGCTCTACTGCCTCGAAACAGGGGAACGCGTAACGGAGCCTTGCAGTTGTTGATACCGAACTGATCCCGGACTCAGACCTGGCAGGCTTTTCGGATACCAAGAATAACAGGCCATTATCCAACCGCTTAATCAGAGTCTTTACGATTTTTCACCGCAGCGACAATTTGATCTCGCCAGACCTTGAAATTTGCCTTGGCTCCGCTTTGCAGCCCTTTCAAACTTTTCTGCCGCGCGAGTTCCTCCTGTTCTGCAAGACCGTAGGCCAAATCAATCTCGCGTTGCCTCTGCAGAGCGACAACATCCCGGCGCAACTGCGCTCGTCGTTCATCGTCCACTTCGGTGCTCAAGAGCTGTT
>CAZGGN010000084.1:3231-6870 GCA_964525195.1 uncultured Congregibacter sp.
AGGATCTCGTCGACCTGCCGGCTCAACGCGTGGACGTCGGTTTCCAGATTCTTGGCCACCTTCTTCGAACCCACCACCGTATTGATGGCCGACTGCCGATCTTCGTATTCTCGGATGCGCTGCTGGGCGTGCGTGACGTGCTCAATCATGTGCACCTGAGCGAGAGCCACCGCGGCGCGCTGGGCACCCACCGACGACACCGCGGCGACGGCAGCCGCCGAACCACTGCTGGAGCCGCCCGGCGTATGCTCAAGATTGTGCGTCTCAACGCGTACGCGCTTACCGGGAATATCAGCGGACAAACGGAATCCGGCCTGTATGCTTCCCTCAATTATAAATCGAGAAATATCAAGACCATCGCCCCGATAATCCTCCTGACGTCGGCGGTGATAGGTAATCCCCATATCCCGCAGCAACTGCTCGAACTCGTCGGCCTCACGCAATTCACGAACAACTCTGGTCGTGGGTGCAGAAATCTCACAGGTGCTATTGACACTCACCTGGGTGGGCTCGTGTTCATCATTAACAAAAACTCGATACTGCGACTGAGTGAACACAACTTCTCGCTCAGCTTGGGGCCCAATCGGGTAGACCGGATAAATGGCCGGCTTAACAATCTCCAAATCACGCACAACATCCCGAAAATAGATGGCTGCCGCTTTCATGACTGGCAGAATGCTCTGCACAAAGTACTGTTGCTGCTCCAGCTCATTCTGGCGCAGCTCACGGTCGCGCTCTTCGATTTGCGCCGCCTGTTCACGCAGATGATCCCTGAGACTCAAAACCCTGCCGCCCTTCGCTGAAAAAGATCTTTCACCCGATTATGTGTAATTTTGACGCCAACAACAAAGACACCAGCTTCGTGCCTATGTGAAAAAACCTCTGAAACCCCTGTGGCTTCGAATCAACAAATCCGACTGATACCGCTGGTAAGATTACCCCATGAAAACCTACCTTGTCGGCGGCGCGGTACGCGACGAACTCCTCGGCTATCCGGTCAAAGAACAGGATTGGGTGGTGATCGGTGCGACACCGGATGAAATGCTGGAGCTGGGTTACACCCAGGTCGGCAGAGACTTTCCGGTATTCCTGCATCCGACCAGCAAAGAAGAGCACGCGCTGGCACGAACCGAGCGCAAGGCGGGGCATGGTTACACAGGCTTTGAGGTTCACTACGATCCCGACGTTACCCTCGAGGAAGACCTGCAGCGCCGGGATCTCACGATCAACGCCATCGCCCGCGCCAAAGACGGCACCCTGATTGACCCCTACGGTGGCGCAGCCGACATCAGAGCGCGCATCCTCCGCCATGTATCCGACGCCTTCATCGAAGACCCCCTGAGGGTACTGCGGGTCGGCCGTTTTGCGGCCCGCTATGCGCATCTGGGCTTCAGGGTAGCGCCTGAAACCATGCGGCTTATGAGCGAGATTGTCGCCCAGGGCGAGCTCGATTATCTGCCCGCCGAACGTCTCTGGGTAGAAACCGAGCGCGCGCTGCGCGAGCGGGACCCGCAGGTTTTTATCGAAGTCCTGAGAAGCTGTGGGGCTCTCGCCGCGCTGCTACCCGAAGTCGAGGCCTTGTTTGGTGTCCCGCAAAAGGCCGAGTACCACCCGGAAATCGACACTGGTGTACACCTGCTGATGGTTCTCAAGCAGGCAGCACTGCTATCGAGTGATCAGTGTACTGAAGCCCCCGAGCCCGGAGACAGTCGTGTGGTGTTCGCCGCGCTCACACACGATCTGGGCAAGGGCGTTACGCCAGAGGGCGTGCTCCCCAGCCACCGGGGCCACGAGAGCGCCGGGCTCCCACTGGTCGAGGATGTCTGTACTCGGCTCAAAGTGCCGAACGCCCACAAACAACTGGCATTGACGGTCTGTGAATATCATCTGCATACGCATCGGGCCCTGGAACTGCGCGGCGAAACGCTCCTGAAACTACTTGAGGCCACCGGCGCGCTGCGCCAGCCGGAGCGCCTGGAGCTATTTTTGCTCGCCTGCGAAGCCGACTCCAGAGGTCGCCTCGGCCTGGAGGACCGGCCTTATCCTCAGGCTGACTACTTACGGGAGGCGCAACGCCGTGCCGTGGCGGTGACCGCGGCGGAGGTCAAACAGCCGGGCTTAGAAGGCAGGGCGATCGGCGAGGCCCTGCGCAAAGAGCGCATACGTCGGTTGAATCAACTGCGCGAGGAATCCAGGTTCAGCGACACAGACTGAAGTGGCTGGGACAGCTGATCGTAGGCATCCCAGAGTTCGCGATAGCTCTGCCCCAGCACCGGGTGGACTGCTTCCGGCGCCAGCTCTGCGAGCGGACGCAGGACAAACGCATTTTGGACAATCTCGCCCCGGGGCAGCACAACCCCGTCGACCACGCCACAAAGATCACCAAAAGTCAGAATATCGATATCCAGCGCCCGGGCACTAAAACGCGTCGCGTTGGCCGGACGCCCGTGCGCGTACTCAATTTCGCGCAAGGCCTGCTGCAACTCACCCACAGCCAAAGCCGTGTCAGCGGAAACCACAAGATTCCAGAAGGGTGAACCTGCAAAGCCAATTGCCGCACCTTCATACACTGGCGACAGCCTTAAAGGCCCCAGCAGCAGCTCAAGGCGGGAGATTCCCAACGGCAGATAACGGCCCGGCTCGATATTGCTGCCAAGCCCGAGAAAAATAGCGGTCACGTCGGCTCTTGACCCCGCTCGATCAGCACCCCGACATCATCGGCCTCGGTCACGGCGCCGGGCTTGCACAATCGCAGGCGCAGCCATGCCACACCAAACTCGCCCAACAGCAACGCAGCGATCTCGGCCGCCATCTTCTCAATGAGCTGAAAGCTGCTCTGCGCCGCAAATTCGCGCAGACGCTGGGAGACCGCCGAATAATCCAGCGCATCGTTCACGTCGTCGCTGGCACCGGCAGGCGCCGTATCCCAGGCCATTTCCAGATCCAGCAGGAGTTCCTGGCGTACCTCTCGCTCCCAGCCGTAGACCCCGATCGTCGTTGGCAGGCGCAGACCCCGAATAAAAACGATATCACTCATGCAGAAAGGGCTCTCAGGGGCGGCAGCTCCGTCATCGGCCAACGGGGGCGGACGCTGACCTCGGGGCCGTCCACCTGCCCCGCCGCAAGGCGCTGGGCTCCGGCGTAGGCGATCATCGCCCCGTTGTCGGTACAGAACTGCGGTGCGGGATAAAACACCTCAACGCCCTGCTTGCCCAGGATTGCCGCCAGTTGCTGACGCAGATTGCGATTGGCGCTCACACCGCCCGCCATGACCAGACGCTTGAGGCCCTCCTGCTCCAGCGCCCGGCGGCATTTGATCACCAGGGTCGAAACCACCGCCTCCTCAAAGGCCCGGGCCACATCGGCTTTGTCCTGATCGCTCAGGCTGCCCTCGCCGCCAGATTCGGCCTCCAGAGCGCGCACCGTCGTCAGCGTATGGGTCTTGAGCCCGCTGAAGGAAAAATCCAGTCCCGGCCGGTTGATCATCGGCCGCGGGAAGTCAAACCGCTCGGGGTCACCCGACTCCGCAAGACGAGCGATATGCGGCCCACCAGGATAGGGCAGACCCATCATTTTGGCTGATTTATCAAAACATTCCCCGGCTGCATCATCCAGCGTCGTGCCCCAGCGTTTATATTG
>CAZGGN010000084.1:6880-7604 GCA_964525195.1 uncultured Congregibacter sp.
ACCAGGGTAGGGCAACTCGAGCATCTTGGCGGCTTTATCAAAAGCCTCTCCCGCCGCGTCGTCCAGTGACTCGCCAAGTAGTTGGTACTCGCCGATCCCGTCTACGCGCACCAGCTGCGTATGGCCACCGGAGACCAGCAGGGCGACAAAGGGAAAATCGGGACGCTCGTCTTCGAGCATTGGCGCTAACAAATGGCCCTCCATATGATGAACACCGAGTGCTGGCACGCCCCAACCCAGCGCCAGGGATCGGGCCAGCGTTGCGCCGACCATCAGGGCGCCCACAAGACCCGGGCCCGCCGTATAAGCCACCGCATCGACCTCCGAATCGCTCAGGCCTGCCATCTGAATCACTTCTTTGACCAGCGGCAGGGTTTTGCGTACGTGATCGCGCGACGCCAGCTCGGGCACCACGCCGCCGTACTCCCGGTGCACGGCGATCTGGCTATACAGGGTGTGCGCCAGCAGGCCGCGCTCCGTGTTGTACAGTGCTACGCCGGTCTCATCGCAGGAGGTTTCGATACCGAGAACATTCATTTGAGGTTCACTTCAGGCCCGTTGCTCACGCCGGCTCCCAAGTGACCCGGACGCGCGAGGCGCAAGTCTAATGAATCCACGGCACGCGGGACAGTCCGGCCAAGGGATTAGCCTGGGCAGACGCCTCGACCAGACCGCCCGAATAACCGGCAAATCGGCCTTTGCAAAAAGATTGGGCTGCGTATAG
>CAZGGN010000084.1:7614-9766 GCA_964525195.1 uncultured Congregibacter sp.
CACGGCACGCGGGACAGTCCGGGCGGCGGATTTACCCCATCGGCGGCCTCAGCGTCGCCCGGGTAAAGGCCGCAAATCGGGCTTTGCAAAAAGATCAGGGTGCGTATAGAATGCGCGCCCTCGCGCTGGTGGGCGACGTAGTTGCGTCCCCGGCAGGTACCAACAGGACAGGATTTACATGCCTCACATTAAGGTTAAAGAAAACGAGCCCTTTGACGTCGCCCTGCGCCGTTTCAAGCGCTCCTGTGAGAAGGCCGGTGTACTTTCAGAAGTGCGTCGCCGCGAGCACTATGAGAAGCCGACGACCGTTCGCAAGCGTGCTGCTGCCGCTGCGGTCAAGCGTCACCTCAAGAAAATGTCTCGCGAGAATCGCAAGCGCGTCCGTCTCTACTAAGGGCCGCATCCCGACCGGGACGCACCCATGAGTGATTCCTCCGCCAGTTCTTCTGTAACGCCCTCGGAAACGCAGGCTGTCATCAAGTCTGCGATGAAAGAGGCGATGAAAAGCCGCGATAAAGAGCGGCTGGCGACGATTCGCCTGATTCAATCTGAGTTCAAACGCATCGAAGTCGACGAGCGCATCGTGCTCGATGAGGCGCGCGTTCTCGCCGTGCTCGACAAGATGGTCAAACAACGCCGGGATTCCCTCAAGCAATACGAAGAGGCCGGCCGTGCAGAACTTGCCGCACAAGAGGCGTCCGAGATTGCGGTGATTCAGGAGTTTATGCCGGCACAGCTTGGTGATGACGAGCTCGATGCAATGATCGACAAGGCCATCGCCTCGGCCGGCGGCTCGGGCATGCAGGCCATGGGCGCTGTGATGGGCATCCTCAAGCCCGAGCTTCAGGGTCGCGCTGACATGGGCGCCGTGAGCCAGAAAGTCAAAGCCCGCCTCCTGGGCTGATCCGCCGCTCTCCTATCAGGGTCGAGCGCGCAGGCACCAACCGATCAGGCATCACAGGCCCCCGAGGAACTCACCCGGGCTGATCACCCAGACTACCCCGTGGCATACTTCGCCAGCGGCTTCGACTTTCATTTTTAGGCCATCCAACCGGGCGCCACACTGAGCATGGCAGGACGCATACCCCAAGCCTTTATCGATGACCTGCTGGATCGCGTCGACATCGTTGACGTGATAGACCGGCGCGTGAAACTCAAGAAAACCGGCAAAAACTACAGCGCTCGCTGCCCTTTCCACGACGAAAAAAGCCCCTCTTTCAGCGTCAATCCCGAGAAACAGTTCTACTACTGCTTTGGCTGCGGCGCCGGCGGCAACGCGCTGGGCTTTGTCATGGATTACGAAAACATCGACTTCCCTCAGGCGGTAGAGAATCTCGCGGGCAGCGTGGGCCTTGAGGTTCCCCGGGAGCAGAGTCGCGGCCAGTCCGCTGCCAGCAGCGCCGGATCCGAGTCACCGAACAAACCGCTGTACGAGCTCATGGAGCGCAGCGCGGGCTTTTACAAGGACGCTCTAAAACAGCATGCCGATCGCCACAAGGCCATCGACTACCTTAAAAATCGCGGCCTGACCGGCGTCATCGCCCGCGACTTTGGTCTGGGCTTTGCCCCGCCGGGCTGGGACAACCTGCTCAGTTTTCTCGGGGACAGCGAAGAGACAAAAAACACCGCCATCACGGCGGGCATGCTGGTCAAAAACGACGCCGGACGGGTCTATGACCGCTTTCGGGACCGCATTGTCTTCCCGATCCGGGATCGCCGGGGCCGTGTCATCGCCTTTGGGGGTCGGGTTCTCGGGGACGATAAACCCAAATACCTGAACTCGCCCGAGTCGCCCATTTTCCACAAGGGCCGCGAGCTCTACGGTCTCTACGAGGCGCGCCGGGCGAACCGCAAACTCGAGCGCATTATCGTCGTCGAGGGCTATATGGATGTTATCGCCCTCGCCCAGGCCGGCATCAGCTACGCCGTAGCCACCCTGGGCACCGCTACCAGCACTGAACATCTGGAGCGCATTTTTCGGGTGGTCCCCGAGGTGGTGTTCTGCTTTGACGGCGACGAGGCCGGACGCAAAGCCGCGGAACGCGCTTTACACAACACGCTTCCGACGATGAACGACGGACGCCAGGCGCGGTTTTTGTTTTTGCGCGAGGGTGAAGATCCGGATTCCATGGTGCGTAAAGAGGGCACCCAG
>CAZGGN010000084.1:9874-11810 GCA_964525195.1 uncultured Congregibacter sp.
TTCCAGGCCCTCGCGCAGCGCACGGGGCTGGAGCTTGCCAGCCTGATGCGACTTGAGGTGCCCCCGCCGGCGCCGCCCCCCATCGAGTTACCCCCGGATGAAAACAGCTATTTTGATTCTGGCAATGAGCCCCCGCCTCTGGATGAAGGCGACTGGGCGGGTATGGACGTCGACTCTCAGCCCAGCCCGAGACAGCGCTCGCCGCTGAGCGAGTCACCCCGCGCTCACGCAACGCTGACCCAGGCCGCGATAGCGCTGCTGTTGCACAAGCCGACCATCGCGTCCCTCGCCGATGCGCAGGCACTGTCTGCCCTGTCCGGTCGCGAAGGCGACCTGCTGCGAGACATCATCGAACTGCTGCACAAACGCCCGGAATCCTCAACGGGTATGCTTCTGGGTCACTGGCACGGCAGCAGCGAAGGGGAACTCCTCGCAGAGCTTGCGGGTCAGGAACGGCTGATTCCGGCAGATGGCATCGAGCAACAGTTTGCCGACATCATGCGTCGCCTGTCGTCGCTCCCCCTGCGCCAGCGCATCGTCGAGGAGATCAGCGGCCTCAAGAGTCGCAGCTATGCACAGCTCACTGCCGACGACAAAGCCCGGCTGCCCGAACTCATCCGGGCCCTGCGCGATCTCGATGCCCGCAGCGGACCCGGGGCCGAGTGAATCCGGGCCTCCAGCGCCACGAATCTGCAAGCAACAAAGTTCATTTGTAAGCATTCTGTCCTGCTTTCTGCTATACTGGCGGGCTAACTTTTTCGATTTATTTATCGCCGCCGTTAACCGGCCGGCCAAACCCAAGCAAGGTACCTAATGAACGACGCCGTTACACAGCAATCGCGTTTGAAGTCCCTGATTGCCAAAGGAAAAGAGCAAGGCTACCTGACCTACGCCGAGGTCAATGACCACCTTCCGGAGGACATTTCGGATCCGGATCAGGTCGAAGACATCATCCAGATGATCAACGACATGGGCATTCAGGTCTTTGAACAGGCCCCGGATGCTGATGATCTTCTGCTGACCGGGGGCGACGGCTCTGCCGATGATATCGCCGCGGCGGAAGCCGCCGCTGCACTGGCCGCGGTTGAGACCGAAGCCGGTCGCACCACCGACCCCGTGCGCATGTACATGCGGGAGATGGGGACCGTGGAGCTGCTGACCCGCGAGGGCGAGATTGTGATCGCCAAGCGCATCGAAGAGGGTATCCGTGAGCTGATGGCCGCGCTGGCCTTCTACCCGGGTGCCGTTAAGAGCGTGCTGGATGATTACGCGGCGGTGGCCAAGGAAGAGCGCAAGCTTGCCGATATTCTGGTGGGCTATCTCAACCCGGCCGACCACGTCCCGTCTGCGCAGCAGATTGCCGAGCAGCAGGCCGCAAAGGCCGCCGGCGAAACCAACGAAGACGACAGTGCGGCGGACAGCGGTCCCGATCCCGTTGAGGCGAAGAAGCGCTTTACCGCGCTCAAGCGCCAATACAACAAGACCGAAAAGGTCATCGCAGACAAGGGTCGCCAGCACAAAGACGCGGTCAAAGAGATGGAGAAGCTTGGCGAGCTGTTCAAGTTCTTCAAGTTCACACCGCGAGTCTTTGACCCACTGAATGACAAGGCGCGCTCGGCGCTGGCCGGTGTTCGCGAGCAGGAGCGGGAGATCATGACGCTGGCTGTGCGCTACAGCAATATGCCGCGCAAAGAGTTTATCAGCTCATTTCAGGGTCACGAGTCAGACGTCAAGTGGGTCTCGCGCCACGCGCGCAAGAAAGACTACGGCTCAAAGCTCAACGCTCACAAGGAAGAAATCCAGCGCGCCCAGCGACGCATTGCACAGATCGAGGAAGCCACCGGCCTGACGGTTACCGAAATCAAGGAAATCAACCGTCGCATGTCCATGGGCGAAGCCCGGGCGCGACGCGCCAAGAAAGAAATGGTCGAGGCCA
>CAZGGN010000085.1:0-11610 GCA_964525195.1 uncultured Congregibacter sp.
CAGGTCTCAAAGGCGTCGGCCTGCGCCGGCGAGCCCGAATAAAGCTGCCGGTAGCTGACCCGGCTGCCAGGCTGCACCACGCCGGTAGCCGGTATGTCATCCACGTGCATCATGACCCGCGGGCCCACGCCGAGGAATCCGCCCGCGCGATCGGGCTCGCCCCGGATGGCCGCGGCCACACGGAAATCTGACTCGCCGATACTGACCGTGTCGCCAATGACAAGATCCAGCAGGGCGAACAAGCGCGGTTCAAGCCACACGCTGCCGCGCGGCGGGGCACCCCGGTGTTCCCGAAGCTCGCCAAAGGGCGTGTCGCTGAGGCGCAGAACACCACGCAGCGGGTAGGCATCGCTGACCGCCTTGACGGAAGTCAGTACCATGCCCTCGTCCCCGGCAAAGAGCATCGAACTGAAGCTGAGGGTCTGCGCCGATTCCAGTCCGCGACGCGGCCTCCGTCTTGGCCTTGGCCTCGTGGGTGCTGAGCCGGCGCGCGGCCTCGCACAAGGCCCGCAGCCTCGGCCAGCCAGGACTCGGGCAACGGCCGCGAATCGCGCACCGCCAGATCGGCTGCAAGAAAACTGTGGCTCTCCTGTCGCAGCGCTGACTTCAACGCGGAGGCAAAACCGCTGATCCCGGAAATCATCGTGACCGCAAGCACCAGCGCCGCCAGCAGGACCCCCAGCTCGCCCCCGCGCCAGTCCCGGATCAGCATCCGCAGCAGCAATGTCATCTAGGCGGACCCGAGCTCGATGAGCTCGCCGCTATCCATCTGCAGGCGACGCCCGCAGCGCTCGGCAAGACGTAAATCGTGGGTTACCAGAACCAGGGTCGTACCCTCCTCCCGATTCAGCGCGAACAACAGATCCGCGACGCGATCCCCCGTTGCACGATCCAGATTGCCCGTGGGTTCATCGGCAAAGAGGATGCGCGGCGACCCGGCGAAGGCGCGGGCGATGGCCACTCGCTGCTGCTCACCGCCGGACAGCTGGCGCGGGTAGTGCTCCCGGCGATCGGCGAGACCGACCCGGTCCAGGTACTCGGCGGCGCGAACACTGGCATTGCGATCGCCCTTCAGCTCAAGGGGCAGCATGACATTCTCCAGGGCACTGAGCGCTGGCAGCAGCTGGAAAGACTGAAAAACAAAGCCGACGTCGCGGCCGCGAAGCTCGGCGCGGCCATCCTCAGTCAGGCCCTGCAGGTCAATCCCATCGATGGTGACGGCCCCCTCGGACGCGGTATCCAAACCGGCGAGCAGCCCCAGCAGCGTGGACTTCCCCGAGCCGGACGCACCGATGATTGCGACGGTCTCCCCCGACTTGATTTCGAGGTTAATCCCTTTCAGTATCGCAAGCTCTCCCTCTGCCATGGGTACCCGCTTGCCGAGATTGTCTGCAATGATCATGCGCGCTCCTGTGTTGCTCGCTTTACGTGTGTTAGGGCTGTTTGGATTCTCTCTGGCCCTTGTGCTGCCGCCCAACGCCTGGGCAGAAACGTCTGCGGCGTCCGCTGAATTCACCCCCAGGGTTCTGGTGCTCGGCGATAGTATCAGCGCCGCTTACGGTATGTCCCTCGAGCAGGGATGGGTCGCGCTCCTGGAAAGTCGATTACGGGAGCACTGGAGCGATGCCCGCGTCATCAATGCCAGCATCAGTGGTGACACCTCCGCCGGGGGCCTTCGCCGGCTGCCCGCACTCCTTGAGGACTACCGCCCCGATTTACTCGTTGTGGAGCTTGGCGGCAATGACGGCCTGCGTGGCTACCCGACGAACAAGCTGCAGGCCAATCTCGTTCAGATGACGGAACTGGCGCAGGGCGCCGGAGCCCGAGTCATCATTCTGCCGATGGAAATTCCTCCGAATTATGGCCCCCGCTACACCCGCGCCTTTCGCGAAGCCTTTGTGCAGGCTGCAGAGCCCGAGCCGGTCACGCTGGGACCTTTTTTACTCGACGGGATCGCCACGGAGCCTTCGCTGATGCAAAGTGACGGCATCCACCCCACGGTCGAAGCACAGGTCAGGATAAGCAACATGCTCTACCCGCTAATCAAGGCCGAGCTTCTCAAGCAGGACAATCCATGACGAGTCGCGAGCAGACGGCACTCCAGGCCCGGCTCTACAAAATCGTATTCGGCACCGACACACCCGCCGGCAAGTGGTTCGACATTGTGCTGATCTACGTCATTCTGATCAGCGTCGGCGTGATCATTGTCGACTCGATGGCCGGCATGCATCAAAAGTATGGTGATCTGCTCAAGGCAATTGAATGGGGCTTTACGGGACTCTTTACCCTGGAGTATGCCCTGCGCATCTGGATCGCCAAGAATCGCCGAGCCTATCTCTTCAGTGTCTACGGCATCATCGACCTGCTGGCGATCTTGCCCAGTTACATCGCGATACTTATCCCGCAGACGGCACCGCTGCTGATCGTCCGCCTGCTGCGAGTCCTGCGGGTATTCCGGGTCCTTCGCCTGCTTGTTTATCTCGATGAGGCGAATCGGGTCGCCGGAGCACTGCGACAATCAGCCCGACAGGTTTTTGTGTTTTTCTCGATGATTATTACCGTGATGGTCGTATTTGGTTGTGTCATCTACGTGCTCGAGGGACCCGAGAACGGTTTCGACAACATCCCCGTCAGTGTTTACTGGGCCATCGTCACGATAACCACCGTGGGCTACGGAGATGTCGTTCCGGTCACCCCCCTGGGTCGGGCCATCTCTGCCCTGGCCATGCTGATCGGCTACGCCATCATTGCCGTGCCAACGGGCATTTTTACCGCCAATATGCTTAACGAACAACGTAAACCCGCCATTCGCGCGCCATTGAACTGCCCCCAGTGTGCCCGGGCCGGCCACGAGGTCGATTCACGCTACTGTCGCTTTTGCGGGAGTTCGCTGCGCACTGACGAGGCGGACTAGAGCCCGGCCCGGCAATCGAGGTTCAATCGCCCTGACGAGCAATAATGTATTCACCCAGCAAATGAAACTCGGCCTGCCGTGGCGTCTTCTTGCGCCACATCAGACCGATTTCCCGGGATACGGAGCGATCCGCAAAGGGTGTCACCGTTACCTCCGGTGCCGCCAGCGCACCGGCCGATACCGCCATCCCCGGTAACAGGGTCACCCCGATCCCACTGGCGACCATCTGGACGATCGTGGTGAGGCTCGTCGCCTGGTAAGGCACCTTGTATTCGCTGCCGCGCAACTTGCAGGCCTCCAGGGCATGGTCTCTCAGACAGTGGCCGTCTTCCAGAAGCAGCAGTTCCTGCCCGCGCAGACTTGCCGTATCCAGGCTCTCCCGCGCCGCCAGAGGATGATCGGCCGGCGACGCGAGATAAAAGGGATCGTCAAAAAGGTGCATGGTTTCCACACCCTCGGCTGCCACCGGCAGCGCCAGCAGCAGCAGATCAAGTTCGCCCCGGTGCAGCGCTTCGATCAGTGACTCGGTCAGGTCTTCGCGGATAAACGGGGTGAAATCCGGATAGTCGACGCGCAGTGCCTTGAGAAGCCCGGGCAACAAAAACGGTGCGATAGTGGGAATCACGCCTAAGCGCATCCGGCCACTGAGGGGCTCGGCAGAAGCCTGGCAGAGCGCGACGAGATCTTCGACGTCCAGGAGCAATCCCCGGGCGCGCTCAACGACTTCCTCGCCGAGCCCTGTTAACACCAGACTGCGATTGTTGCGCTCCAGCAGCGATGCCCCCAACACCTCTTCGAGCTCAAGAATCCCGGCACTGAGCGTGGACTGGGACACGTGACAGGCCCGGGCGGCGCGGCCGAAATGTCCGTGTTCCACGACCGCACAGAGATAGCGTAATTGTTTGATTGTCGGGTGTCGGCTCATTGTCCAATCGTATCAGGGTAAAAACCGCAGCATAGCAAGCTTAAATGCGGTCAGTGGTAATAAAGCAGACGCTGAAGCCGCTGGATGAAGGTTATAATCAAGGAATGGACCTTATCGTATTTGATCTCGACGGCACACTCCTTAACAAGTCGTCAAAAATTACCCCCTACACGCGCGAAACGCTTCGGCGACTGACCGAGCGGCGTATCGCCTATACGGTAGCCACGGGCCGCGCCATGCATGGCGCAGTCGATATCCTCGAAGGCCACGGCTTTGAATTGCCGCAGATTTTCAAAAACGGCGTCATGATATGGAACCCCGCCACCAGTTCCTACAGCACGCGCCATCTGCTGACCCTGGCCGAGATTGAGCATGTCGCCGAAGCGCTGCTGTCCAATGGCGTAACACCGTTTTTCTTCACTCTGGAGCCGGGTGATCGCCATGCGGTTTATCACCCGCCACTCCGCCAGAAGGTTGAGTACAAACTGCTGAAAAGCTTCGGCAGGGAGCGCAATCTTCCGGTCCTCCCGGCCGCAGAAATGCCCGCAAACGCGGAGATCACCAATATCAGTGCCATTGGGCCGGAGACTGTAATTCAGGCGGTCGCGGGAATGATCAGCGACGAAGACCAACTCGTGGCTTATATGGGGACCGCCATAGAAGACCGGCGACTGGGCTGGATCGACGTCCACCACCAATCCGGCAGCAAAGGCGGTGCGGTAGAATTGCTCAAGCAGCAGCTGGGCTTTAGCCGGATCATATGCTTCGGCGACAGTGACAACGACCTGAGCATGTTCGAAAACGCCGACGAATCCTATGCACCGGAGAATGCCAAAGCCAGTATCAAAGCCGCGGCTACAGCCATTATCGGTCACCACGATGCGGACGGCATTGCGCGTTTTCTCAGAGAGCGTTTTGAGCTTTAAACGTCTGCTCCAGAGCTTTTGTGCTTGAGTGGGCGAACCCTACGGAGAAACCACGAGGTATTTTGGATGGACTTACTACTGGCGGGAATCATCCTCTTTGGCGGTACGCACCTATTCTTAAGCCTTGCAAGTGCGAGGACCGCAACGGCTCGCGTACCACTGGGAGAACCGGCACTGAAAGGCATCGTCGCCGTACTCAGCCTCGCGGGTCTGACGCTGATTGTTATCGGCTGGCGTTCCGCCGAGCCCGCGTGGATTTATGCGCCCCCGCTGCAACTGCGCAGTTTCGCTCTCCTGCTCATTGCGATGTCCATTTACCTGTTCGTTATCGCCAACCGTCCAACGTTCCTCAAGCGTGTGCTGCGCCACCCGCAGCTCACGGGCGTCATTCTCTGGGCTGGTGCACATCTCCTGCTGAATGGCGACTCTCGTTCGCTGTTGCTGTTTTCAGGCCTGGGTATCTGGGCGCTACTGGAAATTGTCCTGATCAATCGTCGCGATGGTGTCTGGCAAAAACCCCCGGCGCCGCCGCTGGTCACTGATCTGGTGAGCGCGGTGATAGCGATCATCGCAATCATCGCCCTGGCCTGGGCTCACCCCTGGTTTGCGGGAGTGGCGGTCATAGGTGGGCTGTAAAAAACGCGATCGGCAGATCGGGCCCGCCCGGCTACAGTCGTCGCTCGACGCGCTCGCGATACAATAGCTCGACAGCATGCTTGGATGGACATCATGGCGCTCACCGACAGCCTTGCCAAGGACAACAATCCCCTCGCCGATGAGGCGGCGCTGCGCGCCCACATCAACGCTGCCCTGACGGTCACCCCCCCGCGCGGCCTGGAAGAAAAACTCATCTACCGCTTTGCGAAGCTGTGGTTTCGACCGCGCATTTTTCATAGCGAACGGCTGCCTGACCGCCCCTGCCTGTTTATTGGCAACCATGCGCTCTTCGGACTCGATGGTTTTGTCATTCTGCCGGTAATGCTGGAGGAATACGGTCGCTTCCTTCGCCCGATGGGCGACAAATTCCTGTTCTCGCAGCCGGCGATCGCAAAGACGCTGCTCCGGCGCGGCGCCACGATGGGACACCCGGAAGTCGCCCGCGCACTTATGGCTCACGACCAGGATATCCTGGTCTTTCCTGGCGGCGCCCATGAGGCCGTCAAACCGAGCAGCGCGCGATACCAGCTGCAATGGAAGGAGCGACTGGGCTTTTTAAAACTCGCCGCTGAATTCGGCTACACGATCGTGCCCTTCGGACTCGTCGGCCCGGACGAGTTTTACGAATACCTCCTGGACAGCGAGCAGGTTATCGAGCTCCTCAAAAAGGTCGGCCTATGGTCTGCAGATATGCGCCCCGATGCGGTCCCCCCACTGCTACGCGGCTCTTTTGGCACGCTGATGCCCCGACCTCAGGCCAGTTACCTGAGCTTTGGGGAACCCCTGGCGCTCCCGACTCCGGGCAAACGGCCGGCGAGCAAGCGGCAACTTCAGGCCTGGCGCGACACGGTAGCCGAACGGATCGAATATGAGGTCAGCCAGATGCTCCTGGCCCGCGAACAATCCCGCCATGAGCTGGGGCTGCTGCGGCGCTTCGCCAACCTGTAGGGCTGGCAGTGGCGTCTGCCGGCAGTCCTGATTCCCCAAGCGACGCCAGCCAGGCGTCAGGAAGAGTCCGTCATAACGCGGGCAAGGCGATCAGGCGAGCGCCAGCGGCTACCCAGCACACGCCAGAGATAGATGATCGCGTTGAGTATCAGCGTCGACACAAACACCCACCAGCTCACCAGGGGCCCCAGCTCCCAGACGAGAATCACCAGCATTTGCACAAGGAGCATCGCGACGTGAATAGTCACGGACGCGAGCATCAGCCAGCGGGTGTCGCCGGCACCGCCCAGCACACCACTGGCAACAAGCAGCAATGCGTCCGCAACAACGTAGGTTGCCATGCCAACCATCATAGGCGCACCAATCGACAGAATCGCCGAAAAATCCTGTCCGGGTGTCGCAAACACACTCAACAACGCAACCCGGAAAGTCACGAACAGAATACCCATCAGGCTCGCGTAGCCCGCCCCGATGACAAAACCCGCCGCGATCACCTCGTTCGTTTTTGACATGTCGGCCGCACCGACGGCCCGCCCGGTCATACTCATCAGGGCGATGTTGAGACCCATGATGGGCACAAAGGAGAGCATGTCCCAGTTAAAAACAATCGCCATCGCCGCCCCTTCGGCGACCCCATAGGATTGAAACAGCAGCAGGAACACATTGAAGGTGCCCATGCCGATCAAGACCTCCAGCCCCGACGGCATTCCCAGGCGCAGATAGCGACGCATGATGCCCGGCACGTAGACAAAAGACTCACGGACCTTGAAGCGCTTAGCATGGATTGCGTTGAGGTAGAACAGCAGATAGATGCCGATGGTCAGAATCGCCGCGGCAACGGTACCCAGGGCGGCGCCAATAATGCCCATTTCTGGCAGTCCGAAGAGGCCGAAAATCAGCACATAACTGAGCGGGATGTTCAGCATAACCCCGATCAGGTCGGCAATCATGACGACCCGTGTTCGGCCGATCCCCGAGAAGTAGGACGCAAACACCGTCTTGACGAGGAAGAATACGCCGGCAAAAACGAAGGTCAGGAAATAGGGCCGCTCCAGCGCGACCTGCTCCGGCGCATGCCCCATCCAGGCAAAAGACGACAGCATGGGCCAGGCGAGCAACAGCAGAAACGGCTGCGCTGCGATGGAAAACAACAGGCCCTGGGTGACCACCCGCGGGCAGTTGTGCATTTCCCGCCGCCCGTAATACTGGGCGACCATCGCGTTCGCATAAGCAGCGATGCCGTTAAAAAAACACAGGCAAACCCAGAAGGAGACACCGCCCCCAAGGGAGGCCGCAACATGCACGGGGCTGATGCGCGACAGGAAAAACCGATCCGCAAACATCATCATCGCAAGCGCGCCCTGCGATACCACCATCGGCAGCGCCAGGAAGAAGAGCTTGACCAGCGTTGTTCGGGTAAGCCACATAGCGCCCAACCGGTTTTCGGGGCGCGTATTCTACTCCTCGCGACCGTCCTCAGGGGACAGCCGCGGGATTAATTTATCGGTATCAGGAACCCAGCCTGGCCACACCGAGTTCTTCAAGATTGGCGATCATATCTTCAGCCGAGGTGCTCGGCTTGACCGCGCGATCAATGCGCGCAATCACACCATTCACGTCGATGTAAAAAGTATGTCGCCGCGCAAAGCCCATGGTAAAGACCTCGTAGGCCTTGGCTACCTCACCGTCCGGGTCGCTCAGGAGCGGGAAATCGGCACCGGTGTCCTTTGCAAACTCGGTGTTTTTATCCACCGGATCAGTGCTCGCCATGAAGTAGCTCACATCAAAACTGCGAATCCGCTCCCCGTTTTCCGCCAGGCTCTTGCACTCCACGGTACAGCCAGAGGTAAAAGCGCGAGGGAACCAGGCCAGAACGACAGCCTGCTTGCCGCGGTAGTCTGACAGGCGGTACTCCTTGCCATCCGAGGCCTGAAGGGCAAAATCCGGAGCCATATCCCCCACTTTAATTTCCGCCAGGGCCCCCGGGACGATAAACGATGTCAGGGCAAAGACCAGTGACGCGAGAGCGGCATAACGACGGCTGATATCCATTGTGTTAACTCCTATGCTGAGAATACTGACCACGTCGACCCGACACCGGAGGCAGACTTAAGCCCCTCTATCGGCAGGCACTGGCGCAGCGCGTGAACTATTTTACGCAGCGCTGAGCGCTCAGATCACCCGGCTGCTCTGTTGAAGGCATGCTTGACAGGATCGCGGGGAGCCCGCTCGGCAGGCTTTACCTGCGTCGGGCTTAGGGTTAGCCTCTTCGATGTGCAGCGCCGGCATACGCCGCGCTGATTATTTTACTGCTACACACAGGAACTACCCATGCGATTAAAAGCGACCATCGGCGTTATCGCCGCTTCTGCCCTTCTTCTGACTCTGGGCGGATGTAGTAAAGAAGATGTGGACAAAGCCAAAGGCACAGCGGAAGACGCGGCAAAGTCAGCCTCTGAGATGGCGGAAGGTGCCATGGACAAGGCTGGGAAAATGGCCGACAGCACGGTTGACGCGAGCAAGAATGCGATGAAGTCGATCGAAGACGCCGCTGATGGCGCCATGGATTCCGCCGGCGAAATGGCCAAAGCGACCAGCGACAAGATGAATGAAATGGCCGACTCCGCAGGCGAAAAGATGGATCAAATGTCCGATGCGGCCGCGACAAAGATGGCCGACATGACGGACTCAGCCGAAAAACTGGCAGACGATGCCGAGGCGGAAGCTGAAGAAGCGGCGGCTGCCATCAAGAAGAAGATGGACGAAAGCTAAGCGCCAAAGCGACTCCGGGACCTTCCTGGGAAGGTCTCGTCTTTCCTACCCTGAGAGAAACCCGGACACCGGGTTCGGCCTTCGGTAAGCACTCTGGTTATCCTGACCGGCAAGTCGAGGACAATTTATTATGGGCGCTTGGCCCTATCGCTGGGACCACCTCCTTCGCTATCGTTACATCGAAATTATCAGCCTCTGGGAAGGACGGCTGACCACCGGGCACCTGACACGCTGCTTCGGGATCGGCCGTCAACAGGCCAGCAAGGACATTAACTTCTATATCCGTGACATCGCGCCGGGCAACCTCGAATATGACAAGTATCTGAAGGGCTATAAACCCACGCAGGAGTTCCAACCCCGGGTCACGCGCGGAACCGCCGACGAGTACCTGCACCTGATGACACGGGACGAGCAGATTATGGGCGTCTTTGAAAGCCTCCCGCTGACTACGGCCAATGTCGAACAACTGAGTCCACCGGGCCGGGAGGTTTCGCCCCGCATTCTCCGGCCGATGATTCAGGCGGCCCGCGGGCAGCTGAGGCTTGAGGTGGACTACGTGTCTCTGCAGAACCCCGATCGCGAGGGCCGCATTATTGTTCCACACACCCTTGTGTTCACCGGCTTTCGCTGGCATGTGCGGGCCTGGTGCGAAAAAAATCTGGCCTATCGCGACTTTGTTTTAAGTCGTTTCCGAGGTGAGGCAGAGCTACTCGACGCCTCCGAACACGACGAGGCCGGGGACCGGGACTGGCAACAGATTGTGGACGTCGTTGTTGCACCAGACCCCAGACTCAGTAGTGCGCAGCGGGACGTTATTGCCCAGGACTACGCCATGCAGTCCGGAAGGCTGACCCTGCAAACCCGGGCGACACTCGTCAGCTATCTTTTGCGGCTGCTTCAGCTCGACCCGGAACATGAACAGGAAAATCCCCTCGCCCAGCAAATCGTGCTCGAGAACCGCGAACAGCTAAAACCCTGGCTTTTTCCCTAAGGAGACGTCTTTGTCACGCGCCGCTTTCTTCCTCGTGCATGCACTACTCGTGTGCATCCCGCTCATTGCCGGACTGGATAGTCTCTTCCTGTGGCTGTTTTTTCTGCTGACCCTCAGCAGCTTCTGTCTGGGTATGTACGATATGCAGCAGAAGAAGCACAGCCTGCGGCGCAACTTTCCGCTCGTCGGAAGAGGACGCTGGCTGATGGAATCCCTGCGCCCGTTTGTCCGTCAGTACCTTATTGAATCCGAAACCGACGGCGCGCCGATCAATCGTATGTTTCGCTCCATCGTCTACCAGCGCGCCAAGGGCGATCTTGACAGCCTGCCCTTCGGCACGAAGGTCGACACCTATGGCGAGGGCTATGAATGGATCGCGCATTCGATTGCCGCGCGGAATATCGAGGAGATTGACCACAACCCCCGCGTAGTCATCGGCGGGCCTGCCTGCCAACAGCCCTACGCGGCCGCCATTCTGAATATCTCCGCCATGAGTTTCGGGGCGCTGAGCAATAACGCGATCCGCGCGCTGAACCGCGGCGCCGCAATTGGTGGTTTCTATCACAACACCGGCGAAGGCGGTGTCTCAGACTTTCACCGGGAACACGGGGGTGACCTGGTCTGGCAGGTAGGGACCGGATATTTTGGATGCCGAAGTGAAAGCGGCGAGTTTTCGCCGCAGCGTTTTGCCGAAACGGCTGCACTGCCGGCAATCAGGATGATTGAGGTCAAGCTGTCCCAGGGAGCCAAACCCGGTCACGGGGGCATACTCCCGGCGAGCAAAAACACCGATCTTATCGCCCGGATCCGTCAGGTACCGGTCGGCACCGAAGTGCTCTCGCCCTCTGCACACAGCGCCTTTTCCAGTCCCATCGGCCTGCTTGAGTTTATCCAGCAATTGCGCGAGCTTTCCGGCGGCAAACCCGTCGGCTTCAAGCTCTGTGTGGGACGCAAGAGCGAATTCATCGCTATCTGCAAAGCAATGCTGGACACCGACATCACCCCGGACTTCATCACCGTGGACGGAGGCGAGGGGGGAACCGGCGCCGCGCCGCTTGAGTACAGCAACTCCGTGGGCATGCCCTTGCTCGACGGCCTCGCCTTTGTCACCGATACGCTGGTCGGCTTTGGTCTTCGGGAGCAGATTCGCGTCATCGCCTCAGGCAAGATCTTCACCGGCTTTCACCTTGCGCGTGCCCTGGCCCTCGGGGCGGATCTCTGCAATAGCGCCCGGGGGATGATGCTCGCCTTGGGCTGCGTTCAGTCCCTGGAGTGCAACTCCAATCGCTGCCCTACCGGCATCACTACCCAGAATCCGCGATTGGTACGCGGCCTGGACGTGAGCGACAAGGGACAGCGCGTGGCACGCTTTCAGGCCGAGACCACCCACGCCCTTCTCGACCTCATTTCCTCAGCCGGCCTGGCTTCACCGACATCGCTGAATCGAAGCCATGTGTATCGGCGCATCGATCAACTG
>CAZGGN010000086.1:0-11533 GCA_964525195.1 uncultured Congregibacter sp.
CGGGTACGGAAGTACCTGCGACGCGAAGGGCGCCACTACGACCTGATTCATGACAACCAGAGCCTGAGTTATGGCGTCCTGAAGCTGCAGAACGAGGGTTTCCCGCTGGTGACAACGGTACATCATCCGATTACCCACGATCTTCGCATCGCCCTGCGCGCCGCCCGCAGCTGGCACGAGCGCCTGCTCGTGCGTCGCTGGCACTCCTTTTTACACATGCAGGGCAGGGTCATACGCCAGCTGCGCCACGTGATTACCGTATCCCAGCGCTCGCGGATGGACATTGCTGAAGACTTTGGCTTACCCGCGGAAAAAATCGACCTGGTTTACAACGGCATCGATACCGCAGTGTTTCGTCCGCATACGGATATTGTTCGCGGCAGGCGTCGCCTGATGGCCACGGCGTCCGCTGATGCTCCCCTGAAAGGGCTCCGCTACCTGTTAAAAGCCTATGCTGCGCTGCTGCCCCGCTATCCGGATCTGGAGCTTCTGGTGGTGGCCCGGCCGCAGCCCGGAGGCAAGACCGAGCAGCTGTTGGATCGGCTGAATATTCGCGATCGCGTACAGTTTGTATCGGGCATCAGTACGGGAGAAATGGTTCGGCACTACGCCGAGGCCACGATTGCAGTTGTGCCTTCGATTTACGAGGGTTTCGGACTTCCCGCCGGCGAGGCGATGGCCTGTGCGGTGCCGGTGGTTTCCACAAACGGTGGTGCGCTGTCCGAAATCGTTGGCGACGCGGGCGTCATCGTTCCCACTGCCGATGCGGAAGCACTTGCGGAGGCCATAGCGCAGTTGCTGGATGATGAGCCGCAGCGGGCGCGGCTCGGCGCCGCAGGGCGCGAGCGCATTCTGGATCGCTTCAGCTGGACCGTCTGCGCTGAGCAAATGATCGAATACTACCGGGGGGTAATCGCCGATGCAGACCGTTGATCGGCATTATTTCCCGATGCAGCCCGGGCAGCGGGTACTGGATCTGGGTTGTGGCGAAGGTCGTCACGTGATCGCGGCCTGCGCTCTGGATGGCGTGGATGCGGTAGGTGTGGACCTGTCGCTGAAAGACCTGGCTACCGCCAGGCAGCGCATGGAGGAATTCAGTGAGCAGGCGCCGCAAGGCGGGGCGCTGTTTGCCGTGCTTGCCGGCGATGCACTTCGACTGCCTTTTCCCGATGCGAGCTTTGATGCGGTGATCTGCAGCGAGGTGCTTGAGCACATTCCGGACTATCGCGGGGCAATTGCCGAAATCCATCGGGTGCTGAAGCCCGGGGGCCGTTTCTGCGCGAGTGTTCCCCGGGCCTGGTGCGAGCGCATCTGCTGGGCGTTGTCGCGGGACTATCACCAGGTGCTCGGTGGGCATCTGCGGATTTTTGATGCCGCGTCCCTGTCGTCGGATATCGAGAGACAGGGCTTTGAGGCCTATTTTCGCCACGGCGCACACGCGTTGCATACGATTTACTGGTGGTTGCAGTGTCTGTTCTGGAAAAATCGGGAGCGCAACGGGTTGATCCGCCAATATCATCGCTTCCTCGTCTGGGATATGATGCGTCATCCAGCCTTTACGCAGACCCTCGAACGCCTGCTGAATCCATTTCTCGGTAAAAGTGTCGTGATGTATTTCCGCAAAGTCCGCAGATGAGCGGCCCCTACTTCACCACCGGGCTGTTCCCCCGGGATTTTCTCGCGCCGACGATCGCGTCGATTCGCGATGCCCAGCTCAAAAGCGGAGAAATACCCTGGTCGCCCGGCAATTACGCAGATCCCTGGGATCACGTTGAGGCGGCCATGGGTCTGTCGATTGGTGGAGAATGGGTGGCCGCTGAGCGCGCCTATCGCTGGCTGGCGCAGCAGCAGCTGCCGGACGGAAGCTGGTGGGCGGCCTACCGTGACAGCGAGCCGGATAATTGCGAACGTCGTGAAAGTAACTTCGTCGCCTATGTTGCGACCGGGCTCTGGCATCACTATCTGGTGACCGGGAATCGGGGGTTTCTGGCGGAACTATGGCCCGTTGTGGATCGGGCGATGGGATTTGTGCTGTCCCTGCAGTCAGATGCCGGTGAGATTGACTGGGCGGTGGACGACAACGGCAGCCCCCGGGGCGATGCGCTGATTACCGGCTGCAGCTCAATTTATAAAAGTCTTGAGTGTGCACACAATATTGCCGTGACGCTGAGTGAGGCGCGGCCAAACTGGTTGGCGGCGCGCCATCGCCTCGGCGACGCGCTGCGCAACCGACCTGAGCGTTTTGATCGGACCTGGGAGAGCAAGTCCCGCTATTCGATGGATTGGTTTTATCCGGTGCTCACCGGTGTGATCACCGGCGCAGCCGCGCGCGAGCGCCTTGCCGCGCGATGGAGCGAGTTTGTTGAGGTGGGCATGGGTTGCCGCTGTGTCGTGGAAGAACCCTGGGTGACTGTCGCGGAGTCCTGCGAGCTGGTGATGGCGTTGTTGGCGGCCGGTGATCACGCGCGGGCGGTGGAGCTTTACAGCTGGCTGCATCAGTGGCGCAGCGATCAGGGCGATTACTGGACCGGCTATCAGTTTGTCGAAGAGCTGCTCTGGCCCGAAGAGCGTCCGACCTGGACCGCCGGGGCCGTGCTGCTGGCCGCCGACGCCCTCACGCAACACACTCGCGCAGCCAATATTTTTACGCGCGTCGAGCTTTTAGGCGCCGATGCCCGGGCGCTGGCGCGACGCGCCAAGTAGCCGGTCCGACCAGGCTTTCGGGCTAGCAGCGCTCAAGAATACGCAGGCTGTCCACCGAAGCGATTGTCTTAAACAGGCCCGATGCCACTGCCAGTCGATAGACGGCGATGGGTGCCTGACCACCCTCCTCGGATCGAGGATAAACGTCATGGATCGCCAGTCGGCCGCCCCTGCCGATATGCCGCGACCAGTTGCGGTAGTCCAGGAGCGCCGCGTCGAGGCTGTGTCCGCCATCGATAAACACCAGACTGAGCTCTCCCGACCAGGCCGCCGCAAACTGTGCGGAGCTGGTGAGCACTGGAATGACCGTATCGTCCAGGCTGGCGGCCTGGATTGTCGCCCGGAAGCTGTCGAGGGTGCTGAAGGTGCCGCTCGAATCGACCAGCTCGGGGTCGTGAAACAGTTCGCCGGGTTGGTGCTCCTCCGAGCCCCGGTGGTGGTCCAGGGCAAATAAAGCGCGTCCGCTGCTTTGGCAGCCCAGCCCCAGATAGACCGTGGATTTTCCGCAGTAACTGCCGATCTCAAGGGCCGGAGCGTCACCGGGCAGCTTCGCGGCACAGTCGAGCAGGGCGTCGCCTTCTGCGGGGGACAAAAAGCCCTTGATGCTGTGGATATCGATTGCCGGGGGGATAGCTGGATTTGAGGCCACGGTTGTTCAGTCGCTGCGCTGGGGTTGCCGACACTACCGTTGCGCTCGCGCACTGGCAAGCTGTGGTCTGTACCGCAAAGGCCCGTTATGCTGCGGCCTGATCCGCGATGAGGGCAGCAAGCTGCCATGCGCCTGGCCTATAGCGCCCTGTTTACTCTTCTGTTGCCGTTGATCGTGCTGCGTATGCTGCTGCGTTCCCGGCGGGCTCCGGCCTATCGCCAGCGCCTGGCTGAGCGCTTCGGTATTTTTCCTTCGCCAGATGATCAGCGGCCCGGCATCTGGGTCCACGCTGTTTCTCTGGGTGAAACCCTGGCGGCGCGACCGCTGATTGAACGTTTGCTCGCCGAATGGCCGGATCATCGGCTGATTGTTACGACCACAACGCCTACCGGATCGGCGCAGGTTTGCAATGCCTTCGGTGAGCGGGTTTTTCACGTCTACGCTCCCTGGGATACGCCGGGAGCCGTAAAGCGTTTTCTTGCGCGGATCAAACCGGAGCTGCTGGTGCTCATGGAAACTGAGCTGTGGCCCAATATGCTGCATTACAGCCACGCTTCGGGCTGTCAGATCATGCTGGCGAACGCCCGCTTATCGGCGCGCTCGGCTGCGGGCTATGCGCGATTCCCCTCAGGCACGCGGGATATGCTCAGCGCCCTGAACTGGATTGGTGCCCAAAGCGATAGCGATGCGCAGCGCTTCCTTGCGCTGGGGATGGATGCGTCGCGGGTTTCGGTCACCGGCAGCATCAAGTTTGATGTGCAGCTTGATGCGGATTTGCGCGCACAGGCCGCAACGCTCCGTGCTCAGTGGCAGCTCGCGCAGCGCCCGGTCGCGATATTCGCAAGCACCCACGAGGGGGAAGACGAGATTGCTTTACAGATGCTGACGGTGCTGCGCGCACAAAATCCTGCCACCCTGATGTTGCTCGCGCCCCGGCATCCCGAACGTTTTGACAAGGTGTATGCACTTTGCCGGGCCGATGGCTGGCAGCTTGCGCGGCGTTCGCGGGGCGAGATCCCGGACTCGCAGACAGATGTGCTGCTGGTGGATACGCTCGGAGAGTTACTGCAGCTCTTTGGTGTTGCGGATCTGGCCGTAATCGGCGGCAGTTTTTTTGACCGGGGCGGGCATAATCCCCTGGAGGCATCAGCCTGGGGTATCCCGGTGCTTTGCGGGCCCTCGATGTTTAACTTTGCCGATATCACCCGGCGTCTGAAGGAGGCGGGGGCGCTGCTGCAATACGCCGATGCAGCACAAATGCTGTCGCAGCTGCCGTCGCTGCTGGCTGATGAAGAAGGACTGCGCCGCCGGGGTTGTGCGGCGCTGGCTGTGATGGACGCCAACCGGGGCGCGCTGGACGCCCTGAATACAGCGGTTCGGCGTTTACTTGGTGCTCATAGCTGAGCTGGTGGGGGCCGGCGCCTGCTCGAGGAAGCTGTTCAGCGTGATGACATCGTCCGGGCTCAGGAGCCCCGCCTGTTCCTTGAGACGCAGGGTATTGACGATGTAATCGTAGCGGCTGTTTGCGTAGTCGCGCAGGGCGATAAACAGCGTGTTCTGCGCGTTCAGCACGTCCACGATGTTGCGGGTGCCCACTTCGTAGCCCGCCTGAGTCGCATCCAGTGCGCTCTTTGATGACTTGATGCTCTGGAGGCGGGCTTTGACCCGCGCCACATCATTGACCACGGTCATATGCAGCGACCGGGCGTTGGTGACGGTTTGTCGGGTCAGGTTGATGCGCTCTTCCCGCGCCGCATTAAACTGCTGCGCCGCGCGTCGGCGCTCCGCACTGATACCCCCACCGCTGTACAGGGGCACGGATACTTCGATACCCAGAAGGGCCTGATCGCGCTGCTGATTCGGTGGGAAGTTGAAGATACCTGCCGGATCCTGGAAGCGTGAACCGGTCGTTTCTGACTCTGAATATTGTGCTGTGCCGCTGATGGTGGGCGCGTGGGCCATACGCCGTGCCTTGGCATTTTGCCGTGCGGCCTCTTCGGCGTACTGGGAGGCTTTCAGATTGAAGTTGTTGGCCAGAGCAAACTCTACCCAGGTACCGCGATCGGCGGGCTCGGGCAGGTTGGCCTCAAAATCCTCGACCAGCACATCCAGGGTGTCGTGGCGCTTGCCGGTGAGTACCGAGAGATTCTCCAGGGCCACGGCGACGGAGTTTTCGTCGGCAATTCGGTCAACCTGCGCCAGATCAAAGGCAGCCTGGGATTCATAGACGTCGGTAATCGCGATCAAACCGACTTCAAAGCGCTGCTGGTTTTGCTCCAGCTGCCGTCCGAAGGCTTCTTCCCGGGCCTGGGAGGCGCGCAGATTATCCTGCGCTCTCAATACGGCCAGATAGGCTTCTACCACACGTACAATAAGATTTTGCTGATTCGCGGCAAAGCTGGCTTCGACCTGCTTGGAAAGCTCCTTACCGGACTGAAAGGAAAACCAGGCGGGGAGATTGAAGATGGCCTGTTGCAAGGTCACCTGGTAGCGGTCGGTATCGATATCGGTGTTGTCGAAGGTGTCCCCGATAACCGGCGTGCCGGTGTTGTCAAAGCCGATAATCCCCGGGCTGGTGGTGTCGGTATCGGTGTTCTGCAGACTGTAGCTCGCAGTCACCTGCGGCAGCAGTTGCGACAGCGCAGCATTTTCGTCCTCAAGCCCTGCCAGGTATTGTGCCTGCTGGGCCTTGAGGGTCGCGTCATTTTCAAGCGCAAGCTCATAAATGTCGCGCAGAGATTCTGCCTGGGAGCTAACGGCAATAAAGGCCGTCAGAGAGGCGAGGAGGACCTTGCCGGGAAGCTGCATATCTGGATCCTTGGAAACGATGAAAAAGCCGCGCGAATTCTATCAGTTATGCGGACTGCTTCGCAGTGCTGCAAACGCGTGAATCCTGCGCCACACTTGCCCATAATCTTAGGTGTTACACTCGAGGCAACGCCAGCGATGCACTTATCGGCTGGTCGTGTTTTCCCGACAGTTGGTCGAATTCAGGGCTCTAATCGGTGAACATCGTGTCAAATACGTCTTATCGGGCGTAATTGGTTCAGCGTTCGATGCGAATACCATTCAGAGCAATGGAAACAACGACAGGAACAGAATTGGTGATCAAGAGCTCCTACAAAGTGGATCTGCGCCAGCTTCACGCTCTGTGTGAGGCCAATTACCTGCGTCTGCTTCGACTGTTTCCCGACTACGAAAGCCGCAACAGCAAGCATTTTTCTATTGATGGGGTGCAGGTACACATCGAGGTGCTTGAGCGCAGCCGCTACACGACGCTCTGCCGGTTGCAGTGTTTTCGTTCGGCGGGTGCGGGATCCCGGGACCTGAGCTGGCTCTCGCCGCTTGATATCGAAGCGCGGGCCTATCACGACGCGGGTATGCTCGAAGTTGTGCGTTTTCAGAGTGCAGACAGAACCCAGGGGCGCTATAGCTACCCCAACCCCTCTATGCACCAGCAAGACGAAAAGCTCCAGCAGAACAGCTTTCTGGCGGAGTGGCTTTCGCACTGCCTGCACCATGGACAGGCCGATATTTCTGGTTTGTTGACCCCCGGTGTCCAGCGCGCCTGAGGGCGCGATCAATTATGCAGTCCAGCGAGAACAGTTGTTGCGAACTGAGTGTGCAGGGAAAGACCGTGCGGGTCGTCCAGCTCACCGATACGCATCTCAAGGCTTTGGTCGGCGGCAAACTCCTCGGGCTGGATACCGACTACTCCTTGCAGGCCATTATCGATCTGGTGAAAGCCGAGTATCCGGCGCCGGATCTTCTGCTGGGCACCGGTGATCTGGCTGACTCGGGTGCGGGCGATGCTTATCGCCGCCTTATCGATTACTTCGACCTCGTCACGCCGAAGCACTTCTGGCTCCCCGGCAACCATGATCTGCGCGACGTCATGTTGTCTGTGGCCGGGGCGGACAGGCTGCCGGGAGAGATCCGCGTCGGTGCCTGGCAGATCATCATGCTCAATTCGCAGATTCCCGGTGAAGTCGGCGGACATCTGGGTCGCAGTGAGTTACAGCGCCTTGATGAATGCCTGGCGGCAGGCCGCGATGCCGGGCTGTATGCCCTGGTTTGTCTGCATCATCAGCCGATCCCTGTGGGTTGCGACTGGCTCGACGAGCAGATGGTCTCGGATGCGCGGTCATTCTTCGACGTTCTCGGCTCCTACGCTCATGTTCGCGCGGTGCTCTGGGGCCATGTTCACCAGGAGCTTGATCAGCGCTGCGGGGATTTACGGCTGCTTTGCACCCCCTCTACCTGCGTACAGTTCCTTCCGAATCAGGAAGATTTTGCGGTCGATGGCCGCGCGCCGGGCTACCGCTGGCTGGAGCTCGATGCCGATGGCAGCCTGCGTACCGGCGTATCGCGGGCCGAATCGCAGATTTTTCCCGTTGATAAGGAATCCGGCGGGTACCTGTAAATTTGTCTCCCCGCTCTCACGACAGGGAGCGACGGAGGATCCTCCCGTGTACAATGCCGCGGTCCTTTCAGCCAGGCGATTGCTACCGCAGTGAGCGAGTATTCTTCCGAATCCATTGAGGTCTTAACCGGCCTGGAACCGGTGCGCAAGCGCCCCGGTATGTACACCGACACCACCCGCCCCAACCACCTGGCCCAGGAGGTCATCGACAACAGTGTCGATGAGGCCCTCGCCGGCCACGCGCGGCAGATCGATGTGATTCTGCACGCGGACGGCTCTCTGTCGGCCAGCGATGACGGTCGTGGCATGCCCGTGGATATGCACCCGGAGCAGAAAAAGCCCGGGGTCGAAGTGATCCTTTCCACGCTGCACGCGGGCGGCAAATTCTCCAGCAAAAACTATCAGTTCAGCGGCGGCCTGCACGGCGTTGGCGTGTCCGTGGTCAATGCGCTGTCAAAGCAGCTGACCGTGACGATTCGTCGCGATGGCCAGGTTCATGAGATGAGCTTTGCCGGAGGCGAGAAAACCTCTGAGCTGAAAGTTGTCGACAGCTGCGGCAAGCGCAACACCGGCACCAAAGTCCGCTTTACGCCGGATCCCCAGTACTTTGATTCAGTTAACTTTTCTGTGCCGCGACTGATGCATGTGCTGCGCGCAAAGGCGGTGCTCTGTCCCGGGCTGCGGGTGACTTTTCTCGATGAAAAGAAAAACGAGAAAGAGGAGTGGTACTACGAAGATGGCCTGACGGACTATCTGCTCGCGGCTACCGAGGGTTTTCCCACCCTGCCCACGGAGCCTTTTATCGGCAGCTTCAGCGGGAGCAGCGAGGCGGTGGACTGGGCGGTGCAGTGGCTGCCGGACGGCGGCGAGCTGGTCACCGAGTCCTACGTTAACCTGATTCCCACGGCGCAGGGCGGTACCCACGTCAACGGGCTGCGCACGGGTTTGCTGGATGCGATGCGCGACTTCTGTGAGCTGCGCTCGCTGCTTCCCCGGGGCGTCAAGCTGACGCCCGACGATATCTGGGAGCGCTGCAGTTATGTGCTCTCATCCAAGCTCGAAGATCCGCAGTTCTCCGGTCAGACCAAGGAACGCCTGAGTTCTCGCGAGGCGGCGGCCTTTGTGGCCGGTGTGGCCAAGGATGCTTTCAGCCTCTGGCTGAACCAGCACACCGCCGATGCGGAGGCGCTTGCGGAGCTGTGTATCAACAATGCCCAGCGGCGGCTGCGCAGTGCCAAGAAAGTGGTGCGCAAGAAAGTCAGCGCCGGCCCCGCACTGCCGGGCAAGCTGGCGGACTGCTCTGGCGAAGACCCGATGCGCTCGGAGCTTTTTCTGGTCGAGGGTGACTCAGCCGGGGGCAGCGCCAAGCAGGCCCGCGATCGCGAAACCCAGGCAATCCTGCCCCTGCGGGGAAAAATTCTGAATACCTGGGAGATCGATTCCCAGGAAATTCTCGCCTCCCAGGAAGTGCACAACATATCGATTGCCATCGGCATGGATCCGGGTAGCGATGATCTGTCCGGATTGCGCTACGGTAAGGTCTGTATCCTGGCCGACGCGGACTCCGACGGCCTGCACATCGCCACACTTATTTGCGCTCTTTTTGTACGGCACTTCCGGGCTCTGGTGTCCGCCGGACATGTCTATGTAGCCATGCCGCCGCTGTATCGCATTGATATTGGCAAGGAAGTTTTCTATGCCCTGGATGAGGCGGAGAAGCAGGGCATTCTCGACCGTATCGAAGCCGAGAAAAAGCGCGGCAAGGTCAACGTGCAACGCTTTAAGGGGCTCGGTGAGATGAATCCGCTGCAGCTGCGTGAGACAACCATGAGCGCAGATACCCGTCGGCTGGTACAGCTGCGTCTGGATTCCGGCGATGGCACCAACGAAATGCTGGATATGTTGCTCGCCAAAAAACGCGCGGGGGATCGCAAATCCTGGTTGGAGACCAAGGGGGATCTGGCGGAGGTTTTGTGAGGATCGAAGCACACCCTCGCACACCAAACCCCTGAGTGCAGTCTGAGGACTAGATCATTGTGACACCCGACTCCAAGACGCTTTCCCCCACCTGGTTCCTCGATAGTGACAGTGAAGCCGTGCGTGCCTACGCGGCGCAGGCAGTCGGGGATGCAGGGGACCCGGTCAGTGTGGCCGAGCGGCTGTTCTACGCCGTGCGCGATGGGATTCGCTACGACCCCTATCAGGTCTCACGTGACCCGGCCGCCTACCGGGCCAGTGTCATTGCCGGCGCGGGCAGCAACTGGTGCGTGCCCAAATCGGTGTTACTGGCCGCCTGTGCTCGCGCACGGGGCATTCCCGCGCGCCTGGGATTTTCCGATGTGCTGAACCATCTGACCAGCGACAAGCTCAGCGAGAGCATGGGCACCGATCTTTTTGCCTGGCACGGCTATGCACAGCTCTGGCTGGGCGAACAATGGGTCAAGTTGTCTACGGCCTTCAACATTGAGCTCTGCGAGCGTTTTGGAGTGGCGGCTCTGGAATTCGATCCGGTGCACGGTGCGCTCATGCATCCCTACGACACCCGCGGGCGTCGGCATATGGAGTATGTGCGCGAGCGCGGCAGTTTCGACGACCTTCCCCTCGAGGACATCTTCGCCACCTTTGACGAGATTTATCCTGCAGCGCCTGGCGCGGGCCACGACGCCGCTTTTCACGACTGAAACCGCAAGAGCAGGGAACCCATAGCCTTCGGCCTGACTGATTTACGACGCCGATGCGGTGAGTCTCCCCTCCGCATCGCTCACTTGCTATTGGCTGCCGGCGTCGCCCATATAGTCCAGGGTGAGTGCGGTAAGCGCACGAACACCTACTGGTAGAGCCCGCTCGTCGGCATAAAAGCGCGGCGAGTGATTCGGGTAGACGAGTTTCGGGTCATCAGCGCCAACGCCGAGGAACAGGAACAGCCCTGGAACTTCGTTGGCAAAGTAGGAAAAGTCTTCGGCGGTGGTGGTCTGCTGGGCCTCGATAAAATCATCGCCAGCTACCCGGCGCAGGGTCGGTGCCATGCGCCGGTACAGGTCCGGGTCGTTGCGTGTGACCGGATATCCCAGGTCGATATCAACCTCGGCGGTCGCTCCTGCGCCGGCCGCAATGCCCTCCGCAGTGCGCGTGATGCGCTTGTGAATATCCAGCCGGGTATCGGCGTCGAAGGTGCGGATGGTGCCAATCATTTCAACGGAGTCAGGAATGATGTTGTTACGCACACCGCCCTGGATTCGGCCCACGGTCACGATCGAGGGAGTCAGTGTGGCGTCCAGCTGACGCGACACGATGGTCTGCAGACCGAGGACAATCTGACTCGCGGTCACGATGGGGTCGACGCCCGCCCACGGCATGGCACCGTGGGTTTGCTTGCCCTGAACGGTGATCTCGTAGGAGTCGGAGGACGCCATCAGGCCACCGGGGCGCGTGGCGATCACACCGGCGGGGTAGGGAAACACATGCAGCCCGAAGACCACGTCCGGACGCGGATTGTCGAAGGCGCCTTCGCGCAGCATCAGTTCGGCTCCGCCCTCTTCACCCTCTGGCGCGCCTTCTTCGGCTGGCTGAAAAATAAAGACGACGGTTCCGGGAAGCGCTTTACCCATGCCTGCCAGCACCTCGGCGACGCCCATGAGAATCGATACATGGTTGTCGTGGCCGCAGGCATGCATTACTCCAACGTCCTGGCCGTCGAACTCGGTGCGAACCTTAGAGGCAAAAGGCAGGTCCACCTCCTCGACTACCGGCAGTGCGTC
>CAZGGN010000087.1:0-11398 GCA_964525195.1 uncultured Congregibacter sp.
ACTCACCGGTCTCCAGAGCGACGCGCACCATACCATCACAGGGCGCATTTGGCACTAGCACCGGCTGACCCTGGCGCAGATAGAAACCGCTGGATTCCGGCAGTTTCAGCAGCGGAATATGCCTGAGCGCCTCATCCATGGGCTTGAGCAGTGCGTCCATGGCGGCCAGATCATCGCGTTCGCGCAATGCCTCCAGCGTTTCCAGGGTCACGCAGCCAGACAGATCGAAAGGCCCGGCCTGGGTACGTCGCAATACGCTCACATGGCCGCCGGTACCGAGGCGTTCGCCAAGATCCATCGCGATAGAGCGGATGTAGGTTCCTTTGCTGCAGGCAATCCGGAGGTCGACTTCGGCACGTACTCCGGGCCTGAAATCCAGAAGCTCCAGCCTGCGCACTGTCACAGCCCGTGGGCTTCGCTCGACCTCCACTCCCGCCCTGGCCAGTTTGTAGAGCGGTTGACCGTCGCGCTTGATCGCCGAAAACATCGGCGGAAGCTGCTGGATATCACCACGAAACCCGTCCAGTGTCTGCTCCAGCAGTTGCAGGTCTATGCCCGACGCATCCGCTTCGAAGACACATTCCCCTTCCGAATCCCCTGTGCTAGTGCCTGCACCGAGAACAAAGGTGCTGTCGTAGCCCTTATCGGCATCCAGAAGGTACTGAGAAAACTTGGTGGCCTCGCCAAAACACAGAGGCAGCACGCCGGTTGCAAGAGGGTCAAGACTGCCCGTATGGCCGGCTTTTGCGGCGCCAAACAACCGTTTGGCACGCTGCAGGGCCTGATTGGAGCTGAGCCCCAGGGGCTTGTCGAGAAGCAGGATACCCGACACCGCTCGCCCGCGGCGGCTGCGAGCCATCGCTAGCTTTCCCCGTCCCGCTCTTTACTTTCTTCACCGTCGTTATGGACGTGACGCAGCGCATCGGCCTCGGTGGCACGACTGATCAGCGCCTCGAGATCCCGCCCTCGACCAACACTGGTATCAAAAATAAACCGCAGGCGCGGAACACTGCGCATCGAGGCATCCCGGGCCAGGGCAGAGCGTAAAAACCCCGCGGCCTTGTTGAGGACGTCGGTCGTCGGCTTGGCGTCCTCAGGGGTATCAGAGCCGAGCAGCGTGTAGTAAATCCGCGCATGAGACAGATCGCGGCTGACCTCCGCCGCCGTAATGCTGACCATGCCCAGTCTCGGGTCGCGAAGCTCGCGCTGAATGATCAGTGCGAGTTCGCGCTGCAAGTAGTCTCCTACCCGCTCCGTGCGACTGTATTCTTTGGCCATTGGCGTTCCAACTCGCTGCGTCGCCCTTACAGGCTGCGCGCTATCTCACGTACTTCGAAGACTTCGATCTGGTCGCCGACTTTGACATCCGTGTAGTTCTTCACACCGATGCCACACTCCATGCCATTGCGCACTTCGCTCGCATCGTCCTTGAAGCGGCGCAGCGATTCGAGTTCACCCTCGTAGATGACGACGTTATCGCGCAGAACACGAATCGGCTTGGATCGATACACGGTTCCCTCGGTCACCATGCAGCCGGCAATCTGGCCAAACTTCGGCGAGCGGAATACATCGCGAACCTCCGCAATACCGACGATCTCCTCACGCATTTCCGGGGGCAGCATACCCGTGAGGGCCTGCTTCACATCGTCGATAAGGTCATAAATCACGTTGTAATAACGCAGATCCACGCCCTCACTCTCGACCAGCCGTCGCGCCGAATTATCAGCCCGAACGTTAAAGCCGAACACCACCGCCTCGGACGTCATCGCCAGGTTGATGTCGGTCTCCGTAATACCACCGACCCCACCGGACACGATGTTGACCTGTACTTCGTCGTTGCCCAGCTCCAGCAGCGAGGACTGAATCGCCTCGAGGGAGCCACGCACGTCGGCCTTGACCACGACATTGAGCGTCTTTTTCTCGCCGGCGGTCATGCTCTCGAACATATTGTCGAGCTTGGCGGCCTGCTGGCGCTGCAGCTTGTTGTCCCGGGTCTTTTCCTGGCGGAATGCAGCCAGTTCCCGCGCGCGCTTCTCGCTCTCAAGCACTGCAAATTGATCACCGGCATCCGGCGTTCCGTCCAGGCCCAGAATCTCGACCGGGATACTCGGCCCCGCTTCAGTAATCGGCTCGCCATTTTCGTCAAGCATGGCACGGACGCGACCGTAATGCAGGCCTCCCAGCACAATGTCGCCCTGACGCAGCGTTCCGCTTTGCACCAGCAGCGTGGTCACCGGACCGCGGCCCTTGTCAAGACGCGATTCAATGACGATGCCCTGCGCAGGCACGTCTCGCGAAGCCTTGAGCTCGAGCAGTTCAGCTTGCAGCAAAATGGCGTCCAGCAGTGCATCGACCCCGTCACCGGTCAGTGCCGACACGGGAATGAACTGGTAATCACCACCCCATTCTTCGGGGATAACGTCCTTGGCTGCCAGTTCGTTCTTGACCCGATCCGGATCCGCGCCTTCCTTGTCCATCTTGTTGATTGCGACAATCAGGGGCACTTCAGCCGCTTTCGCATGCTGCACCGCCTCAACGGTCTGGGGCATAACGCCGTCATCGGCAGCCACTACCAGAATCACGATATCCGTACTCTTGGCACCGCGGGCACGCATCGCGGTAAAGGCCGCGTGGCCAGGGGTGTCGAGGAAGGAGATCATGCCGTGCCCGGTTTCCACGTGATAGGCGCCAATGTGCTGCGTAATACCGCCCGCCTCGCCAGAGGCGACTTTGGTTTTGCGGATGTAATCCAGCAGCGACGTCTTACCGTGATCAACATGACCCATGACCGTCACCACCGGAGCCCGCGGCTCCAGCGTGCCTTCGTGCAGCGCCAGGGTTTCCGTAAGATTGTCTTCAAGCTCGTCAGCACTGATCAGCTTGACCGTATGCCCAAGCTCCTCAACGACCAGCGTTGCCGTGTCCTGATCAATCATCTGATTGATATTGGCCATCACGCCCAGCTTCATGAGTTCTTTGATCACGACACCGGATTTGACCGACATCTGCTGCGCGAGACCGGCCACGGAAATCATATCCGCCAGCTCAACCTCGTAGACTTTTTTCTCCGTCGGCATTTCAAATCCATGCTTACCATGTTCCTCGTGCGTGGCCTTGCCCTTCCTGCGACCACCGCGACGTCTGGGCGCGCCGGATTCGGCCGCCTCGAGGTCCGAGAGGGAAAGGTTGTGCCCGCGATGCTTGCCGCGACCCAAAGGCTCACCGGCCGAACGCCCACGCGTTTTCTTCTTGCGCTGCTCCAGTGTTGTCGGAGGTGCCTCGTGCAAACGCTTGGGCTTGCGCGCGGCATCGGCTGCCGGTGCGGCCGTCCGAGGGGCTGCCGCCGCAGCGGCCTTGCGCTCTTCCTCGGCCTTGCGTGCAGCAATCGCCGCGGCGCGTGCCGCAGCTTCTTCCTCTTCGCGTTTCATCCGCCGTGCTGCCGCGCGCTGGCGCAGCACTTCCGGATCAAGATCTTTCTCGTCTTCGGGCTCCGGCTCGGGCTCGGGCTCGGGAGCCGGCACCGGCGCGGGTGCCGCGACTTCGGGCTCCACTGCGGGCTCCGCCACGACTTCTACCAGTTCTTCCGATGCTGCTTCCGGTGCCAGCTCTTCGCCGGACTCCTCGGTCAAGTCACGCTTCACATAGGTGCGCTTCTTGCGCACTTCAACGTTGACCGTCTTCTTGCCCTGGGAGCCACCGGTTCGCAGCGTACTGATCGTCTTGCGCTTGAGCGTGATGCGCTTCGGCGCTGCGGTGGATTCCCCATGGCTGGACTTCAGGAACGCAAGCAGTGTCTGTTTGTCCTCATCGGAAACCGCTTCTTCTGCTTCACTGTGAGGCAAACCCGCGTCTTTCATCTGCGCCAGAAGGCGATCGACGGAAGCTCCTACGGTTTCTGCCAGTTGCTGTACTGTTACCTGCGCCATCGCGCTGTCTCCCTTGTAGCCCGTTTACCCTGTACGAATATCTTCGGGGTAATCAGGCCGATTCTTCCTCGAACCACGGCGCGCGAGCAGTCATAATCAGCTCGCCGGCGCGCTCTTCGGTCATATCTTCAATATCCATTAGCTCATCCACGCCCTGCTCGGCCAGGTCTTCCATGGTCACAATGCCACGGTTGGCGAGCACAAAGGCAAGATGACGATCCATACCGTCCATGGTCAGCAGATCTTCCGCAGGCTCCTTGGAGCCCAGCTCTTCTTCGGAGGCGATCGCCAGCGTCAGGAGCGCATCCTTGGCGCGAGCGCGAAGCTCTTCGGCGATATCCTCATCAAAACCATCAATGGAAGTCATTTCTTCCATGGGCACGTAGGCCACCTCCTCCAGCGTGGTGAAACCTTCGTCCACCAGAATGCCGGCAACGTCCTCGTCGACGTCGAGCTTATCCATAAAGGTCTGAATGACCTGTCCGGCTTCGGCTTCCTGCTTTTCCAGGGCCTCATCAACGCTCATTACATTGATGGTCCAGCCTGTCAGCTCACTCGCCAGACGGACGTTCTGTCCGGCACGGCCGATCGCCTGCGCCAGATTATCCTCGGCAACGGCGACATCCATGGTGCCGCTCTCTTCGTCAACGACGATGGATTCAACCTCTGCCGGCGACATGGCGTTGATCACCAGCTGCGCGGGATTGTCGTCCCATAGCACGATATCGACGCGCTCATTGTCGAGCTCATTCGAAACCGCCTGAACGCGCGATCCACGCATCCCCACACAGGCACCCACAGGATCAATGCGCTGATCGTTGGTCTTGACCGCAATCTTTGCCCGGGAACCCGGATCCCGCGCCGCAGCGCGAATCTGAATGACCTCCTCGGAGATTTCCGGCACCTCGATCTTGAACAGCTCAATCAGCATCTGCGGACAGGCGCGGCTGAGAATCAACTGCGGACCGCGGGTTTCGGTGCTGATTTCGGTGAGGATTGCGCGAACGCGGTCGTTAATGCGAAAAGTCTCGCGACCGACCAGCTGATCACGGGGCAAAAGCCCTTCGGCGTTGTTCCCCAGATCGACAATCACATTATCCCGGGTCACTTTTTTGACCGTGCCTGCAATCAGTTCGCCGACACGGCTTTCGTATTGCTCGACCACCTGCGCACGCTCGGCGTCGCGGACCTTCTGAACGATGACCTGCTTTGCGGTCTGTGCGGCGATACGACCAAACCCGACGTTTTCAACCTGCTCCTGGTAAATGTCGCCAGGCTTGAGCGCGGGGTCTTTTTCCAGCGCTTCTTCGGTCGTGAACTGGGTGCCCAGGAGCGCGAGCTCATCATCGGGGACCACCAGCCAGCGCCGGACCGTCTCGTAGTCGCCGGTATTCCGGTCGATTGTCACTTCGATGTCGGCATCTTCGTCATAGCGCTTCTTGGTCGCCATCGCGAGGGCGGATTCGATCGCCTCAAAGATGATGTCCTCGGACACTCCCTTCTCGTTGGATACCGCTTCCGCTACCAGCAATATTTCTTTTGTCATCGCTCTCAAACCTCGTCACGACAGCCCCGGGGGCTGCTTAGATACGCAGTGTCAGCTGCGCCCGGTCCACGTCTCCGTAGGGCAGCAGATACTCGTGATCATCCACGAGCAACACAATATCCCCATCCTCGACACCCCGGAGGATGCCCTTGAACTTGCGCCTGCCCTCAAACGGGCTGCGTAATTTCAGCTCAATCTCTTCACCGCTATACGCGGCGTACTGGTCCAGCCGGAACAGGCGACGGTCCACCCCCGGCGAGGACACTTCCAGCGAGTACTCACCGCTGATAGGTTCTTCAACATCGAGGAGGGCGCCCACCTGCTCGCTCACCCGGGCGCAATCTTCTACCAGCACGCCCCTCTCTGACTCGATGTAAAGCCGCAGCGTGCTGTGCCGGCCCTGAGTCAGGTACTCAAGACCCCACAGCTCGAAACCCAGAGCCTCGACCGTGGGTGCGAGCAATGTATGCAGCTTGTCTTCACGCGCGCTCAATGCCAGTCCTGCCTGCTTTTCCATTCGCCAGGGCTTCTCGCTACACACTCAAGGAGTGCTACGCGAAGCCAATAAAAAAGCCCCAAAAGGGGCTTTTTTAGTCACACCGCCGGTCATTGGAGCTAACGGTGTTGTTGGTAGCGGGGGCCGGATTTGAACCGACGACCTTCGGGTTATGAGCCCGACGAGCTACCAGGCTGCTCCACCCCGCATCAAAACTTCTCTCTGCGATACAGGTCGTTGGCTTGCGCTTCCGACTCTGCTTCGCGGGACACTCCCTTAAGCTGCCCCCTCAGAGGCCGCGTATTATAGGTGCGCCCTTCGCGTCACGCAAGCGTAAACGTATTTTCATCAATTGCCGGTGCGGCGGCCACCATCAGGCAATCACCCCATCCGCACGCAGGCTCTCGATCTGGGCCTCGTCAAGCTCAAGAATATCCCGCAGCACCTCGTCGTTATGGCTGCCAATCCCCAGCCCCGGCCAGTCAGTGCGGCCCGGGGTCGCATCGAGCTTGGGCAAAATAGCCGGGATCTTGAGGGGCTTGCCATCTATCTCTACACTTTCAAACATTCCCCTGGCCTGATACTGCGGGTCCTCAAGCATATCTTCCACGCTGTAGATCGGCCCCACGGGTACCCGCACCGCCTCCAGCGTGTTGATCACATGGGCTGAGGAATGAGCTGCGCACCAGTCAGCAAGCGCCTTGTCGATTTCAGCCTCGTGGACAATTCGGCCGGCGTTATTGGCCATTGCCGGGTTTTCCGCCATATCCCGGCGGCCTGCCGCGGTCATCAGGCGCTTGAAGATAGAATCGCCGTTGCCGCCGATCACGACGTGTTTTCCGTCGCCACAGCAGTAGGTATTGGTGGGCACAATCCCCGTCAGCGTGGTGCCGGCGGGTTCGCGGATGACGCCGGCACCGTCGTACTCCGGCACAATCCCCTCCATGAGATTAAACACAGACTCATACAGCGCCACGTCCACAACCTGCCCAAGCCCGGAGTCAGGCCGGGCCCGCTGAATGAGTGCCAGAGCGATACCCAGGGCGGCGTGTATCGCCGAAACCGTATCGCCGAGACTGATATTGGGGCGCACGGGTGCTTCTCCGGGCTTGCCGTTGATGTAGCGAAATCCGCCGAAGCCTTCGGTTACTGAGGCGTAGCCCGGCTTATTTGCCGCCGGGCCGGTCTGCCCGTAGCCGGATATGCGCGCATAAACGAGCCCGGGATTGAGCTCTTTGACCTGCTCGGGCCCCATGCCCCACTCCTCCATGAGACCCGGTCGGAAATTCTCCACCAGCACATCGGCACCGCGAAGCAGTTGTAGCGCCAGGTCTCTACCGCGCTCCGATTTCAGGTCCAGAGTGACGCTCTTCTTGTTGCGCCCGAGACTTCGGTACCAGAGGGAAGTGCCATCCTGAACCACTCGCCAGGCGCGCAGAGGGTCCCCGCCGGGCGGCTCAATCTTGATCACTTCAGCGCCAAAATAGGCCAGGATGGTTGCGGTAAAGGGGCCGGCCAGCAACTGGCCCATTTCGATCACGCGCAGGCCTTCCAGTGGCCGTTGAGAGTCAGACATGGCATTTTCCCGGACAGTATTTCTCCTGCTCGCGGCACGCAGCTCTACACTCAGCTCCACACGCGGCACTACGGGGCACTAGCAGCAGTTCACCCGAAACAAAAAAGCCCTGTCATCACAGGGCTCTTTGTCGATCCGAAGATCCATGGGAGGATAATCAGGTCGCTTGTAATGGTGCCGAAGGGGGGACTTGAACCCCCACGCGCAGTGCGCACTACCCCCTCAAGATAGCGTGTCTACCAATTCCACCACTTCGGCATGTTTTTCGATCAGGGCTGTGGCAAATCCTCATTTGCTGCAGCCTGCTCCACCGGGTCCTGACCGTCTGTGGTCAGCACCGGCGAGCTGTCATCAAGCGTCGGGAGATCACTCTCCTGAACCGCGGGCACATCATCCACAGCTTCGCCCCCGGCGTCCAGTGTCCTGGTCGTTGTATTTGTCGGCACCGGGATAACAAACTCATCCATACCCGATGTCTTATCCTTGGCGATCACCGCAAGCCCGAAGCTGGTCGCAAAGAACAGCGTTACCATCCACGCGGTCGCCCGGGTCAGGACGTTGCCACCGCCGGTGCTGCCGAACAGGGTCTGCGATGCGCCGGCACCAAACGATGCCCCCATATCCGCGCCCTTGCCCTGCTGCAGTATGATCAGGCCGATAATTGCCAGCGATAACAACAGGTGCGTGACCAGTATCAGCTGCTCAATCAATTCTGCGCTCATGTCCTCAACCTCATCGCGGACCTCGCCATGCCGGCGACCCCCGCGTATTTAATTAGTGAAGCTCAAGCGGCTCTGACAATCGCCGCAAATGCTTCCGCGTCCAATGACGCCCCGCCTACCAGCGCACCGTCTATATCAGGCTGCGCAAAAAGCGCCGCCGCATTATCTGCCTTCACACTGCCGCCGTACAGCAGACGGACACTCCCGGCATGCTCGCCATCTAAAGACCCTAAAACCTCGCGGATATGCCCATGCATCTCCTGCGCCTCCTCCGGAGAGGCGGTCAGTCCGGTACCGATGGCCCAGACCGGCTCATAGGCGACAACCACGCCGCTCAGATCCGTCATATCAACTAACGCCCCGCGCAGCTGTGACGCCACCACCGCCTCGGCCTGCCCCGACTCGCGCTGCTCGCGGGTCTCGCCAACGCACAGCACCGGGGTCAATCCATTGCGCATGGCAACCGACATCTTGGCTGCAACCAGCGCATCAGACTCCTGATGATACTGGCGTCGCTCTGAATGGCCGAGAATCACCCAGCCACAGCCGCAGTCCGCGAGCATCTGAGCCGCCACCTCACCGGTGTAAGCCCCGGCATCAGAGTGGCTGCAGTCCTGCGCGCCCAGCATCACCGCGCTGCCCTGAAGCAACTCTGAAAGCTGTCTCAGGTAGGGAAACGGTGGACACAGCACACAGGCGGCCCCGCGATCATCCAGCAATGCGAGCAACGCCAGAACCAACGCCCGATTAGTCGTCTCGTCACCGTGCATTTTCCAGTTGGCAATGACCAATGGTTCGCGCATTGCGAGAGGCTCCGCTTCTCGAGGGCGCGCAATACTACCCAAGGCGCTCCCCCGGGGCAAGACGAAGGAGGATAAATTAACGCGGCGCCAGCGCCGACAGAAAACCCTCAGGCGCCGGTGAGGAGTCCTTCCACGCTGTCCGCGAGAGAGCGGCACAGCTGTGCCACCTGCCCCGAATCGCGCCCTTCGACCATGACGCGAATAACGGGCTCGGTCCCGGACGGGCGCAACAATACACGCCCACTGTCCCCGAGCTGAGCTTCAACCGCCCGTACCGCAGCAGCAATCTCCGGACTATCCTGCACGGCGCTTCCGGGTGCCACCCGCACATTGATCATGGTTTGGGGAAACAGCGGAACCTGGTCGAGCATCCCGCGCAAACTGGTGTTAAAACTGCGCAGCGCAAGCAGGACCTGCAGCGATGACACGATCCCATCTCCCGTTGTCGTCACATCGGAGCAGATGAGGTGCCCCGAGGATTCTCCACCGAGATGCCAGCCCTGCGCTTCCATCATCTCCCGTACATAACGATCACCCACCCGGGCCCGGACAAACTGCAGCCCCTGCTCACGCAGGGCGAGCTCCAGACCGAGATTGGACATCTGCGTTCCGACGACCCCGGCATCAGAAGAACCGGCGCGGAGTCTGTGCAGAGCAATCACATAGAGCAACTGATCCCCATCGACCGTATTGCCCTGATCGTCCACAAACAGCACACGGTCACCGTCGCCGTCATAGGCAATACCCAGATCGCAGCCGCGCTCTTTGACTGTTTCAGCGAGACGGCGCATGTCCGTAGACCCTACGCCCTCGTTGATGTTGAAGCCGTCGGGCGAGACTCCCAGGGGAATAACCTCAGCACCCAGCTCGGACAGAACGCTCGGAGCAATGTGATAGGTCGCACCGTGAGCGCAGTCCATGGCAACGCGCAGTCCCCGCAGGCTGAAGCCCTCAGGCACTGTGGATTTGCAAAACTCGATATAACGCCCGGCCGCATCGACCACACGCTGGACCTTGCCAATATCATGCGACTCAACACAGGTCAGAGGCAGGTCCAGCTCGGCCTCGATAGCCAGCTCCACATCATCGGGCAGCTTGGACCCCGTCGCCGAGAAGAACTTGATGCCATTGTCATAATAGGGGTTGTGGGAAGCGCTGATTACAATCCCCGCATCAGCGTTCTGGGTGCGGGTCATCAACGCCACCGCCGGCGTAGGCATGGGACCGAGGAGCTTGACGTCCACACCCGCCGCCACCAGTCCGGCCTCAAGGGCCGACTCAAACATGTAACCCGACACCCGGGTGTCCTTGCCGATAATCACGCTGCAACGCCCCCGGGTAGTCATTGACCGGGTAAACACCCGACCACAGGCCCAACCGAGCTTCAGTACAAAATCCGGCGTAATAGGCGCCTCGCCCACCAGTCCGCGTATACCGTCCGTACCGAAGTAGCGTTTTATCATTGGCTGTTGACTTCCCTGAAAGCCTGAAGGATGCGCAGCACGTCTGCGGTCTCGGGCACATCGTGTACCCGGAGGATCGACGCACCGCCCTGCGCTGCCAGCATTGCCAGCGCGAGACTGCCCGGGAGACGCGCATCAATATCCCGGCCGGTAATCTTAGCAATCAGCGACTTGCGTGATAAGCCGACAAGCAGGGGAAAACCCAGCCCGGCGAGTTCCGGCAGGGCGTCCAGCAGCTGCAGGTTGTGCTCGAGCATTTTGCCAAAACCAAAACCCGGATCGAGGAGGATCTGTGATTCGGGAATACCGGCGGCGACACAGGCCGCCACGCGATCAAGCAGGAATCCACTCACCTCGCTCAGCACATTGTCATAGCGCGGAGCCCGCTGCATGCTGTCCGGGCTACCCTGCATATGCATCAGGCAAACAGGTAGCCGCAGGTCTGCCGCCGCCTGCAGCGCGCCATCCCGCTGCAGCGCTCGCACGTCATTCAGCAGTCCGGCTCCGGCGGCAGCCGCCTCGCGCATTACCGTGGGAGAACTGGTGTCTATGGAGAGCAAGGTATCGCATTGTCTGCTGAGTGCTTCGATAACCGGCAACACTCGATCAAGCTCCTCCTGCTCCGAAACCGCCGCCGCTCCCGGACGGGTCGACTCACCGCCAATATCCAGGATCGCTGCGCCCGCATCCACCATCGCGAGGGCTTCACGCACCAGAGGCTCAAGATCGGGACGACCCTCTCGCAACCAGCGGCCGCCGTCGGAGAAAGAATCAGGGGTAATATTAAGAACGCCCATGATCAGTGGCGTTTTGCGATCCAACATGACGGCGAGGGGCGCATCTTCCTGCGCGGGGTTTGCCGGCTC
>CAZGGN010000088.1:0-1931 GCA_964525195.1 uncultured Congregibacter sp.
GTATTCACGGGCGCGGCCCCCGCGCCGCCGGTCCCTTTGTCGCGGTCAACTGCGGCGCGATTCCGGCAGAGCTCATTGAGAGCGAGCTCTTTGGTCACCTCAAAGGCAGTTTTACCGGAGCGAGTCGCGACAAGCTGGGCCTTTTTCAGGCCGCTGAGGGCGGCACACTCTTTCTCGATGAAGTCGCAGACCTGCCATTGCCTATGCAGGTCAAGCTGCTGCGTGCAATACAGGAGAAGCGCGTGCGACCGGTAGGTGGCAATGAAGAACTTCCTACGGATGTTCGCCTGCTATCGGCGACCCACAAAACGCTGGCGCGGGAAGTGTCCGCCGGACGTTTTCGCGAAGATCTGTTTTTCCGAATCAACGTGATCGAGCTTGAAGTCCCCAGCCTTCGCGAGCGCAAGGGTGATATACCGACGCTCGCGCAGGCGCTGCTGAGTCGAATTGCTGACGCCCATCAGGGTGTGGCGCCGACATTGGGGAAGGATGCTCTGGAGACCATGCAGCGCTATCATTTTCCAGGCAATGTTCGGGAACTCGAGAACATGCTGGAGCGCGCATTTGCGCTCTGCGAGGGGGGTACGATTCACGCCGACGACCTGCAAATCGGCAGTATCGAAACGCCCGCAGCAGTGAATGAGAACAGCCGCGATGCCGGACTCCTCAGTGCGGTCGCCGGGGACCTCGACGCCTATCTGGCAGATATCGAATGCAGCGTGCTGAGTGAGGCTCTCGAGGCGCACCGCTGGAATCGCACGGAGACCGCTCAGGCACTGGGCATCAGTTTCCGCAGCCTGCGCTATCGAATGAAAAAACTCGCGCTGGATGATTGATCGCTAACGCTTCTGATGTTCGATTAGAGGTCTCAGCGAAAGAAGATAGAGCGACTCCGAGCTTAGTCGAGGGTCACCATGTCTGCGCCGCGTTATTCGCCGTCAAACGGTTTTACTCTGATCCAGCTTCTGATCGTTCTGGCAATCATCGGGACCAGCCTGCTGGTCCTTGCGCCCTCTTTTTCCCGCATCATCGCCGATGCACACAGCCGCACCGCCATGCATCATATGCAGTCAACCCTGGCCTATGCACGCTACGCCGCGGTGACACGCACCGAACCGGTGACCATCTGTGCTATCGATCCGGCCAATGTGTGTACCCGCGACTGGAATCACCACCACCGTATCGTTGTATTTATTGATAGCAATAACAACCACCGGCTGGATGCGGGCGAGACGCTGTTGCGACAGGCGACCTGGCCTCTGGAAAGCGGAGAGATCAGCTGGCGCGCGTCCCTCGCCAGGACCTATATCACCTTCAGAAGTGACGGCGCCAGCTGGCAAAACGGCACCCTCTACTACTGCGAGAGCGGCAGGGACGTACGCCATGCGCGCGCCCTCGTGCTGAATCAGTCAGGCAGGTCCTATCTCTCCCGCGACAGCAACAACGACGGTATCCGTGAGGACCGACACGGCCGCAACCTGACCTGCTAGGGGACCTGCCTAGTCAACCGGTCGCAGACGCAATTCCCGGGGCATACTGAAGGTGACATTTTCCGGGCGCCCATCGGCCTCCCGGACATCGTCTGCACCGAGTTCACGCAGGCGCTCTATTACTTCCTGCACCAGAACCTCCGGTGCGGAAGCCCCGGCAGTAACGCCAATCCTGCTAGCCGACACCAGCCATGCGGGGTCAATCTCGTCAGCGCGATCAAGCAGGTACGCTCTGGCGCCCATGCGTTCAGCCAGTTCCCGAAGCCGGTTGGAGTTGGAGCTGTTCACGGAACCTACGACCAGCATCAGGTCGCAGTCCCCGGCAAGCTGCTTAACCGCATCCTGGCGATTTTGGGTCGCGTAACAGATATCGTCTTTCCGAGGTCCCTGAATGGCGGGAAAGCGGGCCCGCAACGCATCAATGACCCTTGCCGTATCGTC
>CAZGGN010000088.1:2073-4437 GCA_964525195.1 uncultured Congregibacter sp.
ACCAGGGGACAGGTCGCATCAAAGACTTTCAGGCCCCGCGCATCGGCCTCCTTGCGTACCGCCTGGGAAACCCCATGCGCACTGAATATGACAATGCACTCATCCGGGACCTCTTCAAGCTCGTCGACGAACACCGCGCCGCGGGCACGCAAATCATCGACCACAAAGCGATTGTGCACGACCTCATGGCGCACATAAATCGGCGCGCCAAACACTTCCAGGGCCCGGTTGACGATATCAATTGCGCGATCGACGCCCGCACAGAAGCCCCGGGGATTCGCCAGTTGAATCTGCATTAGTGCAACTCCACAGCTTCTATGCGATGAATGTGAACATCAAACAGGATGGTACGACCTGCCAGAGGGTGATTAAAGTCTACGGTGACCTCGCTCTCGTCAAAAGCGACCACCATGCCCGGCACCTCGCCCCCGGCTGCATCGGCAAAGGAACACACCAACCCCAGCTCCAGCTCCATCGCGTCGTCAAAACCATTGCGGGGTATACGCTGCACGTTGTTTTCGTTGGGTTGCCCGAAGGCATCCTCCGGCAGCACCTGAAAGAGCTTGCGCTCCCCGGGCTGCATACCCATGAGCTGACGCTCAAAGCCGGGCAACAGGCTGCCATCGCCCACCGCAAAACTCACGGCCTCACCGCCAAAATTCGAGTCGACCTCCGAGCCGTCCTCAAGGGTCAGCGCAAAGTTCAGAAATACCCGGGTACCCTCACCTACGCTAAGGTTCATAGAACTCCCTTGCACAATAGATTGCTTGCCATACCCACTCCTACGCGATTCAGGCAGAGGAGGATTCACTTGCGTCCCGTGAGCTGGCGCGCAGACTGTCGAGAATAATCAGTGCCGCGCCAACAGAAATGGCCGCATCGGCGATATTGAATGTCGGGAAATACCAGTCACGGTAGTGGACGCTGATAAAGTCCACAACATAGCCCAAACGCACGCGGTCGACGAGATTGCCCAGGGCGCCGCCCAGGACCATGGCCAGGGCCAGGGCCAGGGGCCACTGGCGAGCCTTGAGTTCACGCAGCCAGAACACAATCGCCGTACTGACCAGCACCGCCAGGCCGGTAAAAAACCAGCGCTGCCAGCCCCCAGCACCTGCCAGAAAGCTGAACGCAGCGCCCTGATTGTGATGCAGCGTCAGGTTGAACCAGCTAAAGATTCGCTCGGGCATTCCGTAGCTGAGCTGCGACGACGCAATCCATTTCCCCAACTGGTCTGCGACAAGTACCGTCAGCGCCAGCGCATACCAGCGGGTGTTGCGGTGCGACGCCTCAGGCAAAGCGGCGTTCCTCGCCCGGCCCCTGCACATTGCTAACGCAGCGGGCACACAGAGTAGGATGCGCCGCATCCGTAGCCACGTCCGGCCGCCGATGCCAACAGCGCTCGCACTTCTCGGCATCCGAGGCACGTACCATCAGACGCAACCCCTCGACCTCCGTAGCGGCCGAATCATCGGGCGCAGAGGCACTGTCGGCTACCGTCGCCTCAGAAGTGATCAGGACAAAGCGCAACTCATCCCCAAGACTCGCAAGTCGTTCAGCCAGCCGGCCATCGCAGTAGAGCGTGACCTTGGCATCCAGCGAGCCGCGCAACTCCCCGGCGCCGCGCAGTACCTCCAACTGTTTATTGACCGCCGTTCGAACGGAAATCAGCTGATCCCAGAATCCTGCGTCCATGCTGTCGTTGCTGGAAAGACGCAGCAGTGGCTCGCCCCAGCCCGCCAGCAACACCGAATCCTCGCGCTCACCGGGGAGGTTCTCCCATATCTCCTCCGCCGTAAACGACAGAATCGGCGCCATCCAGCGCGCCATGGCATCCGCAATCTTGTACAGCGCGGTCTGCGCCGAGCGCCGGGGCAGACTGTCGGCGCCAGTGGTGTACTGGCGGTCCTTGATAATGTCGAGATAGAAGCCCCCCATCTCCCCGGCACAGAAGTTATGCAGCCGGTGGCAGACCAGATGGAACTGATAGGCATCGTAGGCCTGACGCAACTCCTCCTGCAGGCGCGCGGCGCTATCGACCGCCCAACGATCCAGCGGCAGCAGATCGGCGTCAGCCAGCGCGTGCTCGGCGGGATCAAAACCGGAGAGATTCGCGAGCATAAAGCGCGCGGTGTTGCGGATTCGCCGATAGCTATCGCCGGTGCGTTTAAAAATTTCATCGGATACCGCAACTTCATTGCGGTAATCCGTTGATGCCAGCCACAGCCGCAGAATGTCTGCTCCCAGCTCATTCATCGCCTTGCGCGCGGGAATGATATTGCCCAGGGACTTCGACATCTTGCGCCCGTCGCCATCAACGGTGAAACCATGCGTCAGCACGGCTTTGTAGGGGGCCTCTCCAAA
>CAZGGN010000088.1:4484-7735 GCA_964525195.1 uncultured Congregibacter sp.
TTACTCCGGAGTCAAACCAGACGTCCAGCGTATCGGTCACTTTGTCGTACTGATCCGCATCCTCACCGAGCAGCTCCTGTGGATCGAGACTGAACCAGGCCTCAATACCGGACCGCTCGATTCGCTGCGCCGCCTGCTCGATCAGCGCCGAGGTCTCCGGATGCAGCTCGGATGTTTCCTTGTGAACAAACAGCGTGATGGGCACGCCCCAGGTGCGCTGCCGGGAGATACACCAGTCCGGCCGATCCGCCAGCATCGCTTCGATACGCGCCTGACCCCAGTCCGGCACCCACTGAATCTGCGGTATCGCTGCTCGGGCCGCGTCCAGCAAACCGTTCTGATGCATACTGATGAACCATTGCGGCGTCGCCCGAAAAATCAGCGGCGTCTTGTGTCGCCAGCAGTGCGGATAGGAATGCTGATAATCCTCATGATGCAGCAGCGCGCCGCGCTCCTGAAGAGCTGCGACAATACTCCCATTGGCCTTGAAGACATGCTCACCGGCAAAGTATGGGGTGTCATCGCTGAATACGCCGTTGGGCGCCACCGGGTTGTCGACCGGCAGGTTGTAGAGCTTGCCCACCGCATAGTCTTCCTGACCGTGAGCCGGCGCCGTGTGTACGGCACCGGTACCTGCGTCTACCGTCACATGCTCACCGAGGATCACCGGCACCTTGCGCTGCAAAAATGGATGCTGGAGCAGCTGGTGCTCAAGATCGCGGCCCTTGCAGCGGCCGAGCACCTCAGGTTCCCCGAGACCATAGCGCTCGGCGCATCGCTCAGCGAGCGCTTCGGCAATCAGGAGCCGCTGCTTGCCGCCGGCGATCAGCACGTAGTCGAGATCCGGGTGCACACTCACCGCCTGATTGGCCGGCAAGGTCCAGGGCGTTGTTGTCCAGATGGGAATAGCCACCGGATCCGTTCCCTCAAGGCCGCAGGCACGGTTGATCGCCTCGGGATCAATCGCTGTAAACGCCACATCAATCGCCGGCGACTGCTTGTCCGCATATTCGACTTCGGCCTCAGCCAGCGCAGAACCGCAGTCCAGGCACCAGTGCACAGGCTTGAAGCCCTTGTGCAGATGTCCGCGCTCGATGATCCGCCCGAGGGTCCGAACGATGTCGGCCTCGAAGGCAAAATCCATAGTCAGATAAGGATTGTCCCAGTCCCCGATAACCCCCATACGGACAAAGTCTTCACGCTGGTTATCGATTTGCTTGCGCGCATATTCACGGCACTTCTCGCGAAATTCAGCGGCCGAGAGTTTTACCCCAGGCTTCCCGACTTTCTTCTCAACATTGAGTTCAATGGGCAAACCATGGCAATCCCAGCCCGGTACATAGGGTGCGTCAAAACCGTCGAGGGTCTTGTACTTGACCACAATATCCTTGAGGACTTTGTTCACCGCATGACCGACGTGTAAATCGCCATTGGCATAGGGCGGGCCGTCGTGAAGGATGAATTTAGGACGCCCGGCGCGGGCCTCACGAATGCGCTGGAAAAGCCCCATGTCCTGCCACTGTTTGAGACGAGCCGGCTCGCGCTGGGCGAGGTTGGCCTTCATGGGAAACGCCGTCGTCGGCAGATTCAGGCTGTCTTTGTAATCGCTCATGTGCGTTGATCGTCCTGCACGGCTGCTGCGAACCAGGATCGCGCGCCGTCTATGTCACTATGAATTTGTGTCTTGAGCTGGTCCACCGACTCAAAACGCTGTTCGTCGCGCAGCTTATGCCTAAAGCTCACGCTCAGTCGCTCACCATACAGTGCGTGTTCGCCCTCCAGAACATGCACCTCCAGGTTGGGTCGCAGCCCGGCCTCTACTGTCGGCCGGATGCCTACATTGGCAATGGCAGCGACATTATCCAACCCCGCCCCGCTCACGCTGACGGCGAAGACCCCCGACAGGGGAACACTACGCCGGCGCAGCGCGATATTGGCGGTCGGAACTCCAATCTGGCGCCCGAGCTGGCGGCCATGAATCACCCGGCCAGACATCCCGTAGGGGCGTCCCAGGCAGGCCTCGGCCAGGGAAAAGTCCCCGGCGGCGAGGGCCTCGCGCAGCCGCGTGCTGCTGACGCGCTCGCCAGCCAGCTCGACCGTATGCGTCGGCAGCGTGTCAAACCCTGCCTGAGCGCCGATCTCACGCATCAGCGACGAGCCACCCTCCCGATCGCGGCCAAAACGAAAATCATCACCCAGCACCAGAGAGCGGCATGCCAGCCCCTGCACAAAAATTGTGTCCGCAAAGCTCCGGGCTGACATCTGCCGCAGCGTCTCGTTAAAACGCAGGCAGAGCAGCTGGTCCACGCCCAGTTCGGCCAGAGCACTGAATCGCTCGCGAAAGCTCTGCAGTCTCGCCGGAGCACGATCGACGGAAAGATACTCCCTCGGCAGAGGCTCAAAGGTCACCACCGTCGTGCACAGGCCGTGCTGCCGCCCCTGTTCCCGGAGCTGCGCGATGACGGCCTGGTGTCCCAGATGCACGCCATCAAAAGCACCGATAGTGGCGACTGACGGTCGATGGCAAGAACGCAGGCCATAGAGGCCGCGGATAAGCTCCATGAGGTTGCAGAGGTTTGAAAAACAGGCCGGGCAGTATATCGGAGAACCCACAAACAGCCTACGCAGATCGGGCCGTTCAGCTATTTTATGTAGAAGCCCCGGACCGGGGGGCGCGCAGGTCCGAAAGTCGCGCACCGCCAAGCCACAGCGTGGCGAGATACACCGCCAGACCGAGGCCGCAAAGCAGCGCGATTCTCAGCCCCCGCCCGAACCAATCCCAGGCCAACCAGTCTTCCACCGCCGGCGTTGCCATTACGAGGACCAGCGTCATCATCAGGCAGCCCCCGAGGAGACGCAGCAGGTAGCGGCGCCAGCAGGGATCGAAGTGATATACCCCTTCCCGCCGGAGCCCGCGCCACAGCAGACCGGCGTTGAGAAACGCACTGAAGCTCGTTGCCAGCGCAAGCCCCAGATGCCCGATGCCGAAGTACAGCACCAGGGGCACGACAAACATCAGATTCATCACCATATTGGCGACCATGGCCTTAATACCGATGCGCACGGGCGTCACCATGTCCTGGCGCGCATAAAACCCCGGCGCCAGCACCTTGATGAGCATGAAAGCACAGAGCCCAAGACTGTAGGCGCGCAGACTCAGTGCCGACATGGCGATGTCGCGCTCGGTGAGCGCCCCATAGTGGAACAGGCTGATCAGAATCGGCTCGGCGAGCACGAGCAAGGCAAGGGAG
>CAZGGN010000088.1:7745-11396 GCA_964525195.1 uncultured Congregibacter sp.
ACACCCACCAGCAGCACGGTGCGCACCGCCCAGTCCAGCGTGCGTGAATAATCGGTCTCCCGTGCCGCCGCCTTGTGCGCCGCCAGGGAGGGCATAATCACCGTCGCCACGGCAATCGCAAATACCCCCAGGGGCAGCTCCGTGAGCCGATCGGAGTAATAGAGCCAGGATACGCTCCCGGTCGGCAGGAAAGAGGCAATCACCGTATCCAGGAGAAGGTTCAACTGGCTGACCGACACCCCGAACAACGCCGGCAGCATCAAGGTCATCACCTGCCGTACGCCCTCATGCTTGGGCTCCCAGCGAGGCTTGGGAACAAGGTTCAAGCGATACAAAAACGGCATTTGAAAAAGCAATTGAATGAGGCCGGCAAACAGCACCCCCCAGGCCAGGGCAAATGCCGGCTCGCTAAAGTGCGGCGCTGCGAGCAGGGCCGCACTGATCAGCGAGAGGTTGAGCAGCACCGGAGTAAACGCCGGTACCGCAAATCGTCCGTAGCTGTTGAGGATCGCCCCACACATGCCAGTCAGGGAAATCAGCATCAGGTAGGGAAAGGTAATTCTGATGAGGTCAGCGGTTAAGGCGAATTTTGCCGGCTGGGTGATATAGCCCGGCGCGAAGAGCCCCGCGACAAGCGGCGCGGCAAACATTGTCACGATAGTGATCAGCAGCAGCGTGCCACCGAGCACCCCGGCAATCCGATCCACCAGCGCACGCACCGCCGCCTGGCCGCCCTTTTCCCGGCATTCCGCCAGCACCGGCACAAAGGCCTGGGCAAAGGCTCCCTCGGCAAAGAGGCGACGCAGGAAATTGGGAATCTTGAACGCGATAAAAAATGCATCGGCGTTGGCACTGGCCCCCACAACCGCGGCAAGAATCACATCCCGGGCCAGGCCGAGCACCCGCGAGAGCATGGTCATGGAGCCGACCACGGCGCTGGAACGCAGGAGACCCGGGCGCGCTGCCTCACCTGGGGACAAGGGCTTACTCATCCCGCGTCGCCAGACCCGGAGATCCAGGTCTCGCGCAGACGCTCCCAGTGCAGCGCAAACCACTGCAGGGCAACCAGCGTGTGACCGTTGTTGATTCTGCCCCGGGCAAGCAATTCCAGCACCTCAGGGCGCGACAGACGATGCACCAGGATATCCTCGCCCTCTTCCGCCAGGCCCAGGATTTTCCCGACACCGGCACTCAGCACCCGACCGCAGAAGAGGCGCACATATTCGCTGCAGGCACCGGCACTGGGGTAATAGCTGGCGATCGGCAGAAGCTCGGCGAGTTCGCAGCCGGCCTCTTCCCGCGCTTCGCGACGCACGACCGCTTCATCACTCTCGCCGCTATCAATAATTCCGGCGATCAGCTCGAGCATCCAGGGGCTATGCTCGTCGCGCAGAGACCCGGCGCGAAACTGCTCAATAAGAATCAGCGAGTCGGTGTCCGGCTCGTAGGGGAGTACGCCAACCGCATTACCGCGCTCAAACACCTCTCTTGTCACCGGCTCACACCAGCCGCCGGCAAAACCCCGGTGCTGAATCGTCATGCGCTGCACGGCGAAATAACCAGCAAAAACCCGCTCACTGTCCAGCGTGCGCACGTCATCGGGACCAAAACGCAGGCTGAAGCTCAAGCGAAGCGCCCCCCGGTGTACCAGTTTACGTCCCTCGCGTGAGCATCCACCTGATCGGCCACGTCCAGAATCATCGCAAACAGCGCCATTCGCACGAGTACGCCGTTGTCAGTCTGGCGGAATATCGCGAGCCGCGGATTGTCGTTCAGATCGTCATCGAGCTCCCGGGCCGCCTCCCGGGAATCCCGCGGAAGCGGATGCATAATCACCGTATTCGGATCGCAATGCCGGGTGTAGATCTGCTGATTGAGACGAAAGCGGCCCCGGTAAATCGCCGCTTCTTCGGGCGAGGCAAAACGCTCTTCCTGGAGCCGCGTGCTGTAGACGATATCTACGTGGGAGATCCCCTCCTCCATCGCATCGCTCTCGTGGACCTCGTGTCCTGCCTGGCGGAGCGATTCGACGATCTGTACCGGCATCTGCAGCTCCTCGGGCGACACGAGGGTGACCTTGATCTTGTCAAAGAGACACAGCAGCTTGCAGAGACTGTGCACCGTTCGACCGAAGCGAAGATCCCCAACCATGGCGATGCGCAAACCGTCGATTCCCCGCCCCTGCTCCGAGAGTTCACTGCGGATGGTGTAGAGATCCAGCAGGGCCTGGGTGGGATGTTCGTTGCTGCCGTCGCCGCCGTTGATCACCGGCACGCGGCTCGCCGCGGCAAACTCCGCCACGGAGCCGTTAGCCGGATGGCGCATCGCCACGATGTCGGAATAACCCGAAAGCACGCGGGCTGTGTCATAGAGGGACTCGCCCTTGGCGATGGCAGAGTTTTCGATACCGGTAGTCTCGCGCACCTCACCCCCGAGGAGGTTGAAGGCGCTGCCAAAGCTCACCCGCGTCCGGGTGCTGGGCTCAAAGAACATCGAACCGAGAATCGCGCCCTCCAGTACGCGGGTAACGCGCCGCCGCCGGGCGTAAGGCTGCATACGGTCCGCAACCGCGAAAATGGATTCCACATCGGGGCGCTCAAACTGCCCCACGGAGAGGATATGACTGCCCGCAAACGCCATGCTGCCCTGCCTGATTCTATGTCCCTGCACTGCGCGCCATTATACGGGCGAAGGCACAGAGAATGCCTCAGGCCAGGAGACTATCTCCCCAGTTCTGGAGCGACTCGAGAATCTGCCTGTCTCTCTCGGACACGGACCCGGCCTGAAGCAGATCCTCTATGCAGGCCTGAAAACGGGCCAGGTCCAGGCCCCGGCCATCGCCCTCACTGATACGCGAAAAGCGAAATTCTTCCCAGCGCGCCTGCTCATCGGGGCTGAGCGTCTCGGGATAATTTCGTGCGCGGTAGCGAAACAGCATCTCCTCCAGACGCGGATCATGGAAGGCCACGGTCCTATCGCTGAGCTGCTCCGGGCTGAGAGCAATCAGCCGGTCCAGGGTCTGGCGATCCTCCCGCGGAATAAATCCGCCACTGTAAAGCATGCGGTCCGGATCAGTTTCTGCAGGTCGCGACGACAGCTCGCCAACAGCGCGCAACTTATCGCGCAATGCGCCCGGCATGCGTTGCTCATGGTCCAGCAGCAGCTGCAGATTTTGCCGACAGACTGGCAAATCAAGACCCGCTCGCGCCGCGACGGCGTCATCGGCCATTTTTGCAGGCAAAAGTACCGGACAGCGATTGCTGTGAACCGACTTGAGACCGGGACGCCGCTGAGACTCCCCCAGTTGATCCGCGGGCTGGTAGAGCAACTCATGCAGCTGCGCAACCGGTAAATCAATCAGCAGCCCGGCGTCGACACTGAGGTCTGCACAGATAAACTCATTGCGATTTTGATGGTGCTGGGCCAGCGGTAAGATCAGTCCGAGATTGGCCCGCGCCGCACCGAACATGCCCGACACATGCAGCAGGGGCTGCGCTTTTGCCGGATCAAGCATCGGGGCCAGCGCCTGCTTGAAGCGCAGCTTAAACAGCCATTCGAATAGTCTCGGCTGCTTTTGCTTCAGCAGGCGCGCTATAGCAATCGTCGCCTGCACATCGGCCAGGGCATCGTGGGCCTGCCCGTGCTCCAGGC
>CAZGGN010000089.1:0-11359 GCA_964525195.1 uncultured Congregibacter sp.
GGCTACATCCACTTGCGGGCCGAGTGCAGCCAGGCAGGTGCCAAGGCGCTCGAGGTCGTTGTAATGCGGGATGATCACGGCAAGTTCCGCGGTGACTTCCCACACCACCGGATTGGCCACCAGCGCTTTCAATCCCAGACGGCGGGCCAATTGCAGCGGGATTATGCCGAGGACGATAAGGCGGTTCTGGAGCAGCGCAGCGAAGAGTTTGCGGTCGCCGGGCGCCTGATTCGCAACCGTGGGGCCTTTCTGCTGATCCAGGACGGCGATGGGCAGATTCAACTGTATGTGGACCGCAAGGGGCTGGACGAGGAAACCCTCGAGCGCATCAAAAGCTGGGATCTGGGGGATATCGTCGCCGCGAGAGGCCCCCTGCATCGCTCCGGCAAGGGAGACCTGTACATCAACATGCGCGAGGCGCGCCTGCTCACCAAGGCGCTGCGGCCGCTGCCGGACAAATACCATGGGCTGGCGGATCAGGAGCTGCGCTATCGCCAACGCTATGTGGATCTGATCGTCAACGAGGCCTCACGCAAGGTGTTTCGGACGCGCTCGCGCATTGTCAGCTATATCCGTCATTTTATGGATCAGCGCGATTTTATGGAGGTCGAGACCCCCATGATGCAGCCGATTCCCGGCGGCGCGGCGGCCAAGCCTTTCGTCACGCATCACAATGCGCTGGACCTGACCATGTACCTGCGGATCGCACCGGAGCTCTACCTCAAGCGACTCACCGTAGGCGGTTTTGAACGGGTCTATGAGATCAACCGCAGTTTTCGTAACGAAGGTTTGTCGACGCGGCACAATCCCGAGTTCACGATGCTCGAGTTTTACTGGGCCTACGCTGATTATCAGGACGCCATGGACCTTACGGAAGCGATGTTGCGCGGGCTTACAGAGGAGGTTCTGGGAACGCAGCAGGTTTCCTACCAGGGGCAGGTCTATGACTTCGCCAGGCCCTTTCGCCGTATGACCGTTCTCGAGGCGATCCTCGCCTACAACGACAATCTCTCTGCGGAGCAGCTTGCAGACCGGGACAGTGCTGCCGCCGTGGCCTCAGCGCTGGGAATTGAGGTGCAGGACGTGTGGGGGTTGGGGAAACTGCAAATTGAGATCTTCGAGAAGACCGCTGAACATCGTCTCGAGCAGCCGACCTTTATCACCGCCTATCCGACCGAAGTCTCACCGCTGTCCCGGCGCAACGACCAGGATCCGTCTGTCACCGATCGCTTTGAGTTCTTTGTTGCCGGCCGGGAGCTGGCCAATGGCTTCAGCGAGCTCAATGACGCAGAGGATCAGGCCGAGCGTTTCCGCGAGCAGGTGGCGCAGAAAGATGCCGGCGATGAGGAAGCGATGCACTTTGATGCGGACTACGTGCGGGCCCTGGAATACGGGATGCCGCCCACGGTGGGCGAGGGCATCGGGATCGACCGACTGGTGATGCTGTTGACTGATTCGCCGTCGATCCGCGACGTGCTCCTGTTTCCACATATGCGCCCCGAGTAAGGTTTTCCCCCTGCCTGGTGCTACACTCAGCGCATGAATCTGAAGTCGATTGACAGGTCAGTTGCTCAGCGGTTTCTTGCGCTATCGCTCAGGAAAATGCTCAGGACATCGCTCGCGCTACCGCTGCTGCTTATGGTGGCCTGTGTCAGTGTCCCGCCGGAACCGGAGGCGCCTGCGCGTTCGCCCGACGATGTGAAACTGACGCTGAATCTTCCCAGGGATGCGGCGAACTGCGCTTGCGAAGGGAGCGCGGAAAATGACCGGACCTTTCTCGAGCGAGGGATGGAAACGCTAGCGGACGGCGACTATGTCGAGGCCGTACAGTACTTCCAGCGCTACCAGCGCCTCGAAAAAACTGAGCTTGCCTACTGGGAGGGCGAACTGGCGATCGCCTATGTGAGCATATTACCCAGCAGCCCCTTTTTTGATGTCGATGCGGCGCTGGTGGCCTACACCGATCTGCAGGGTCGGGAGCCCGTCGGGCAAAAGCATCACAGCATCGTACTGATGCAGCAGGCGCTGGAGTCCTTCGTGTTGATGGAGCGACATGTGCAGGATCTGGAGCGACGCTCGCTGATGCTTGAGGAAGATCTCGAGAAACGCGAGCAGGCTCTCAAGCGACTGCGGGAGCTGACTCTGGGTCAGCCGGAAGACTGACCCGGAAGGTGGCGCCCGCACCGGGGGCGCTCTGCACGCTGATGGTTCCACCCATGAGCTCGCAGAAGTCGCGGCAGATCGCCAGTCCCAGACCGCTGCCTCCGTAGCGGTGACTCGTGGAGTCCTCCGCCTGAACGAAGGCCTCAAAGACCTGCGCCTGCTGCTCATCGGTCATGCCAATGCCGGTGTCACTGACGCAGATTTCCACAGTCTGATCGTCTTCGTGATAGGCAGCGTTGATGCGTATCGAACCCTGCTCGGTAAATTTGGCGGCATTGCTCAGTAGATTCACGATGACTTGCCGAAACTTGACGGCATCGTTATAAATCGTCGGCAGCGCCGACAGGTCCTCCACGATCAGCTCGTTGCCGTTGCGCCGAAGCAGCGGGGCGAGGGCATCGATAGCCATGGTCATGACTTCGCCCGGATGGAAGCGCTCGCGGGTCAGCGTCATCTTGCCGGTTTCGATCTTGGAAAGATCGAGAATGTCATCGATCAGCCCTAAAAGCTGCCGACCTGACAAGACGATTTTGTCGAGGTCGCTCTGGAACTGCTCGTGGTTGATCGCATCCCGGTCATCGAGTTCGTCGTGAAGCATTTCGCTATAGCCAATAATCGCATTCAGCGGCGTGCGGAGCTCGTGGCTGACGTTGGCCAGAAAACGCGACTTCGCGGCGTTGGCCTCGTCAGCGATGCGCTTGGCATCTTTTTCTTCATCAATCGCCCGGCGCAGTTCATCGGACATGCTGTTAAAGGCGTTCGCCAGATCGCCGAGTTCGCCGTCGTCATCAATGTCTTCAATGCGATAATCCAGTTCACCGGCCCCCAGGCGCTGGGTACCCCGCTTGAGTCGCTTCAGATTGTCGTTGGTGTAGCGCACCAGGAAAAATCCGAGGGTGGCGGTTAGAAAAATCGACGCGATAAATCCCAGTACTGTTATCCGATCCGTCAGCGCAATGGTTCGATCAATGACGTTGGCCCGCTGTACGGCAATAAAGGCCTGACGCTGTTCGAGCTCTTTGAGGCGCTGGCTGGCCTCCAGATAGGGGATCGGGTCATCGACATCCGATTGCCATTGGCTGTCGTTGTAGTTTCGGTAAAAGCCTTCCCAATCGCCGAGCAGGCGGTTACTGCTGTCCCGCAGGCGCTCAAACTGTAGCGCGGTCACGTCACTGACCATGCCGCCAAGCGCATCTACGGTGCCACGAGTGGCTCTGATGCCGTCGAGGGCGCTGTTCTGGTCGGCCTCGGCCAGGCGGTCGTCGGTATTATCCCGCAGGGTCGACAGCACCAGGATTTTCTGCCGCTGGTCCTCAAGTTGTTTCGCAAGTTCGCCGGTAAGTTGCCCGGCGCTGACGGCCTGTCGGTACGCAACCATACTCTCGCTCCGGGCGTAGCTGCCCCAGAAGTGCGTGCCCACGTTGATTGCAAACAGGACGAGAATCGTGAAGAGAGAAAGTGTCAGGCGCCGACGGAGACTCATGCGCAGATAGGACTCATGCCGGGAGCAGCTTGCGGATTTTGGCGATCAGAGCCGGAAAGTCGATGGGCTTGGTTGCGTAATCGTCACAACCGGCGGCGAGCGCTTTTTCCCGGTCCTCGGACATGGCGTGGGCCGTCAGGGCGATGATGGGGGTCGCGGCAAGCTCAGGGTTGGCACGCACCTTCTGGCAAACGCTCCAGCCGTTAATCACCGGCAGGTTCATGTCCAGCAGCACCAGTGCAGGCTGCTCCGACTCGATAATCGCCAGGGCCTCGGCGCCGTCGACGGCGATGAGCGTCGTATAGCCGGCCCGGTGCAGTCTGCGGCTGAGCATGTCGCGGTTCAGCTCATTGTCCTCAACCAGCAGCAGGCGATGATCACTCATGGCAGCTCATGCTCCAGGGGATGAACAGTGATGAGTTCATCGATGCCCGGTGCCTGAAGTGTGCGCGGCTCGCCCAGGCTGTAGGCGGCGCCGAGGGCCAATCGTGTGGACTCGGCGATCAGGATTTCCCCGCGCTGGGCGATATCCTCGATGCGCGAGGTCACGTTCATGGCATGCCCCACAAAGCCATATTTGCTGCGCCGCTCGGAACCGATATTGCCGGCGATCACGTTGCCGGTATTCAGGGCGATGCCCATTGCCAGCTCCGGCAGCCCATCCTCGCGATTGGCGCTGTTGATAGCGTCCATTGCCGCCTGCATTGCCAGGGCGCAGCGGGCGGCCCGGTCCGGCTCGTCCCCCTGGCATCGGGGCGCGCCGAAGACGGCCAGAATAGCGTCGCCGAGAAATTCATCGATGGTGCCGCCGAACTCCATGATGATGTCGGTCATGGCGCCGAGGTAGCGATTGAGCATGCTGACCACCCGGGCCGGCGGCAGTTGCTCGCTCAGCGTCGTAAATCCGCGAATATCCGACATCATAATCGTGACCTCGCGCAGGTCGCCGCCAAGTTCGAGTCCCTCGGGACGCTCCAGTATCTCGGTGACAATATCGTCAGAGAGGTAGCGGCCGAAGGTCGCGCGGATAAAACGTTCGTTGCGCTCGAGCTGATCGCGGTACTGCTGCTCCCGGTCATGCCAGCGCTTGCGCTCAATGCCCGCCTTGATGCGCGCCTGTAAAAGCACCGGGTTAAATGGCTTGAACAGATAGTCGTCGGCTCCTGCTTCGATGCAGTCGACGATGCCCTGCATGTCCTGTTCGCCGGAAATCATGATCACCGGCGTGGCTCGCAGTCGGGGTTCGGCCTTAATGCGCCGCAGCACCTCACGGCCGTCCATGCCGGGCATCATTCTATCGAGAAGTACGACATCGACATCGGCATTGGCCAGCATCTCAAGGGCTTCTACCCCACCCGGAGCAGTCACTACGAAATGTCCGCTGCGCGTGAGGTAGCGGGCGAGCAGCTCGCGGTTTTCCTCACGGTCATCAACGGCGAGAATAAAGCCCGGATCGCTGGTGATCCGGGCAAAGCCCTGTGTCGCCCCTTCCGATGCCGCGGCGCTGGAAAGTACCGGTTCTGCAGTGCCCTGCAGCACGCTTGTGAGCGCTTTACGCAGTGCTGGCGCCGGGCTCGCTAAACTCTCGGCCAGCATCTCCGCATAGCCACGCAGCGCGCCGGCCATATTGCGCAGCTCATGGTTATCCTCCGCAGCCTCCCGCAGTAGCGGGGAGATGCTGTTGGCGCAGGCCTGTAGTGCGGCCCAGTCCTGTGCAGCGTCGTCGTCAAAGTCAGGGAGGTCGGCGGATTGAACGCGATTGATCTCGCGTACTGCGCCCGCGAGGGCCAGGCGCATGGCCTCGTTTGCGTCGGAAGCGCCCACAAGCTCGGGGGGCAGCTCGGCACTGGAGGGCTGCGTCCCGTCACTCAAGGACTGAACCCCATTTGCCTGCGTCGATGCAGCGCTTCCATGCCGATGACCCCGTAGCTATTTTGGCAAAGTATAGCGACCGCGCCACCGCCCGGGGAAGCATAGTTGTCAGAGTTGGTGCGCGCGGCCAAAAATTTGAGGTAACATGCCTGCATCGCGAACGCAGATAACAACGGGTGGCTGAAGCGGACTCTATGTTGCAGCAAGTTGAGATATTTCAGGGTCTTTCCGAGAGCGAGCTCGCCGCGCTGGCGGAGAGTAGCACCAGCCGGTCTTTCCCCAAGAATACGGTGGTTATTCACGAGAATGACCCGGCGGATTCGCTATTCATTATCGAGTCCGGGAAGGTCAAGGTTTACTGCAGCGACAAAAACGGCAAGGAGTTCATTATGAACACCCAGGGCGCCGGTGATTATTTTGGCGAGCTGGCCCTGCTTGACGACTCTACACGTTCTGCCTCGGTACGCACCGTTGAGAAGTGCAACTTCTGCGTTATATACAAGGATGACTTTAACCGCGTCCTCGAGCAGCACCCGAGTATTTCGCGCAAGTTGATCGCTAATCTCGCCACCCGTGTGCGCAAGCTCACCGCCGACGTTAAAAGCCTCGCGCTGCAGGATGTCTACGGGCGCGTGGCCAACGTGCTGATGGATCTGTCCGAAGAGCGGGGCGACGGCACCCTCTACATTGGCGAGAAACTTACGCAGCAGGACATTGCCGACCGTGTCGGCGCATCGCGGGAAATGGTGGCGCGTATCCTCAAGGACCTGACTATCGGTGAGTACATCCGCTTCGAAGGCAGGCACATCATTATTAATACGCGGCTGCCGGCGAAGTATTAGGCGGCGCTATCGCTGCTTTCTACCCGCAGGCTCAGGCTTCCCCGCGCCAGACGTGCATTCAGTCGTTGAGCTTTTGTCGTCTTGCTGCTGTCGCGCAGTACCTTCCCGTCTTCGTCACTGATAATTGCGTAGCCTCGCTCGAGGATTGCCAGCGGGTTCAGGCTCCGAAGTAACTGTTCCTTTTGCGCCAGGGCCTGACGCTGCGCCGCGATTTTCTGGGCAATCGCCGTGTCCAGCGCCCGCTGCTGGCGGCTGATCTGTTCTTTACTCTGCAGAATCCGCCGCAGCGGCGCATTGGCCAGCAGTCTTTCGCGGGAGCGGCGATGCTCATTACCCATTTGCTCCAGCCGGACGAGGATCCCGCGCTGCAGGCGGCTTTCCAGTTCATCCAGGCGTTGGGCCTGCTCACGGAGGCGGTCTCCCGGGTGCTTGAGTCGGGCGCGCAGCTGCGCGAGCTTCAGGGAGCGCCGCTCCAGCTGGTGGGTCATTGCGGTAGTGAGCCGGCGTCGGGCGGACTCGAACTGTGCCAGCAGTTCCTCGCGGCTTTCGCTGAGCAGTTCTGCTGCCGCGGAGGGCGTAGGGGCGCGCATATCGGCGGCAAAGTCGGCAATGCTGACATCGACTTCGTGACCGACGCCGCACACCACCGGCAGGGCGCTGGCGACAATCGCCCGGGCCAGCGTTTCGTCGTTAAAGGCCCAGAGATCTTCAAGAGAGCCGCCGCCCCGGGCCAGAATAATGGCATCGAAGTCGCAGTCTTCACGGGTCTGTGCAAGCTGATTGGCGCTGAGCAAAGCGTCGAGGAGCTCCCCCGGGGCCTGCGCGCCCTGCACGGACGCCGGAAACACCGTCACCCGGATAGACGGATTTCGCCGGGCCAGTACCTGCAGAATATCCTGCAGCGCGGCCCCGGTTGGCGAGCTGATCACGGCGAGGTGGGTCACGGACTTCGGCAGCGGCTGTTTGCGGCTGGAATCGAACAGACCCTCGGCCCGCAGGCGATCGCGCAGGGCTTCGAACTGCGCCTGCAGGACGCCCGCGCCCGCGGGCTCCATAAATTCGCCGATCAGCTGAAACTCTCCGCGCCCCTCGTAGAGCGAGACGCGTGCGCGTAAACGCACCAGATCGCCATTTTCCGGGCTGAAGCGCAGGCGCTGGTTGCGGTTTTTGAACATGGCGCAGCGCACCTGCGCTGCCTCGTCCTTGAGCGTGAAGTACCAGTGCCCCGAGGAGGGGCGGGCGAGGTTGGATATTTCGCCCTCCACCCAGACAAAGTCGAAATGGCTTTCCAGCAGGCTGCGCACCTGTCGGTTGAGCTGGCTGGGACTCAGCGTGTCGGGGCTCAGGGGCATCGGCACTTGTCTCTTACTATTTGCAATTGATAGGGACTCATATGTTACGTCGCGGGCGCTAAGGATTTATAATAGGGAGTTTACTTCATCAAACATCTCCCGGAGGCAAGCCCATGCTGCGTATCGACCAGGAAGCCCTGACGTTCGACGACGTTCTTCTGCTGCCCGGTTACTCGGAGGTCGTCGCGACCGACGTCTCGCTGCGCACCCGTCTTACCCGGGAAATCGCTCTCAACCTGCCTCTCGTGTCCTCAGCGATGGATACGGTGACCGAGGCACGGCTCGCGATTGCCATGGCCCAGGAGGGCGGCATCGGCATTATCCACAAGAGCATGGGGGTTGCGGAGCAGGCTGCGGAGGTCCTCCGGGTCAAGAAATACGAGAGCGGTGTGGTCAAGGATCCGGTCACTATCCAGCAGGATGCAACGTTGGCACAGCTGATTGAGTTGACCTCCAAAAACGGCTTCTCCGGGGTGCCCGTGCTGGCGGGTGAGGACCTGGTCGGTATCGTGACCCGCCGGGATATGCGCTTTGAGACCCAGATGGACAAGCCCGTCTCCGAGCTGATGACCCCGCGGGATAAGCTCGTCACGGTGCACGAGGGGGCCGATTCCGCCGAAGTGCAGCGCCTGCTGCACCAGCATCGGATCGAAAAGATCCTCGTGGTCAACGACAACTTTGATCTGCGCGGCATGATTACCGTCAAGGATTTCGACAAGGCCGAAAATTACCCCCGCGCCTGTAAGGACAGTCTCGGCCGTCTGCGCGTCGGGGCGTCCGTAGGCACGAGCGCCGATACCGATGAGCGAGTGGCCGCTCTGGTCGCTGCCGGCGTGGATGTGCTGGTGGTGGATACGGCCCACGGTCACTCCCGCAACGTGCTCGAGCGCGTGCGCATGATCAAGAGCAGCTTTCCTGAGGTGCAGGTCATCGGCGGCAACATCGCCACCGGCGAAGCCGCCATCGCTCTGGCCGAGGCCGGTGCCGATGGGATCAAGGTGGGCATCGGTCCGGGCTCGATTTGTACAACGCGTATTGTGACCGGCATTGGTGTGCCTCAGGTCACGGCGATTGCCGATGCCGTTGCGGCACTGCAGGGCAAGTACGATATTCCCGTGATAGCCGACGGCGGCATTCGCTTCTCCGGTGATATCGCCAAGGCCATTGCGGCTGGAGCCCACGCGGTGATGATGGGCAGTATGTTTGCCGGAACCGAGGAGGCGCCCGGCGAGGTCGAGCTTTACCAGGGACGAACCTATAAGTCCTATCGGGGTATGGGCTCCCTTGGTGCGATGGCCTCCAAGCAGGGTTCATCCGACCGCTATTTTCAGGATGCCAGCCAGGGTGCTGAAAAGCTGGTTCCGGAGGGCATCGAAGGGCGAGTACCTTACAAAGGGCCCGCGTCCGCCATCATCCACCAGCTGATGGGCGGCGTGCGCTCCTCGATGGGCTACACCGGTAGTCCGGATATCGAGACCATGCGCAGTCGGCCACGCTTTGTGCGGGTCACCGCAGCGGGTATGTCGGAGTCGCACGTGCATGACGTATCGATCACCAAGGAAGCGCCTAATTACCCGGTCAGCTGATAGCGGCTTACCCGGCCAGCTGACAGCTGGGGCGCCCGAACACGGGGGCCGTGATCTCCCGCCTTTACAGAGCAGATCCGCTTATGACTGATATTCACGCCAGCCGAATACTTATCCTCGATTTTGGCTCGCAGTACACGCAGCTGATTGCCCGTCGGGTACGGGAGATCGGTGTGTACTCGGAAATTCGCGCCTGGGATATCAGCGAGGAGGAGCTGCGAGAGTTTGCTCCCAGCGGTGTGATTCTGTCCGGGGGGCCTGAGTCCGTCACTGCCCAGGGCTCCCCACGGGCACCTGAATGTCTGTTTGACTCCGACTGGCCCCTACTCGGCATCTGCTACGGCATGCAAACTATGGCGGCGCAGCTCGGCGGGGCCGTGCAGGGATCCGAGACCAGCGAGTTCGGTTACGCCCAGATTCGCAGTACCGGGGATGATCGCCTGCTGCATGATATTCGCGATCACATGGGGGAGGACGGCAGCGGCCTGCTTGATGTGTGGATGAGTCACGGTGACAAAGTCACCACGCTGCCCACCGACTTTCGCTGCGTGGCGTCAACCGATTCCTGCCCGATTGCGGCGATGGCTCATGTGGAGCGCCCGTGGTTTGGCATTCAGTTTCACCCGGAAGTCACCCACACGCTGCAGGGCAAGCGCATCCTCGAGCATTTTGTGATCGACGTTTGCCATTGCGAGGCGCTGTGGACACCGGCGCGGATCGTTGAGGATGCGATTGCCCGGGTGCAGGAGACGGTGGGTGAAGACCATGTGTTGCTCGGGCTTTCCGGTGGCGTAGATTCGTCGGTCGTTGCGGCGCTGCTGCACCGGGCCATCGGTGACCAGCTGACCTGTGTGTTTGTCGACAATGGTCTGCTCAGGCTGCACGAAGGCGATCAGGTCATGGAGATGTTCGCCCGGAATATGGGCGTGCGCGTGATCCGCAGCGATTCTGAAAAACTGTTCCTCGATCGCCTTGCGGGGGAGAGTGACCCGGAGAAAAAGCGCAAGATTATCGGTAACACCTTCATCGAGGTCTTTGATGATGAAGCCTCGCGCATTGACGGTGTGCGCTGGCTGGCTCAAGGCACGATTTATCCTGATGTCATCGAGTCGGCCGGCGCCAAGACCGGCAAGGCACATGTCATCAAGTCGCACCACAACGTCGGTGGACTGCCGGAGGATATGGCGCTGGAGCTCGTCGAGCCCCTGCGTGAACTGTTCAAGGACGAGGTCCGGCAGATCGGACTGGAGCTTGGTCTGCCCCACGATATGGTGTTCCGTCACCCGTTTCCCGGGCCTGGCCTGGGTGTGCGGATTCTCGGCGAGGTACGTCATGAATACGCAGACATCCTGCGCCGCGCTGATGCCATTTACATCGAAGAGTTGCGCCGGGCGGGGTGGTACGAAAAAACCAGTCAGGCCTTTGCCGTATTCCTGCCGGTCAAGTCCGTCGGGGTGGTCGGGGACGCGCGGCGCTATGAATACGTGATTGCGCTGCGGGCGGTAGAAACCGTCGATTTTATGACCGCTCGCTGGGCGCATCTGCCCTACGAATTACTTGAAACCGTATCCAACCGAATCATCAACGAGATCAGCGGCGTGTCGCGGGTGACCTACGACGTGAGCAGTAAGCCGCCGGCGACGATTGAGTGGGAATGACCGGCGCTGACAGGCAATGTCTGGCGCTGGCTGGCACTGGCTGCCAACAGGAGGCATTTCACCTTATGTCTGATTATTCAGCCAGGCAGAAAATAAGTGATGATATCCATCTCCTTGTGCGGGATGCCGATAATATCAATGCCTTCATCTCCAATCAGATAGAAGACAACATGCTCGCCCTGTGGAAAGCTGTAATAGCCTTCAGCCACATCCGTGCGGTGTTTGCCCAGTTGCGGGTTCTCGGCTAACCAGCCAAAGCGTTTTTCGAGTGCTTTCAGGTAAGTATTACGTTGGCGTTTACCCCATTGCCGCTCTGTATATCGGCCGATGTTTTTCAAGTCATCCTGAGCCCTCGGGGTGACTCTGAATCCGGGCATCAGGCTTCGTTATCCAGATCGTTGAT
>CAZGGN010000090.1:0-11334 GCA_964525195.1 uncultured Congregibacter sp.
GAGCAGGGCCCAGAGCGTATTGCCCACGGCCTCAGATGCCGCCGTCAGAGCTTTCATACCCGACTGCATTCTCACCTGCATACCTTCGGCAACGACAATGGCGTTGTCCACCAGCATGCCCAGAGCGATGACGAGGGCCCCCAGCGAAATCCGTTGCAGCTCAATACCAAAAAGGTACATCAGCAATAAAGTGCCGGACACGGTTATCAGGAGCACCGAGCCGATGATGAGTCCCGTGCGCAATCCCATAAATGCGAGCAGCACCACGATCACAATCACAACGGCCTGCGCGACGCTGAGCATGAAGCCGGCGACGGATTGCTCGACTTCCGCCGGCTGGTTGTAGACCGACTCAAGGGTCATTCCCACCGGGATGATGCTCTTGAGCTCCCCGAGGCGCCGGTCAATCTGCCTGCCCACCGCCACGACGTTGCGTCCCGCAGACATACTGATTCCCAGGCTCAGGGCCGGCTGTCCGTTGTGGTAATAGAGCTTGCCGGGCACCGACTCGTAAGCGCGGGTAATCGTCGCAATATCACTGAGACGCACAAGTTTGCGATCCCGCGAAGAGATCAGGAGATCGCCCATTTCCTGAACTGACTCAAATTCTCCGGTGGGTTTGATACGCAAGTAGTCGTCGCCAACCCGCACGTTCCCCGCATCCACCACGGAGTTCTGGGACCCGAGGACCGCGGCGATAGACGCCGGATCAATACCCAACTCTGCGAGCTGCGCTCTCGCCACGTCAAGATATACGACTTCCTTTTGCTCGCCGTCGATCAGGACCTTGCGCACGCCGTCGACCAGTACCAGTTCGCGTTTGATGTTATCCGCAACGTCGTAGAGGTCCCGCCAGCTGTAACCCTCGCCGGTGAGCATCAGATACACACCATAGACATCGCCAAAGTCGTCAATGACCATGGGCGCCATAGCCCCCGGTGGCAATTTGGGGCGAACGTCAGTCACCTTGCGCCGCAGCTCGTCGAATATGTTGGGCAGGTCGGCGGCGCTGTACTGGTCTTTGAACTCAATCAGAATATCTGAGAGTCCGGGGCGGGATACAGACATCTTGATGCGTTTTAACTGCGGTAACTTCTGTACCGCGTCCTCCAGATGATAGGTCACCTCATCGTGTACCTCGCGCGCTGATGCGCCGGGATAACGGGTAATGATTTTGGCCATCTTGATGGTAAATGCCGGATCCTCCAGCTTGCCCATATGCTGAAACCCGAAGACTCCGCCAGCCAGCATGATGACAACCAGCAACCAGCCGATCACGGGGTTGCGCACTGCGTATTCGCCGATATTCATGAGCCGCGCGCTGCCTCATCCCTCGATTCCCGGGGGATAGCCTGCTCCCCCGTTGCCATACGGGTGACGGACATTCCCTCGGCGAGGTACTCCGCGCCTACTGCGACAATTTCTTCACCTCCCTGCAGGCCTTCGAGCACCTCAATCATGTCCCCGGACAGGCGCCCGGTGCTGACCGCCCGGCTGTGTACGGTCATGCTGAGCGGGTCGAGGACGAACACCCGGGGAGACAGGCTGGCATCGGCCTGCACGGCTCTCGCCGGGACCCAGGTTACGCTCTCTGACTTGATCAGCCCGGCAAAGTCCACTTCGACCTGCGCGGTCATGCCAGGCAAAACCGTAAACTCGTCCGGCTGAGGCATGCTGAAGGTCACCTTGAACGTCTGGGTATCCGGATCCGCTCGCGTGGCGATCTCTTTGACCTGTAGCGAAAAACTGGTGTCCGCGTGATCGTCAAAGGAGGCCATCGCACGTAGTTCGGACGCGCGGCTGTCATTGATCCCGGTACGGTTGTTGAGCTCGTCATCCGCTACGTTGGCGGTCACGCTGCGAACGACGGATTCCGGCATCGCGATAATCACATCGAGCATATCGGTATCCTGCAGATAGACGATGCTTTGCTTGGCCTGTACCTCTTCGAAATTATCTACAAAGCGACGTGCTACGCGACCCCGAAAGGGGGCGCGCAGCGTCGCATAACTGAGATTGGTGTTGGCCTGCGCCAGAGCGGCTCGACTGGTGCGAAACTCCGCTTCCATACGATCGTAATCGAGCTGCGAAATACTGCCGCTCTCGATCAGCTCGGCGGCGCGGGCGAAATTACGCTGCGCGTTGTCAAAGGCTGCCTGACGATCTTCAAGCGCTATTTTGAAGTCCGTAGGATCAAGCTGGGCCAGGACCTGCTGCTCGGCAACCATATCGCCTTCTCGAACCGGCAAGGCCGCAAGTTGTCCGGCTACGCGAAAGGACAGTTCCGCCTGCTTCGTGGCCTCGATGCTCGCCGGAAAACGACGGATCTCGGCGCCCACACCCGCATCCACGGTAAAGATCTTTACCGGACGGGAGCCGGGCGCCATCGCCTGAGGTTCCGGCGACTCCGAACAGGCCCCGATGGTCAGCAAACCTGCGGCGATGGCAAATTTCACGAGGCGCATTGCGGCAGGCCGAAAGGCATGCCGGATCTCAGGTCGGCGTACACGGTCAGTTCGCAATCGCATGGGGATCTCGCTCTTTTGGGGACGCTGGACAGTATAGGTTGGCACTGCGGAGTTTTGCGAACCCGGGGACGTCACGGGTGACGAGTCAGCGCCCCGCGAATTCCGCGTGGCAACCCAGAGCAGTAAAATAAAGCGCGCAGCGAACAGGCTCCGGGTAATGGAGCGAGAGCGCCTGAGCATAGCTGTTCAGTTGATCAGCGTATTGCGCAAGCTGCTGGGCCACAAACTGTTCCTGCGTTTCGCCGCTGCGAGGCGCTGCGGTCTTGTAGTCCACGACCCAGCGCTCGCCCTGCTGCTCATCGACAAACATATAGTCGAGGATCAGCGCCTGTGGACCATTGTCGCCTACCAGGGTTAAGGGGAACTCAGCGACCCGACTGCCCCGCTCAGTCCCCAGCATCCATCGCGCCCAGGGATCCGAGAGCACGCGCGACAGAGCGGCGTCACCCTCATCGAGCATCATCGGCAGCGAAACGCTGTCGACACCGGCGTCCAGCAAGGCGACCTCTAACAGGCGCAGCAGGGTACTGTCGCAGGCGTCAGGCAGCGTTGCCCGATACACGAGTGCTTCAAGGCAACGGTGTATCGCCGTACCAAAAGCCCTGGCGAGCCGGCTATCAGTCAGCTCGGTCATGTGCGCCTTCGCTTCGACCGCCGGGGTAGCCAGAGGCGGCAGGGAGCGCAGGCGCCGATAGGATCCGGAACTCAGGACGTCTGGCTGTAAATTCCCGGGGACAAACTCTACTGCCGCGCAGTCAGCAATCGAGGGCCAGATGGTGGCGAGCAATGACGCCGACGATGGGCTTTTCGGCGCCTCCCGCTTCTCGTCCCAGGCCAGGGTCCCGCCCAGCCACAGGTAGTCGACCGCCCGGGTGCAGCCGACGTAGAAGAGCCGCGTCGCCTCATAGCGCTGCTTTTGTTGCGATTGGGCTTTGAGATAGTCGTAGAGCCGGGGCTCCTTGTCCGCATCGATACCCGAGCGTATGTCCAGTAGAAAGGACGGCGGATGTCCGGGAAGCGTGAACTCATCCCAAAGCAACAATTCACGATCGCGATTAGCCGTTGTCTTGGCAAGGGCGGGAATAAATACCCAGTCGAATTCGAGCCCTTTGGCTTTATGCAGGGTCATGACCTCGACCTTGCAGCGCTCGTCACCGGGCGACGCAAAGAGGTCCCTGATGGCCTCGGAGATGACCCGCGCGTTGAACGGTTGACGCGCTTCCTCGAGGGCCTCAAGACACTGAAAAAACTGTTCGACGTCACTCATATCTGCAGCGCTGCGCAGTACTGCGGCTCCCTGCAAATGCAACCAGCTTTCCTCCACCCAGACGCGCAGGGCCAGGCGGTCGCGGTAGTGCTGTGCCCAGCGCAGGACGGACACGGCGTGTTCCAGACGCTCCCGCCCCCGGGTGGAGAGTCCCGAAAAATCAATGTCGGCGGCAGACGCACCGTCGAGAAGATCGGCCGGAATTGGCGCCCGCTGCGATACCAGAAGAAGGTCTGCATTATCCAGTGCGATCGCGGGACAGCGCAGAAGCGCCAGCCAGGCGAAGCGATCATAATGATCGGATAAGACGTTACACAGGGTCGAGAGGTCGTGAATCACCGGCCGCTGGCTCAACGAATCCAGATCCCGCGCAGCGACCTCGATCCCGGCCTCTCGCAGCGCTTCCAGCACCGGTCTGAGCTGGTTTCTGGAACGGCCGAGAATCGCGACACTGCGGACCTCGTCATTGTCGACAGCCTCACGCAGTCGTCCGATCAAGGCCTCGATTTCGGCCCTTTCCGCACCGTCTCCGCTAAACAGCGCGAGCTCAGGCTCGACGCCCCCGGCGCGGGCGGCGGTGGCCGAACGATGGGTTACCGCTCCCATCTGCGCGTCGTCGACGTCGGGAAAGCCCCGGCTGAAGTGCTCGTTGCCCCACTCCACAAGCGCTTCGCAGCTGCGAAAGTTCACCGTCAGATCCAGTGCCCTGAGCGGCAGATCCCCCATGCCCCCGTTTCTCGCGTTGATGAACAGACCGACATTTGCTTCGCGAAAGCCATAGATCGATTGCATGGCGTCGCCCACCAGGAGCAGCGTGCGCGGCGCTGCGGGGTTTTCCCTGTTGTACTCGTGCCAGCCCCGGGTCAGTCGGCGAATCAGTTCAAACTGCACTGACGAGGTGTCCTGAAACTCGTCGACCAGTAAATGCTCGATCAGATAATCCAGGCGCAGGGCAATGTCCGTCGGTGCGCTATCCTCGCCCAGAGCCCGGAGGGCCGCCATGGCGATTTGCGCGTGGTCCACCTCGCCGCGCTGCTGAAAGACCAGCAGCAGCTCCGCGCCCAGACGCGGGAGCAGCCGGGTGAGCGCCGCGAGAACGGACCAGTGTTCCGGTTCCTCGCGGACATCCGGCAGGTGTCCCAGCTGACGCAATCCCTCCAGCAACACGCTCTCACCGGACTCCCGAAGCTCGCCCAGCAACTCGAGCATTTGTGCCTTGCGTTCTTTCGCTGTATCGCTGCCGGTCGGAAAGCCGTTGTTTTTGTTGACGCTCTTGCGCCAGTCACCGGTCGCCGTGAGTAGCATCGCAGCGAGAGATTGCCAGTTACTCAGCTGGTCTTTCCCGGGGTCGAACAGCCTCGCCTCCCCCAGTTGCTCTTCACGGTAGTGCATCAATTCGGTCAGCAGCGGCAAGAGGCCGCCGAGATGCTCGCGCAATAGCTGCAGTCGATAGCTGACCAGGGCCTCGGTAATCTCTCGCAGTCCCTGGCGCTCCTGATCTCCGAGGCCGGCTCCGCCGAACACGGGCTGCCATTGCTCGCGGCGTTGCAGAAGGCGGGAGAGCAGCTCGGTGGTTGTCTCCCAGTTGTTGTCCAGGTGCAGGAGCAGCGTACGGATATCTGCCTGCCGCTGTTGATCCGAGCTGCTGAGCTCCCGATGCAGAAACCGCTCTATGGCCTGCGCGTAAAGCTGAGTCGCCTGATCTGTGGCCGTGACCTGGCCACCACAGCCGCTGAGTATGGGCATCTGTCGGGTCAGGTAGCCGCAAAAGCTGTCGATGGTCTGAATCCGGAGTCGGGACGGTGCCGTCAGCAAACCCCAGTCAAGCTCGGCATCACGCGCGCACACTGCCCGCGCAAGCGCGAGCAACGACGCCTCGTGCTCGTTCTGTGCCTCGACACCCTCCTCTGCGCGCCGCAGCGCGTTGACCACCCGCGCGCGCATTTCGGCCGCAGCCTTGCGCGTAAAGGTAATGGCAAGGACTTCTTCCGGGTCGGCGACCCTGGCCAGCAAGGCCAGAAACCGTTTGACGAGCAGACCGGTTTTTCCAGAGCCGGCGGGCGCACTGACGCAATAGCTGCCCAGCGGGTCAAGGGCCTGCTCCCGCGCCGCCGCGTCGGCAAGGCTCACCGCAGGGCCTCTGCCAGACGACACAGCATTTGACGCTGGCAGTAGCGGCAGGCGTCCGGCGCGGGATCGACGGTACTCTCGCCGGCTAAAAACTCCTGCGCGAGCGCGCCCAGCTCCCGATGCCAGCGTGAGCGCAAGCGGTCCATCGTCATGTCCTGTTCGTCACCTTCCTCGGACCACTGGGCAGCGCTGTCAATGCCCGTAGCGAAGCTCCGCGCTCCTATGCCCCTGAAACCCAACTTTCCCGGTTTCAGCGACGCAAAGGCAATGCCCGCCGCCGGGGGATCGAGCAGCGCGTAGAGCGGCAACTGGGGGCGACTCGGTCGCTCGCCCATCCAGCGATTCAGACTCTCCGGTGCCCCACTTTTGTAGTCCAGAATGATCTCGCTGCCATCCGCCAGACGATCGACCCGATCGAGGCGCAGGCGGAGCTTGAGCCCGTCGAGTTCGTAGTCCCGTTGTTCCTCCCGTCCGCTCACCACGAAGGACTCCGGGCGCTCTCGCTCCAGCTCCAGCCAGGAGGCCAGCAGGTTTTTCAAGCGCTCCCGCTCCAACAGGAGCAGGTCACTGCCGAGAACATCGAGGCGTTCCCGGGCAATTCCCTGCTCCGCATAATCCAGTGCGGATTCCAGGTACTCATCGAGGATCCGCTCATCGGCCTGCTCAAGCGCATCGCTGTCTACCAGGGACCCCCAGAGATGAAACAACGCCCGATGCATCAGGGACCCGCGCTCGGTGGCGAGTAGCCCCGCGCTCGGCGCCGGCATCGGACTGGCGCGAAGTCGTGTTGCGGCAAACGCCTGGAACGGACAGAGCGACTGCTGCTCAAGTACCGCGGCACCGACACCCGTGAATGCCCGCTCGCCGACACTGACAGGTACCGGCTCCGGGGTGAGTGGATCAAATTCGGCAGCAGCGGCCTGCTGACCCCAGCGCGCGTCAAAGGCCTCGGTCGCCTCGCTGACCGTTTGCCCGACGCCGGCGAGCAAGGGGCTGACGGTCGCTTCCGCACCGTCTTCGAGGTTCACGAAACTGGTCTGCAGATTATCAGAGCCCGCCAGCCAATGATTCCAGCGGCGCCTCGCCCAGGCCCATTCCCAGGTCGCATCGGCATGCGGCATCCCAAGCTCCCGCTGCAGTCGGTGGGGGATATAGGGATTGGGGCGCGCCGCGGCAGGCCAGCGGGCCGCACTCATCCCCGTCACCCACAGCGCATCGAAGTTGAGACCGGTTGTCTCCAGTGGACCGAGCACCTGGATCGCCCGGTCCTCAGTGCGCGGCTGAAACTGCTGCTCGGCAAGAAATTCCCGCAGGCGCTGTAAGGCCTCGAAGAAGCTGAGTGCGCCGCAGACCCGATCCAGCTGTGCAAAGCCATCCAATGCTTCCTGCCACTGTGTCAGCTGCTGAAATTCCAGTGAGTCCAGGGCCAGGCCCCTCGGCCACCCCCAGGCGTCCAGAAGGGCTCGAAAAGGCTCCAGCCACTGCGACGGCACACGTCGCCGATGATGCAGGCGGCTGCGGCTCTCAAGCTGCATCGCCCGATTCCAGGGGCTGTCCTGTGCGGGTTCGGAGAGCATCTCATCCAGCAGACCACGCAGCACACGCGCCGGAATACGCGCCCGCGCGAGCTCACGCAGCCGGCGGATGCAGCGTTCGCGTTGTTGCGGGTCCGTCTTCAGATCGCCGATAAAGCGCGAATGCAGTAAGGCGATAGCGCTCTCGACATCGACTTCTTCAGCACTGAGCTCAAGGATGCGCAGCGCGTCACGCACAAGCGCCACGCTATCCAGCGTAAAGCCTGTCGCAAAGTTAACCGGCAGTCTTTCGTAATTGGCCGTCAGACAGTCAAATTCCCGGCGTAGAAAATATTCCAGTCGGTCGCGATCACCCTGCATATCGGCGAGGACTACGCCGTAGCGGCCGTTGGGATTGGCCTCAACGCACGCTTTGCACCACTTTGCTGCCGCCTGGAGCTCCGCGCGCGGATCGGCGAAAACCTGTACCGGCAGGAGTTTGGCCCGGGCGTCTCGCAAAGCGAGCTGCCGGCAGCTTCGGGCCCGCTCGCAGAGCGCCCTGTGCAACGGCGGCAGGTCTTCGAGGTAAAGCAGCGCGAGATCGACATCCAGCGCTTCCGGGCAATCCAGCAGCTGCGCGAGCGCCTGCTCGGGCGTCAACGCATCGACTTCTCGCAGCGCGTCACGAAACCGTTTTTCCCAGCGCAGAAACGCCCGCGCGTCGTCATCGAAGCTGAAGCTCTGGCGAAGCGCCGCATGACGGTCATCGTCCAGATCGATCTGCCATAGCGCCAGTCGTTCGCTCGCCTCCTGGCAGAGCGCCGCGGCGCGCCCGGGACTCAGCAACGAGAATCCACCTTCATTCTCCACAATCCGGCGCCAGAGAATTCTCTGGGCGCCGATATCCAACAGCGTACTGGCGGGCAAAAGTCCCCGGGTGACGGCCCGCTGCCAGCGCTCCAGCCAGAATTGGCGCAGGGGCATAATGCTGCTGCTGGTCCAGGTCTGTTCACCCTGTGACTGCCGGTAAAGATGCTCTGCCTCGCGCACGGCGCGACTCAGTCGCCGATTGGGGGTGAGCACCGCGGTTCCCGCCGCAAGCAGCGGCGCGATCCCGGCTATTGAGGCAAACAGTGGTTTCAGGCTCAAAAGGCGCTCCCGGCGGGGTCTGGCGCTATCTGCCTATTCATTGCTGTGTCCCTGCTTTAAAATTCGGGCGCCCAACTATTCGCTGGCCTGAGCCGGCACTCTAGCAGGACCGTTTTCATGAGCAACAATGTTCATAACATCAATGTCGCCTCACAGGACATATTGCCGACGCCGGCGGTGTTGAAAGCACAGCTCCCCTTGACACCGGCTCTGGAACGCGCCGTGAGCGAGAGTCGACAGCAGATTTTCAATATTCTGGACCACAAGGATCACCGCCTGCTCGTCGTTGTGGGGCCCTGTTCGATACACGACACAAAAGCCGCGATGGACTACGCCAGGCGCCTGAAAGCGCTTGCGGATGAACTGGGGGACACCCTGTATATTGTCATGCGGGTTTATTTCGAAAAGCCGCGCACGACGGTGGGCTGGAAAGGCCTTATCAATGATCCCTACCTGGATGATTCCTTCCGTATTGAGGAAGGCCTGACCATTGCCCGGAGGCTGCTGTCGGATATCGTGTCACTGGGGCTTCCGGTCTCAACCGAGGCGCTGGATCCCATATCACCGCAATACCTGCAGGATCTTATTTCCTGGTCCGCCATTGGTGCGCGCACGACGGAGTCGCAGACGCATCGGGAGCTGGCCAGCGGCCTGTCATCGCCGGTGGGCTTCAAGAACGGGACCGATGGCGGTTTAACGGTGGCGATTAACGCCCTGCGCTCCGCTTCCAGCCAGCACCGCTTTCTGGGGATCAACAGTCAGGGGCAGGTTTCGGTGTTTACGACTCGGGGCAATCGCTACGGACATGTGGTTCTGCGCGGCGGCAGCACTGGTCCGAACTATGATTCGGTTCACGTAAAGCTTTGTGAAAAGGCCCTTTCGCAAGCGGGCATGCCCGAAACGATCATGGTCGATTGCAGTCACGCGAATTCAAACAAAGATCCCTCACTCCAGCCGCTGGTCGCTGACAACGTGGCCAACCAGATTGTCGCCGGGAATCAGTCCGTCATTGGCTTGATGATTGAGAGCAACCTCCACGAGGGTAATCAGTCATTGGGTGACGGTATCGAGAAGCTGCAATATGGTGTGTCGATCACCGATGGCTGCATCAGCTGGGAGCAAACAGAAGAATGCCTCCGCTCCCTGCGGGACAAGCTGCATGACGTACTCCCGGATCGGGTGACCCGGGGAGACTAGTTTCGCAGAGCCCTGGGATAAGCCCTAGTAAAAGGCGTTGCTGCGGTCCGAGTGGTCGGTCATATCCCGTACGCCCTTCAGCTGAGGGACTTGATCCAGCAGGGTTTTTTCCACGCCGTCCTTAAGGGTCATATCAACAGCGCTGCAGCCCTGACAACCGCCACCGAACTGCAGCACGGCGTACTGGTCCTCGGTGACTTTTACCAGCGAGACTTCGCCACCGTGAGCCGCCAGAGACGGGTTCACCTCATTAAACAGCACGTAGTTGATGCGATCTTCTATCGGAGAATCGTCGTTTACGCGCGGCATTTTCGCATTGGGTGCCTTGATAGTGAGCTGGCCGCCCATACGGTCCTTGGCGTAGTCAACCAGGGCATCCTCCAGGAACGGTACGCTGCGGCTGTCGAACCAGGCGGTGATGCGATCAAACTTGTGCTCGACGTCTTCTTCCTTAACGTCACCCTCCCGGCAGTAGGCAATGCAGGTCTCGGCTCGCGGTGTACCCGGCTGGTTGATAAAAACCCGTACGCCGAGTGCATCGTCCTGCTTTCCCAGTAGCTCCGCGAGGTATTCCTGTGCGCTTTCTGTAATCGTCAGCATGTGCCGCTATCCAACCACTTCCTGAGTAATTTAGTCAGGTATTATAGCGCTCCAGCGCGCTATCGCCACCCCCCTTGAACGCCTGCCGAGGCAGCGCGGTTCTGCTATCATCGCGCCTTTTTCCGAGCCTGGCTCCGCCGGGGCTCCGTCTCCCCTTTACGCTGCTGAAGAAGTATTCGAATGAAGTCTGTCACCCCCGTTAATCCCGCCCTTGCCAAGGCTCTGGAAGAGCGCATCCTCGTCATCGACGGAGCCATGGGGACGATGATTCAGGCCGCGGGCCTTGAGGAAGCGGATTATCGCGGCGAGCGCTTTGCCGCCCACCAGGGCGACCTCAAGGGGAATAACGATCTTCTGTCGCTGACTAGACCAGATATTATCCGTGAAATTCATGAGCTGTATCTTAAGGCCGGTTCCGACATCATCGAAACCAATACCTTCAGCGCGACCACCATCGCTCTGGAAGACTACCAGCTGCAGTCTTTGGCGCGGGAGCTGAACGAAGCCTCTGCCGCTCTCGCGCGCAAAGTCGCCGATGCGATGAGCGCCCAAACTCCGGATCAGCCTCGATTTGTGGCCGGGGTCCTCGGCCCGACCCCGCGCACCGCTTCGATTTCGCCGGACGTGAATGATCCCGGCGCGCGCAACGTGGACTTTGAGCGTCTGAGCCAGGACTACGCCGAAGCGACGCGAGGCCTGATGGACGGCGGTGTAGACCTCCTGTTGATCGAGACCGTGTTTGACACGCTCAATGCCAAGGCGGCGATCTTCGCGCTGGAAAGCGTGTTTGAAGAGCGCGGCCAGCGATTGCCCGTGATGATCTCAGTGACCTTCCCGGATGTCAGTGGCCGCAATCTCTCCGGCCAGAGCCCGGAGGCGTTCTGGTATTCCATCGCCCATGCCCGCCCGCTCGTAGTGGGCAGCAACTGTGGGCGGCGTTTCCAGGAGG
>CAZGGN010000091.1:0-7115 GCA_964525195.1 uncultured Congregibacter sp.
ACACTCTCCGCCGCGGCGATACCTCTCTGGATCCGGGCATTCACCTGGGTGAGTTGACGCAGCGGCTTGGATACCAGGCTGGCCGCGGTGATGTAGGCGAGAAATTGCCCGGCGTCCATGTCGCCGCGCAGCGCCGGGTCGAGGCCGAACCAGAAAAGTCCGGCCAGGGCGCTATAGGTCAGCCACTGGATGATGGGCGTACTGATCTCGTTGACCCGGGCGAGTTTCAGGTCCTGGCGCAGGGCGTACTCGCTGCGCTCGCGAAAGCGCGCTTTCTCAGAGTCGCTGCCGCCAAAACCGCGTACCACGCTGAAGCCCCGGATTGCCTCGGCGGCTACCCGGGTAATCCCCCCCATGGAGTCCTGGATTCGCCGGCTGTACTTCTTGAACTGCTTGGAGGCCAGACTGATGATGCCGCCGATCAGCGGAGCAAGCACTACAAACAGCAGCGATAGCTTCCAGTTCAGATAAAAAATATAGCCCAGCAGGGCGATGACCGTCAGGCCCTCGCGGACCACCACTTTGATCGCGGTCGATGCTGCAGCCGCTACCTGTTCGATGTTGTAGGTAATCAGGGAAATCAGTTCGGCGGAATTGCGCTGCGCCAGATAGGCTGCGGGAAGACGGTTGATGTGTGCAAATACATCGATACGCAGCTGGTTGACCACCTGTCGCGCCACAAAAGTGATGTAGTAGCTGCCAAGATAGGAGCCAATGCCGCGGATTGTGACGATGGCGATCAAAGCCAGGGGCAGAAAATTACGCACTTTGTCGGGCTGATCCAGCCCGAGGCGTCGCTCCCAGCCGCTCAGCGCATTGCCGTCAGCGGTAGCCAGGGCGGGGAGCGTACTGCCTTCGAAGGCCGCGGGAAGGTACTGCATGATGCCTGCAAATGCTGATTGAGTCAGCGCGTAGAGCATAAACCCCAACATGCTGACGATGAACGCCGGCCACAGTGGGCGAAGGTAGCCCAGCAGGCGCGCATAGGTTTGCAGCCCGCTGGCTGGGGGGCTCGATGGAGCGGGCTGTTCCAGCGTTGATTTCACAGGAAGGCAGAGTGGCAGAAAGACGCCTGCATTGTACGGTAAGGCCTCCGGTGGGGCATCTGTCCCGGCGCCGGTGGTAGCATACGCCAATGCTTTTTGACAGCCACGCTCCCCGCTATCTTCCGCACCTGCAGCAGCCGGGCATGCTTGCTATGGGCCTGTCGCGGATCGAAGCCTCTGCCTGGATAGAAACGGACGATGCGATTGGTGAGTTTTATCGTCACAAGGCCGCTTTGGGCGCGGAAAATTTCTCCGGGGTTTATGCCGATGCCGGCAATAGCGAGGCCGCCCAGGAGGAACTGGCGCGACTTATGGAGTCGCATCTGCTGCGGGATCATTCGGATTTCTATGTACGAGAGGGCCATGCCATACGCTGCATCCCCGGGGAGTTCTGCGTCCTGACTGATCAGACACCAAAGTTGTGGCAGACTTCACTGCTGGTGGCCGATGACCTGGTGCTGATGCAGCCGCGCGATGGCGTTTATCACCTCACCGCGGCCAGTCTGTGCAGTCCGAGCCACTGGCGACTGGCTGAAAAGATCGGTCGCCCCATGCGTGAGATTCACGACCCGATACCGGGTATACACGAGGATCTCTCGGGGCGGATAGACCGTTTTTTTGATCATCTTCGACCGGAGCTGCCGGTGCAGCGTTTTAACTGGTCTTTGCAGAGGAATGACGGGCTGTTTTGCCCGAGGCGTGATGCACGGGAGAGCGGCGAGCTCTATTACCGCGTAGAGCGACAGACGCTGCGCCGACTGCCGCTCAGTGCGGCAATCGTTTTTACGATCCGGGTTTATAGGCACCCACTGCGACTGCTGCCGGCAAGCGCTCTGGCGATGCTCCGCCGCGCCATCGCGGATGCGCCGGCAGACATCGCGGCCTACAAGGGATTTCCCGACTTTATCGACCCCCTCGAGACACTCTGTGCCGAGCGAGGCGTTATGGCCTGAGCGCTCCTCGCGCCGGAACGCCTATTGCGACGGTGCCGGATCGGCTCCCGGCGAACCGAGGTCGCTCTGCACGGGCGACGCCACGTGCCCGGGCCGCGCTCGCCAGCGATCGCGCAGGCTTGCGGGCAGCGCCAGCAGGGCGGGGGTCGCAATCAATGTCAGAATCGTCGCAAATGACAACCCAAACACGATGGCCTGGGACAGGGGGCCCCAGAATGTCGCCATCTGCCCGCCGGCGGTAATGCTGCGGTTCACGATATCAATCGACATGTTGCAGGCCAGCGGGAGCAGGCCGAACACCGTGGTCACGGTGGTGAGCATCACGGGCCGGAGTCGCTGCGATGCGGAGCGCACGATGGCTTCCTGGGGACTGAGTTCCGGATGCTCCGCGCGCACGAAATTGTAGGTATCGATCAGCACAATATTGTTGTTGACGACAATGCCCGCCAGCGCCACGACGCCGACACCGGTCAGTACCGCACTGAAAGGATCACCGGTAATCAGCAGCCCAAGCAGTACGCCGGCCGTCGACATGATGACTGCCAGGAGAATCAGGGCGCTCTGGTAGAAGCTGTTGAACTGCGTCACGAGCAGGATAAACATCAGCAAGAGGGACAGAAGAAACGCCACCTGCACGAAGGCCAGAGAATCCGCCTGTTCTTCATTCGCGCCACGAAACTGGATATCGATTCGAGGATCAAAATCCTGGGTGGTCAGCCAGCTCTCAATCTTCCCCACCATGGTGTCCGCAAGAACGCCCTGAACCACGTCGGCGCGTATCCGCTGTATTGGAAAGCCGTCGACCCGGTCAAGGGAATCGACACCCGGCGCCGGCTGAATCCGCACGAAGTTACTCAGCGGGACCTGCCCTTCGCGGGTGCTGATACGCAGGTCATCCATGGCCCGAATGCCGCGCTCCTGCATCGGGAAACGCGCGCGGATATCCACCGCGTCATCGGCGCCGTCGGGACGATACTCGGCGACTTTCACGCCGTTGGTGACCAGCTGCAGGGCGACACCGGCCGAGATGACGTCGGCGTCATAGAGCGCCGCCTGAGCTCGATCGACTTCCATGCGCCACTCAATTGAGGGCAGGGCGCGCGTATCGTCGATATCTACCAGCTCCGGCAGGGTGTCCATGTAGTCACGGATACGCGTCATCGCGGGCTCAAGCAGCTCCCGATGTCGGGAGCGAAGCTCTATCTGAATGGGTTTGCCGACCGGCGGTCCCTGTTCCATCGCACTCACCTCCACGCGTATCCCGGCGATGTTCTCGGTGCGCGCGCGGAGGTCGCGGATTACGTCAAAGCCGCTGCGATCGCGATCAGATTCCGGGAGCAGGTCAATGAAGATGGAGCCGATGCGATCGTTGGCCGAGCCGCCGCCACGACCGCCGCCGCTGTTTCCGCCGGGCAACATGGTCTGGGTGTTGACCGAGCGGATGCCGGGTGTCTGGAGTACCTGAGTCTCGACTTCGCGCACCAGCTGATCGACTTCGCCGACAGAGAAGTTGCCGCGACCACTGACCGACACGGTAACGAACTGCGGGTCTGAGTTGTTGAAAAACACCATGCCCCCGCCGTACTTGCCGTAGCTGTAGAAGACACTGATCAGCAGAATGAAAATCGTGGTGATAGTGGTTCCTGGATTGCTGGTAATCCACTGCATCATGCGCGCATAGGCCCCGGTGACGCTGCGCAGGCGCGTGGGGTCACCGTGCTCCAGTTGATCGAGAGCGGCCTGGGAGGCGCGGCTGTGTACCGTCGGCTTGCCAAAAACCGTACCGAGCACCGGGCCGAAGAGCAGCGCGTAGAGCAGCGAGCCACTGAGAACGGTAAACACGGTCACCGGGAGATAGCGCATGAACTGACCGGAAATGCCCGGCCAGAAAATCAGCGGTAAAAACGCCGCCAGCGTGGTAGCGGTGGAGGCTGTCACGGGCCAGAACATCCGCTTGACCGCCTCTGAGTAGGCTTCCCGATGGTCCAGACCCTCGCCCATTTTGCGATCGGCATATTCGGTCACCACGATCGCGCCATCAATGAGCATACCAAGGCCCAGCAGCATGCCGAACATCACCATAAAGTTGAAGGTGTAGCCCAGGAAGTAAATGATAATGATCGAGAACAGCAGTGACACGGGAATCCCGAGCCCCACAATGACCCCGCTGCGGAACCCCATGGCGGCAACCACGACCACCATCACCAGCGCCAGGGCGGTCATGATATTGCCCTGAAGTTCCGTGACCTGGGTCTGGGCAAATTCGGCGGTGTTTTGCGACGGCACCAGGCGGATGGTCTGGGGCAGGTCGACGGAGGCCGCTTCTACCACCTTCAATACTTCCTGCACCGTGTCGATCACGTTCGCGTCGACCCTTTTTTTGACTTCGACGGTAATGGTGTTCACGCCGTTGAAGCGGGCGTAGCTGGTTCTGTCCTTGAAGGTGCGACGTATGCTCGCGACATCCCGCAGAGTCACTACCGAATCGCCGCTGACCTGCACGGGCAGATCCAGAATATCCGCCGCGGTTTCGACTACCGAGGGGACCTTGACGGAGAAGCGACCACTCCCGGTGTCAACACTGCCGGCGGGGATGAGGCGGTTGTTACGCTGCAATACGTTGGTCAGAGACTCGCTGGAGATACTGTAGGCTTCCAGCGCCTGCGGATCGATGATGACCTCGAGTACTTCTTCCCGGTGACCCCGGAGGTCAGCGCTGAGCACTGAGGGTATCGATTCGATGTCGTCGCGCAGGCCCAGAGCGGTCTGATAAACCTGCCGTTCGCTGGCGCCGTCCGACAGCACGTTGACCTGGATCAGCGGAAAATCGTCAACGTCCAGTTCACGGACGATCGGTTCCTCGGCGGTGCTGGGTATTTCCGACTTGCCGCGATCTACCGCTTCGCGCACATCCACGAGCGCCTCGTTCAGGTCAACGCTGGCTTCAAACTCTACAAACAGGGTGGCATAGCCCTCGGAGGCTTTGCCGGTGATTTCCTTGATGCCTTCGATTTTGCGCAGTTCGATCTCCATGGGCTGGATCAGGAGTCGTTCGGAGTCCTCGGGGGAGATGCCCTCGTGGGGAATGCCAATATAAAAGTAGGGCAGCACGATGTGCGGATCGTTCGCGATGGGCAGCACGGCCCGGGCTATCAGCCCGCAAAGCACGATTACAGCCATCATCAGCAGGGTGGTGCGCGTGCGGCTGATGGCCGCGTCGATAAACCCGATCATGAGCGGCTCGCCTGCGCGAGGCCCGTGTCCTGGGTCTCGACACGCTGGCCCTCGGATACGAATTCCTGGCCGACGGTAATCAGGCGCACGACTCCCGGCAGTCCGGTCACCCAGGCGCCGTCGGGAGCGTCCTCTACCACCGTCACCGGATGAAAAACGACCCGGTTCTCCTCATCGACTGCGCGCAGCCCCATCACGCCCGCATCGTCAAGGGTGAACAGCGCCGGTGAAACCCGATGCGCCAGTACGGTCTGCGTGGCGACGCTCACGACCGTGGTGAGCCCGGCCCGGAGGTGATAATCGGGGTTGGGGATCGTGACCTCGACCGCATAAGTGCGGGTGACGGGGTCTGAGACGCTGCCGACAAAGGTCACTTCGCCGCTCAGGCGTTCGTTGGTGCTGGTGCGCGCGGTCACCGGGCTGCCAATCCTGATACTGTCAATGTCTCGCTCGGAGACGTTGGCGGCGATCAGCAGCGGGTCCAGGTCAATCAGGGTGGCGCAGGCTGAGCCCACGCTCGCCAGATCCCCTACGTCCATGTGCAGATCTTCTACGACTCCCGCAAAGGGCGCGACAATCCGCGTGCGCTCAAGATTGAGACGCTGTCGCTCCAGCTTCGCTCGCGCCGTTTCGAGTTCCGCGGCGACCTGGGCTATGCGAATCTCCGAGAGCAGGTTGCGGTCCTTGAGTTCCAGGGCGCCGCGGTATTCGAGCTCTGCCTGGGCCAGGGCCGCCTCGGCCTCTTGCACTGTCGCCTTACGATCGTCCATGGCCAGTTCGCAGAGCAGGTCTCCCGCGGCAACATGATCGCCACGCTCTACCGGGCGGGCAACAACCCGGCCGCCGGTTTCCGCGCTCACGCTGGCGGAACGCTTGCTCTGGGTTTTGCCCCGGAGCATTTGCGTCAGGGTGCGCTGCTCGGCGTTGAACTGGCTGACACGCACGCGCGGCAGGGCACGCGCAGGGGTGCTCAGGCTGGCGCTGCTGGTGTCCTGCATAGGGGCCGGCTTTTCCGTGAACAAGCCCGAAAGGAGCCACAAGAGTAACCCCGCTCCGATGAGCGTTGCCGTGATGAGGTTTTTTTTCATGAGGGTATTCGCTGTGTCCGTGGCCCATTATAGCTTCTGTGACCGGCGATGAGCACCGGGGGTTCGCTGCCAAGGCCGAATTTCCCTGGCATGTCTCTCGCCTAGCCCACACCCTGGCTGATGAGTGCTTTTGCCACGTAGGCAAACCCGGCCAGATTGGCGCCGCGACGATAGTGTATGAAGCCGTCGCCGTCGCCGCCGTGATCCCGGCACTTGCTGTGAATGCGCTGCATGATAGCGTGCAGCTGCCCGTCAGGTTCATTGTAAGGCAGTGACTTGAATGAGGCGTTCTCATGCATTTCCAGGCCCGAGAGCGCAACGCTCCCCGCATTGGTTGACCTGTATCTCGCCGTTGTCGTCGACCCAGGTGATACGAAAGGAAAGGAAGCGGTCCGGCTCGCAGAGTCGCTCCAGCAACTTTTTCCGGAGTAGCGGCGGCTGCTCCTCCAGCATTGGCTCCACGTCCTGAACCACTTCCATCACCGCCTGGCGAAACTCGGGCTGATCGGGGTTGCGTTGGCCGAGCCACTCCTCGAAGGCCTTGCGGTCACATTTTGCGTTTCCCATCAGAAACGGTCTCCAAACTGGCCTGCGGTGTCTGCCTGTTGCGCCGGGCGAGGGCGGATAAAAAATTCGTCTTAACAGCAGGGGGCCGCTTTAAGCGTGCAGGCCCTCCCCTGTCTTACGGCCGTGCGAGGGAAATCGTTCAGTTTCAAGGGAAAACCACCACTGCTGCATCGGGCACTGGCGGCCAGTGATCGGGCGCCCGTGGTGCCGCTATCCTCATTCTCCCG
>CAZGGN010000091.1:7125-11310 GCA_964525195.1 uncultured Congregibacter sp.
GCACCTGGCGCTGCTGTCCCGGCAACGCCCGCGTCTGCGGCGATAACCCCTTGCGCTTGCGGTTCTGAGTCCCTTGGCCGCTGCGTGGTGTTCTCTCCCGGCAAAAGTCAGTATGATCTGCCAGCGGCCAGCTTACGACAGGAGAGAGCGACAGCTATGGCACTGGTAGATTTCAAAAAGGTACGACAGCTTTTCGGGGATGCGCCGCATAGTTCGGATGCTGAACTTTTTCGCGAGCTCTTTGTGCTTGTGCTGTCCCGGGCGACCGACGCTGATGCCTATACGCATCCGGCTGAAATCGCCTCGGTGCAGGCGGTGATCAAGGCCGAGCTTGATGAGGATCTCTCAGACGCTGAGATCCGAACGGCGGCTTTGTCCAAGGTCTACGAGTCCGCCCCTTTGCAGAAGTGCCTGGTGGATGCTGCCCCCAAGCTCAGTATGGATCAGCGGCGCACGATCCTTCGCGGACTGGTGTCGGTTATGCAGGCGGATGAAAGAATTTCGTCACGCGAGGCTGATTTCTTCAATATGGTGGTGGCGGCGCTGCGCCTGACTGCGGCCGATGCAGCCGGTTTGATCGTCGACTAGCAGAGCCCACCGGCGCTTCAGACCTGCGGCGTGTGGCCTGCCAGGACGGTCTGAAACACATCGCTATCCACGTTGCCGCCGCACAGTATCACGGCGATACGCGCGCCCTTGTTGAGCGCCTTTTCCTGCATCGCAGCGGCCAGGGGGGCAGCCCCGGCACCTTCACTGACATTGTGTGTGCAGCGAAAGTACACTCGCATTGCCTCGGCGATCTCGTCATCGCTGACGGCAATGACTCGCTCGGCGCCGCGTCGGTAAATCGACAGCGCTTCGGGGATCACCGCTCGGACGGCCATGCCGTCGGCGAACGTTCTCGCCGAGGCCGTGCTCACGGGCTCCCCGCTGGCAAAGGCCTGCTGCGCCGCTGTCGCTTCTGTCGAGACCACACCGATCACTTCGGTTTTCAGGCCCAGAGCGTCCCGGGCGCTGATGACGCCGCATATCCCTGAGCCACAGCCGATCGGTACGTAGAGCCGGTCGATATCCGCTACGGCGCGGAACAGCTCCAATGCATAGCTCGCGACGCCGACCACGAGGCTGGGGTGAAAGGGCGGCACCAGAAACAGGTTCTCCGCCACGGCAATGCGCTGCGCCTCCTGCCGGGCCTCATCAAAGTCTGCGCCATATTCCGTCAGTCGCGCTCCAAAGCTGCGCATCGCCTCATTTTTTTCCCGGGCGTTGCCCCGGGGCACGACAATATGCGCCGCCAGGCCGAGTCGCGATGCGGCCAGCGCCTGACTCTGACCATGATTGCCGCGCGTTGCGGTGACTATGCCCCGGCAATCCGGGTGTTCGGCCCGAAGCCAGTCCATAAACGTTATGCCGCCGCGGACTTTGAAGGCGCCCGTTGGTGTGTGGTTTTCGTGCTTCACCCAGAGCTCGCTGCCCAATTCCTCACCCAGCAGCGGCCAGGCGTATTGCGCTGTGGGCGGCATGTACCGGTAAACCTGGCGGGCTGCTGCCTCAAGATTACCGAGGGAAAAAGTCGATTCATCCATTGGCAGATCCCGTGGGTATTCGCGAGGCAAGCCACATGCCGGCAATCATGGCGCCGACAAACAACACGGTGTCCTGCTTCGCGTAGGCGAGCGCGGTGATGGCCGGGCCCGGGCAGTAGCCGTAGATTCCCCAGCCAATACCAAACAGCGCGGCGCCGCTCAGCAGTCGGGCGTCGATGCGACTCAGGGTCGGTAAATAGAAGCTCGGGGCGAAAACGGGTTTGGCCTGTCGAAGCACGAAGTAGAAGCCGATGAGCGTGACCGCGACAGCGGACCCCATTACCAACAGCAGGGCCGGCTCCCAGGCGCCAAAAATATCCAGAAAGCCGAGCACACGGTTGCTGTCGGTCATCCCGGAAAGCGCCAGTCCGAAGCCAAAGATGAGTCCGCTGAGGAGTCCTGCTAATGGCTTCACAGTAAAGCCCCCAGGCCGTGCCGGATGACAAATACCGTGACGATCCCCGTGAGCATAAAAGTCACCGTGGCCATGGTAGAACGGACCGAGTTCAAACCAATGCCGCAGACCCCGTGACCGCTGGTGCAGCCATTACCCAGACGCACGCCAATCCCGACCAATAAACCCCCGAGCAGGGCCATGCTTGAGGGCAGGGCGCTCGGTTGGGGCAGGGGGACTCCGGCCAGCTTGTGTGCCAGTGCACCGCCGGCAATCAGGCCTGCGAGGAATAACCAGCGCCATAGATGCGTGGCCTGGGCTGTCAATGCGCCCCAGAGGATGCCGCTGACACCGGCTACCCGGCCCGCGAGGGAGAGTAGGAGCACTGAGCCAAGGCCGATAAGCAAGCCTCCGGCGACGGCCATCCAGAGTTCAAAAGTCATAAAAGTTAACGATGTCGGTAATTAGGAGGGGGCGTATCTTGATCGCGCGTCGGCCAGATGACAAGCTGTGTCGCGATGATCACTTCACCCGATTATCGCCTTTAAGGAGCCCTTTGTGGCGATGTCACCGGTCAGCAGCAACCCCATCGACGAACTGGCGCCAGTCGCGGAAAAACCCTCCGGGCTGGAAACACGGCGCGGGCCAGCGGTGCCCCCGGTGCCTATCTGTGGAAACAGTGGTCAAGCTCTTGAAGCACTTTGAGAGCAGCGCTGGCGCGGAACCGCTGCAGCCCGGGCTACTGCGAGCCATCTTCCATCGCCTGGCCCCGGTGTTGCGGGAGAATCGCGCGCGCGTACTGCTTGCGCTGTTGTGCCTGATCGCAGCAAAGGCCGGTTTGCTGCTGATTCCGTTTCTGCTCAAGGCGATTGTGGATGGCCTGGGCAGTGACACACAGAACACGCCCCTGATGTTGCTGCTACTGCTGGTTCTGGCGTATGGCGCTGCACGTCTGGCCAACACGCTGTTTGCGGAACTGCGCGACACGCTCTTTGGCCGGGTGACTGAACGCGCCATGCGGCGCATCGGTTTGCAGGTGTTTCGACACGTACACAGTCTGGACCTGGATTTTCATCTCAACCGCCGGACCGGGGGCCTGGCCCGGGATATCGAGCGGGGCACTTCGGGTATCAGTTTTCTCCTGCGCTTTTTTATCTTCAATATCGCCCCGACTATTTTTGAGATCGCCATGGTCGCGGGAATATTGCTGGTCAGCTACGGCGCTATGTACGCGCTTATCGTGCTGCTCTCGGTGTTTGTCTACGGCCTTTATTCCTTTCGGGCGACCGCCTGGCGAACGCGCTTTGTGCGGGAGGTGAACGAGGCGGATTCCAGTAGCAACACCCGGGCGGTGGACAGTCTGCTCAACTATGAAACGGTTAAATACTTCAATAACGAGGCCTTTGAGGCGCGGCGTTACGATGCGTCTCTGGCCGACTGGGAGAGCGCCCGACGGCGCAATCGACTGTCCCTGTTTGCTCTGAATGGGGGCCAGGCGCTGATTATCGCGCTCGCCCAGACCAGTATGCTGGGGCTGGCCGCCTGGCAGGTGCAGGACGACATTCTGACCCTGGGCGACTTTGTATTGATTAATCAGTTCATGCTGCAGTTGTTTATGCCCCTCGGTTTTCTCGGTTTTGTGTACCGGGAGATCAAGAGCTCCCTGGCCAACATCGAACAACTCTTCGGCCTTCTGGATCAGCGGCCCAAAGTGTCCGACAAGGCGGGCGCAAAGGCGCTTGAGATCAGCGACGCGGCCATTGAGTTTCGCGATCTGAGCTTTTCCTACACCCCGGAGCGCCCGATTTTGCGCGGCGTGAGTTTTTCTATCGCCGGAGGTGAAAAGGTCGCGGTGGTCGGAGCCAGTGGCGCGGGTAAATCCACCCTGGTGAAAATGCTGTTCCGCTTTTACGACCCCAGCGGCGGGCAGTTGCTGATTGACGGCCAGGATCTGCGCGACCTGCTCCAGGCGTTCCACATTGCGCCAGACCTCATCAAGCCAGCCGGCCATTTTCAAGCCCACGGTCATGGGCAGGGCATGCTGCGAATGGGTCCGACCGATGGTCACCAAGTCGCGATACTGCCTTGCCCGCTGCATGAGCAGACTGATAATATGATGCAGATCACGCTCCACAACAAGAAGGACATTGCGAAGCTCCAGAACCTGGGCTGTGTCCTGAATATCCTGGGTTGTGGCACCGAAAT
>CAZGGN010000092.1:0-11288 GCA_964525195.1 uncultured Congregibacter sp.
CGGACCTTGTCGCCCTCGGAGCGCACCGAGCCCTCGAGAATATGCGCGACGTTCAGGATGCGGCCGATCTCGCGAAGATCCTCATTGCGTCCCTTGAAGGCAAAGGAACTGGTGCGGCCGGCGACCTTCATGCCCTGCACCTGTGCCAGCACGTTCAGCAGCTCCTCGGATATACCATCAGCAAAGTAACCCTGATCCTGCGCCTTGGAGAGATCGGCAAAGGGCAGCACGGCAATAGAGGCGTCGTTAGGTTCGTCCGGGGCCGCGTCGGAAGGCTTGCTCGAATCCTCTGCGGCGACCGGCGTGTCGGCTGCCCTCTCCGAGGGCATGAATCGTGGCAACGCCATCGCTGCGGCGAACAGCAGAAAGGCAATAATCAGGACCACATCCAGCTTGGAACCGGTCTGCGCCGTAATGCTTTCGTCCCTGTCAATGGCGGCGGTGCGCTTGATCCCCTCCGGCGTCAGCTCAAAGGCCCAGGCAAAAACCAGCGCGATGGGAAAAACGATAACCAGGAAGGACAGGACCACGGCGTCGAACCAGGCCGGCAGCGATATGGCTTCCTCGACCGTGGCGGCGATCTGCACCAGCAGCCAGCCGACCACGGCATACACGCCCGCGACGCGGAAAACATTGCGGCGTTTGAGCTCGCTGAAGAAACTCACAAATAGTGCCTGAAAGTCCGAATAGGCTGACGATAGCGTATTCGGCGATGCAGCACTACATATCAGACATACCTACTTTCAAATGCGTGTCGAACCAGTCCAGCCAGCGCTCAAGGCGATCGCGGATAAACGACGGCCGCCGAATCCCGTGATGCTCATCGGGGTAAACCACCAGCTGGGTCTCCCGCCCGAGTCGCTTCATGGCGATGTACATCTGCTCGGAGTTGATGATGGGCACATTCCAGTCGACCTCGCCGCCCATCCACAAGGTGGGCGTGGTGATGGCCTCAACCTTCCAGAACGGTGACAGCTCAGCCCAGCGCTCGCGGTTCTCCCAGGGCAGGCCGAACTCCAGCTCATACATTAACTGGTACTGGTCGTGACCGTAGTTCGCCGGGACCAGCCCCAGACTCGCGCCGGAAGAGGCGGCCTTAAAACGCTGGGTCCGGGTAATCACGTAGTTGGTCAGAATCCCGCCGTAGGACCAGCCGCCCACGCCCAGTCGATCGGGATCGACCATGCCCATCTCGATACCGTAATCGACTGCGGCGAGTACGTCTTCGACATCTTTCTCACCCCAGGCGCCGACCGTGCCCTTGGCAAAGGCTTCGCCGTAGCCCACCGAACCACGGGGGTTGGGCATGATCACCACATAGCCGTTTGCGGCAAACAGCTGGGCGTTGTCCCGAAAGCTGTAGGAAAACTGTGCAGCCGGGCCGCCGTGCAGCCAGAGAATGGTCGGATAGCGTTTGCCCACTTCAAAGTCCGGCGGCGTCAGATAAAAGGCTTCGACGGGCGTACCATCAGCACTGGCAAACTGATGCTTCTCAACGCCGGCGGGCATAACGCCAGCCAGGGTCTCGGCATTCACATCGGTCAGGCGGGTCACCTCACCATCCGCGTAGCGGTACAAATCGGCTGGCTGGTTGGCTCCTTCCATACGCAACACGATCACGCCACCCCCGGTCGCAACGTCCCGTACGGTAATCGGTCCATCCAACTCAAGACGCAGTCCATCGCCGGTTGTCGGGACCGAGGCAAAATGTACCTGGCCGCTGTCTTCGAGCTTGAACAGCACGCGCATCCCGTCGGCGCTGTACTCGGGATCCGACACATTGCGATCCAGCTCGCCAGTCAGCAGCCGGCGCTCGTACGTGTCGACGCGCGTCTCGGCCAGGTAGCGGGTCGGCGTCAGGGCCGAGCCACCCACGTCCGGGCCCGTGGAGCTGACATAGGCGATGCGCTGGCTATCCGGGCTCCAGGTCGGCGAGCGATCGCGGCCGTCGCTGTTTGTAACCTGCTCCAGAGTGAACGCGTCGCCATCTACCGCCACCCGCCAGATACTGCTGCCATAGTGCAGGTCGGGATCCTCGGAACGATCGCTGACAAAGGCGATGGACTTCCCGTCGGGACTCCATACCGGGTCCTCGTCATCGTAGTCCCCAAAGGTGACCTGCACCGGCGCCTCGTCTCCCAGGGTGTAAACATAAATATGCGTGCGGCGCCGGTCCAGGTAACCGGCGTAATCGCGTTTGAACTGCATGCGATCAATGACGTGGGGCTGCGGCCGCTCGTCATCTTCTTCGTCTTCACTTAACTCCTGGGGAGACATGTCCTTGATGGTCAGCAGCAGGCGGGTGCCATCCGGAGACCAGGCAAAATCACTGATACCCTGCTTGACGTCAGTCAACTTGACCGCCTCACCGCCAAGGCGATTCAGGCTGTACACCTGGGTCTTGGCCTTGTCACCGCGCGATGCCTTGAATGCGAGGTACTTGTTATCCGGGCTCCAGCGCGGGCTGCTCGCCGAGGTCTCCGCAGCGGTCATGGGAATCGCCTCGCCACCCTCTGTGGAGACCATCCAGATCTGCGAGCGGGACTTGTCTTCCTTCAGGTCATACTCGCTCACGCTGTAGGCTACCCAGCGCCCGTCCGGGCTCACCTGCGGGTCGCGCAGAGACTTCAGGGCCATGATGTCATCGATACCCAGGGGGACTTTTGGTCCCTCCGCGTGAGCCGAAGCAAAGACAACCAAACTGACTAAATAGAGTGGAAGAAACTGCAACAGAAACGATCTAACGCGCATATACCGTGCCTTTGGGTAGCTCGTGGTTCGGGGGCAGCGGCAGATAATAGCAGCGGCACCGGGAGACTCCAGTCCCCGCTAATGGCGGCTGCAGCGGCGCCTACAGCCGGAATAGACGACCCGGGCGAAGCGACTGATCAGGCGAGCCAGCGTACAAACGCAAGGCCTGTCGCGCTCAGCGCCGTCAGCCCCGCCACTGCGTTACAGACGAACAAGATTGCGATACCCACAACGCTGGCCGGGTGAACACGCCGGTAGACGTGAACGTCGTGAGCCACAAGCAACCCCAGCAACCCCAGCAATCCCAGCGGGATAAAAAGCCCCTGCTCCGTGCCCACCGCCAGACGCGCCATCCGCGCCACGGCAGGAGGAATGATCGCCACCGACGCCAGCAGTACAAAGCGCTTGTGAAAATCCGTCCTGCGTCGGTAAACAACCCCAAGTATCAGCAATGCCGCAAAGCTCAGCACCGACAGGATGTTGAACCACACGATGCCCGCCGCAAATTCTCCGAAACTGATACCCGACGCCTGGAGCGGATTGATCTGCCCCATGTCCGTTTCCAGCGTGGGGCCCAGCGCCAATATGCGCGGCACCATGTTAAAGGTCGCCAGCAAGCCACCGAACACGATCAGGATGCCGTAGGCTGCTGCAAAAGGTCCCAGCCACCGATGCATGGCGAGCCTGTCGCGCTGCACCAGACCGGCCTGAACAGCAAGCAGCACAAACCAGCCGGTCAGCAGGGCGCCGTGAACATGCAGATGCAGCGGCAGCGGTGTCGGGTCGACAATAACCCGGGCGAAAAACGACGGTGCAAAACCCAGCAACACAACAAGCAGCAGGATCACTGCGTAGTAAAAAAAGAAAGCCCCCTCGCGGGCCTGATGCATCATCGGTCGGATCTTCCGGGGTTTGTAAAGCCTGATCGCATTGGTATATCGCAGCGCCGCAAAAATGTCGTTAGAGTGTGACGGATGTGGAAGCATACGGGCAAACAACGACCAGCATTCGCGATTGAACCCGGACCAGGGCAGGAATCGGTGTGGGATTATCCGCGGCCGCCCGTTCTCGTCGCCACCGATGAGCATGTGCAGGTCAGCCACAACAACGCCATCCTCGCCGACACCTATGCGGCGCTACGGGTGCTCGAAACCGCCAGCCCGCCCACCTACTACATTCCCGCGGCCGCTATCGACTGGTCGCAGCTGGAGGCGATTGCCCACAGCAGTTTCTGTGAATGGAAGGGTCGGGCAAGCTATTTCGCGCTGGCTGGCGATAGCTCGCGAAACCCGGTGGCCTGGCAGTACGCCAATCCCTCGACAAGCTTCGCAGCGATTGATGGGCACGCCTCATTTTATCCCTCGCGGGTCTGTTGTGAGGTCAATGGCGAACGGGTCATTCCACAAGCGGGTGAATTTTACGGCGGCTGGATTACCCGGCGTGTGGTCGGTCCCTTTAAGGGTGAACCGGGCACCGGGCACTGGTGACACACCGGCCACTGCGCCAATTGATGCGTTCAGGCAGCCCGACGCAGATAGTGAACCCCGAACATCTCGTCGTCGTCCTGCCAGCTCTCAGCGATCCCTAAGCCCGCAGATGCCGCTAGCCCCGCAAAATCGTCGAGCCCGTATTTGTAGGAACACTCCGTATGAATCGTCTCACCCTCAGAAAAGGTCAGCGTGCCACCGCTACAGCTCACCGACTGCGCGGTCTTGCTGACCAGATGCATTTCTATACGCCGCAGTTCTTCGTTGTAAAACGCCCGATGTTCGAAAGCGGTGAGATCAAAGTCTGCATCCAGCAACTCATTGAGACGCCTGAGTACATTCAGGTTGAAGGCCTCCGTCACTCCGGCGCTATCGTTGTAGGCGGCGTTCAGCACCGCGCTGGACTTGTGCGTATCCACCCCGATCACGACCCCACCATCATCGCCTATGACACCGGCAATAGTCCGGAGAAATTCTTTTGCCCGGACTGGCTCCAGATTGCCCAGAGTTGATCCCGGGTAGAAGATCACCCGCTTCCCGGGGGGCAAGTCGTCCAGAAACTCCCAGCCCGCGTTGAAGTCGGCACACACCGCATAGACATCCAGCCAGGGGTACTCGGCGCCGAGGGCGTGCGCAGACTGCTGCAGAAAATCCGCAGAAATATCCACCGGTACGTAGATGGACGGACGCAGACTATCGAGCAGGATGCGCACTTTCTCGCTGCTGCCGCTGCCGGGCTCTATCAACAGACAATCCTCGCCGCAGTGCTCGGCAATGGCGCCGCGCCGGGACCGGAGAATCTCTACTTCCGTGCGCGTGGGGTAGTACTCCGGTAAGCGGGTGATCTCGTCGAAGAGCTCCGACCCATGCTGGTCGTAAAACCACTTGGGATCGATGGCCTTCTGGCGGCGCTGAAGACCCGCAAGAATCTCACTGCGACCATCACCAAGATCCGGGTGCTCGTTGCGAAACTGCACTTTGCTCTCGAGTTTTAAGGCGCGATCCGTCAATTGAATACTCCTGAATAGCTAGCGTGCAAGGCGGATACCGCTGAACTGCCAGCGATCCTGGGGATAAAAAAAATTGCGATAGGTCGGCCGGGCCTGGCTCGACTTCGTGACACATGAGCCGCCGCGAAGCACCAGCTGGTTGCTCATAAACTTGCCGTTGTACTCACCGATCGCCCCTTCCCCGGGCACAAAGCCCGGATAGGGGCTGTAGGCGCTCTGCGTCCATTGCCAGCAGGCTCCGTAGAGCTGCTGCAGCCTGCCCGCCGAGGCGGTTCCCGGATGCCGCATTGCGCTATCCATGCCACTGTCTGCGGCACCCCGCTGTCCATCAGCCGCATGCTCCCACTCGGCTTCCCGGGGCAGCCGCGCGCCAGCCCAGCGGGCGTAGGCATCCGCCTCATAGGCACTCACATGACAGACGGGGAATGATGCTTCCCGGGGCAGCAATCCGCCCAGTGTGTACTCGAGCGCCTGACCGTCGCGGTCCAGCCAGTGCAGCGGAGCCTCCCAACGCTGTATCTGCACCACGTTCCAGCCGTCGGCCAGCCAGAGTTCAGGTCGCTGATAGCCGCCGTCATCGATAAACGCCTGATATTCGGCGTTGCTCACCAGACGGTCGGCAAGCTCAAAAGGCTGCAGATACACGCGATGCGCCGGCAACTCGTTATCGAAACAAAAGTCCTCACCCTCGTAGCCGATGTCGACCAGACCGCCCTCAAAGGAACTCCAGGAAAGCGGAACCAGCGCCGACGCCACCGGCCTGAGCTCCGGGTTATAGGCGGGATACAGTGGATTGGCGGCGAGCGAATACTTGATATCGGTAAAAAACAGTTCCTGATGCTGGCGCTCGTGCTCAATACCCAGACGCGTGCGCTCGAGAATCTCCGGGCGCTGTGACGCCTCCGGGTTCTCGAGCAATGCCCCCATCGCGGCGTCAACTCGCTCGCGATAGGCCAGCACCTGACTCAGCGTGGGTCGCGAGAGCAAGCCGCGTCGCCCGCGCGGATGCTGCGTTCCGATACCGTTGTAATAGGAATTGAACAGCACCTCATACAGCGGCTCGAGGGCCTGATAGTCAGCGGCAAAAGGTTTGAGCAGAAAAGTTTCAAAAAACCAGGTCGTGTGCGCCAGATGCCATTTCGGCGGACTCGCAAACTCGGCCGCCTGCAGACCATGGTCTTCGATATCCAGGGGCGCCGCGATGGCCAGCGACTGCATCCGCGTCGCAGAGAACTCGCTGCGCAATTCATCAATCGACATCGTCGACTCCCGCGCCCGCCCTAAGCACGCGACCGCCCACCCAGGTGAGATCTCCACGAATGCGGCTGCGCAACTCGCCTCCCCGGGGAGAACACTGATAGGCATGCAACTGGTCGCTGAGCTCGCGATTCATCCAGTAATGCGCCAGGACCCGCATCGCAGACCCCGTCGCCGTATCCTCCGGCACACCGTGCTGCGGCGCAAAGTAGCGAAACTGGATATCAAAACGCGACCCCGGATGCTCGGCAGCCGTGACGATCAGCGCTCTACCGGTGCGTCGGCGCAGCGCATAGGGCGGCACCGGCAAGGTACTCAGATCAAAACCCGCGGGCCATTCCAGCACGAGATACGCATTGTCATCACCCGCCTCGGCGGCTCGCCAGGGAGGCGACGGAAAAACCTCGCTGATCCAATGGGGTACGCGGCTGGCGCGACAGTGAATCGGCGGGAGACCCATCCAGGCGCGCTGCTCGTCCGCATGAAACATGACGCGCAGGCCGTTCATATCGAATTGGCTGAGGCCCTGATCTCTCTCCAGCCAGGCCATGGCCGTACACAGAAGCCCGTGACCACAAACCGCTATCGAGTTGCCCGCCGCCGTCCAGCAGCGCACGGCACATTGGTCGTCCCCGGTCTGCCAGCTCAAACAGTGCGTGTACCTGTCCGGGGTGGGTGCGCTCTGCGCGGGCCGGGACAAGAGGGTGACCTGACAGGGGTTACCACCCGCGCCCGGAGGATCCTGGCGCAGCTCACCCGCAAAGGCATAGCGCGGCTCACCCGCAAAGGCATAGAAAGTCGAGCTTTGTAGTTCGTAGTCGATAACCGGGGCTGCTGCTTTTTCGTTCTCGGGACTGTCAGTTTGTCGTTCAGCGAAAAAGCCTAGCAGCTTTTTCGGTCTGCGGCATGAATGCCTAGCGAATCCGCAGATGCGCTGGGAAAAACCGGCGTTCAACAAGCTCAAAGGCTATCTCCGTAAGCACTGCCAGGCCCGCCGCCGGCAGCGCCCCTTCAAGAATCAGCTGGTTATCGTTAAGCGAGAGGCCCGTGATGATCGCCTCACCCAAACCTCCGGCGCCGACAAAGGCCGCGAGCGTGGCGGTACCGATACTGATAATCGCCGCGGTCTTAATCCCCGCGAGAATCATCGGAGTGGCGAGCGGCAGCTCGATCCGCAGAACCTGCTGCGCCGGCGTCAAGCCCAGGCTCGCCGCAACTTCCTTAAGCTGCGGATCAACCCCGGCCATGCCCGCCAGCGTATTGCGCATGATCGGCAGGAGCGAGTACAGGAACAGCGCAGCAATAGCGGTGAGCTGGCCAAGCCCCAGCAGCGGAATCATCAGCGCCAGCAGCGCCAGCGCCGGGATAGTCTGAATCAGGCTGGCGCCGTACTGGAGGCCCCCGGCCAGCCGGGGCCGCCTGGACACCAGTAAAGCCAGCGGGATAGCCACCAGACAACCAAGGCCCAGGGCAGTAACGGTGAGTTTAAGATGCACCAGCGTGTTGTGGACTATGCGACTCTGACTGCCCGGCAGCGCCCGGCTTTCGCTGGCCAGCCCGCGCTCCCGGAGAAAGTCTGACGCCACCTCCGCCGGCGATACACCGTCATTGGCCACGCGACGGTTGAGTCGGCGCATGGTCGCCTCGTCAATCTGCCCTTCCAACTGCGCGAGGATTTCTGCGGCCGCGGCCGGAAGATCATCCCGGGTCAGCAGACCTGCGAAGTATTTGGGAAACAAGCCCCGATCATCCTCGAGCAATCGCAGGCGATAGACGTCCAGTTCACCGTCTGTGGTGTACGCATCCGTGACATCAAGCTGACCGCTTGCAAGCGCCCGGTACGCGAGCGCGTGATCAATACCTGCCGCATCCTGCGGCAAGCCATAGAGTGCCCGCAGCGCCGGCCAGCCATCGCTGCGATTGAGAAACTCATGGGAAAAACCAGCATGCAAGGCGGGCTGCTCTGCCAGATCGCTGATCGTAGTGATGCCCCGCTGCTCGGCCAGCGATTCAGAAATCGCAATCGCATAGCTGTTGTTAAAACCCAGAGGCACACGCAACACCAACCCCCGCTCGGCCAGAGCCGCGTCCAACGCGTCCCGGGCAAGATCCGGGTTGTTCAACACGACGCTGGTCAGCGTTCCCGTGTACTCCGGGTATACATCCAGTTCCCCGGCCTTCAGGGCCTCGTAGGTAATCAGCGTGCCGCCGAGCCCCAACCGGCGCTCTACCGGGTAATCATTGGCTTCGAGCAACTGGGCGGTGATTTCCCCCAGCACATGACTTTCGCTGAAAGTCTTGGAGCCCACGATAATCGGGAGCTGCGCCCCGGCGGTCACAGGAATACAGATCAACAGCAGCCAGAGGAACACGGTACGCCTCACGCACGTGACTCCTGCATCAAAGACTGCAGCAGAACCTCAGGCTCGAGATCCGGCCGCTGAGTCCGCAGGGTGTCTGTCGATTCGTCCAGACAGATGCGCCCGGCATCCATCACCACAATCTGCTGCGCCAGCTGCATGGCTTCGCGCATATCGTGGGTCACGAGAACCACCGTCACGGGCTCGACGGCCAGCAGTTCCTGAAGCTGGCGGTGAATATCAAAGCGGGTAATCGGGTCGATCGCGGCAAAGGGCTCATCGAGCAGCAGGATTTCGGGTCGCAGCATCATGGCTCGGGACAGACCCACACGCTGCTGCTGGCCGCCGCTGAGTTCGTGCGGATAGCGGCTCAGCAGTGACCGCTCCAGATGCATGAGCTCAAGCAACTCATCAAGGCGGGTCGCCAGCTGCGCATCGCTCCAGTTTGCAACCCGGGCCGCCAGCGTGATGTTCTCCCCCGCGCTCAGATGCGGAAACAGACCGGTACCCTGCACCGCATAACCCATGCGTTTGCGCAGCGCCGGGAGCTGCGTGTAATCCAGTGACTGCCCAAAGGCCTTCACCACTCCCTTGTCCGGGCGAACCAGGCCATTACACAGCTTGAGCAGTGTGGACTTACCGCAGCCGCTGGCGCCCACCACCGCCGTCAGCGCATCTTCTGGAAACCGCAGGCTCAGGTCACTGAGCACGGCCTTGCCCTCATAGCGCTTAGCGACGCCGACAAGTTCCAGCTGACTCACGCGCTAGGCCATTGCGCTGCGTAGGGTTAACAGGGGCAAATCAAGCCCTAGAAGAAATCCAGGCGAATGCCGACACCCAGCATCTGCGAATCGATGCGATTATCAAACTGCAGGTATTCAGCGTAGATATCGATCGTATCGAAGATATCCAGAGCGACGCCGACACCACCAAAGAACTCCATGTCATTGTCACTGCTGCGCTCGTCAGCAATCCGGGACTCCACATCGATCATTGCCGCGCCCGCTTTGGCATAGACCTCGACAAAGGGACCGATCGGCACATAGGCCACGCCGGCAAGGCTCAAGGCACTGGCATCCACGGAGTAAGGGACCTCCGCGACGGTCCCGGATGACTCGCCAAGATCGTAGTAACCGAGCTCCGCCGAAAGCATCAGAAAATTGCTATCCAGGAACTGGTAGCCGATAAAACCCGCGGGAGTGACATCGTCCTCACTCGTAATGGCGAGGTCCAGGTCCGCTTTGTAGACCCCTGCGCCAATATAGAGCGCGTCAGCAAGGGCCGGGGCTGGCGCTGTAACCAGCAGCAACAGCGCCAGGCCAGCAATCTGCACTTTCGATGTTTTGCATGACGGTTTGTTCAAGGCTGTGGCTCCTGCAACTGAATAAAATCTGATTATAGGTGATGTCGGGGCGAACGGACCGGCTGAAGCTAGTCATCCGGGAACGGTCCGGTTATCCAGCGACGATCCGCAATGCTGGCGCAATCATCATAGGCCTTCGTCTGGTCTCGAGGCGGGAGTCTGACCAGCTCACGGCGAGGTAAGGAATTGTGGGGTGTCTGCGACAGCAGATGGCTGATCACATTCAGCCTGGCGCGACGCTTGTCGTCCGAATTGACGATATACCAGGGGGCAAAATCCCGGTCTGTGGCTTCAAGCATTTTATCGCGCGCCCGCGAATAATCGTACCAGCGAGCGCGGGAGGGCAGATCCATAGGCGACAGTTTCCACTGCTTTACCGGATCGTGGATTCGATCCCGAAACCGCTTCTCCTGCTTTTCTTCGCTGACCTCCAGCCAATATTTGAAAAAGATTATGCCGTTGTCCACGATCATATTTTTCTCAAAACCGGGACAGTCGTTGAGAAAGCGTTGCGACTGCTCGTCCGTGCAAAAGCCCATGACCGGCTCGACCCCGGCGCGGTTGTACCAGCTGCGATCAAACACCACGATCTCCCCGGCTGCGGGAAAGTGCTTGATATAGCGCTGCAGGTAAATCTGGCTGCGCTCGCGATCCGAAGGTTTTGGCAGGGCGACAACACGAAATACCCGGGGGCTGACGCGCTCCGTGAGGGCACGGATACACCCGCCCTTGCCCGCGGCGTCACGGCCCTCGAAGACAATGATAACGCGCTGTTCAGTGGCCTTGACCCAGTCCTGCAAAGCGCAGAGCTCGGCCTGGAGTTCGCGAAGTTCCGTTTCGTACTGTTTGCGCTTCAAAGGACACCGCTCCGAATACTATTGTCACCACTGTAGCCCGTAATTCAGTATTATGGGAACGTGGTCGCGAGCGGCCCGGGGGTAGTGCATTGTCTCAGCCAGTCCCGGCCAGTATGCGAGCGCTGCGACGGCCTCACGCCGGATGCAGCTGCAGCGTTGCTCGATTACTCGGTAATAGTCAGGCGGGTGTAGTTTAATGGTAG
>CAZGGN010000093.1:0-10347 GCA_964525195.1 uncultured Congregibacter sp.
ACAGGTGGTCGGCGTGAACGTGGGTTTCCAGAATCCATTCAACGTTGAGATTGTGGTCCCGCACATGCTGGATGATGGCGTCTGCGCCCTCGTAACTGATGGTGCCCGAGGGGTAGTCCAGGTTCAGCACGCTGTCCACGATTGCGCAGGCGTTTCCGCCGGGGTCTTTCACCACATAGGACAGGGTATTTGTGGGCGCGTCAAAAAAATGCGTAATATCTGCGGTTGTTGCCATAAATCTTTCTCCAGTCGAGCGCGTTTATAACTTTGTGCTATAAGCATATAACGAAAATTATAGCGAAGTTGGGGCAAGAAACCATTGATTTCGATCATCTGTACTTCGCGCCGATCATGCGCTGCTCATATCAAGCCGGGGGCCCAATACGTCGATGCGCGCATTGGGTGGGGACTCATGTGCAGTACAGCTGACAATTTCGTCAGCTGTACTGACACAAACAACACCGCCTAGTCTGCCATCTTTGCAGCGGAAATTGACCATGGGAACACAATCCAGGGTAAGTAAGGACGGCCGCCTCGCCACTTACCAGCTTGCCGGCCTGGTCGCAGGCCCAATGATCTGCGCGCTGATGCTATCCCTTGCAAGCGCCCAGACCACGATGCCCGATGCCGCGTGGCGCGTTGCCGGCGTCGCCATCTGGATGGCAATGTGGTGGGCCACCGAGGCAATCCCGGTACCGGCCACCGGATTCATCCCCCTCGCGTGCTTTGATCTACTGGGAATCGCGCCCTTGAGCGAGGCGGCCGAGAGCTACTCACATCCGATAATCTATTTGTTTCTGGGCGCCTTCGTTCTGGCGCTGGCCGTTGAAAAATGGGCCTTGCACCGGCGCATTGCCTTATGGATTCTGTCCCGGACCGGCACCGACGGGAAGCGCCTGATTCTCGGTTTTATGCTGGTGGCCGCCTTGCTATCCATGTGGATGACCAACACATCAACGACGATGATGCTGCTGCCGATTGCGGTCTCGGTGGGGGCTCTGATTGCTGATCAAAGCCTGGCCGTTAAGGAAACTGACGCGCGGCAGTTTCAAATCGCCCTGATGCTGGCATTGGCTTATTCCACGACCATCGGCGGCCTGTCTACGCTGGTGGGTACGCCGCCCAACATTCTGCTGGCCGCTTTTCTTGAAGACAGCTATGGCATCAGCATCGCGTTCACAGACTGGATGATGATCGGTGTGCCGCTCACCGTACTCTTGCTTCCCCTGGGCTGGTGGCTGCTCACTTCCGTCGTGTTCAAGGTCAGGATTCCTGCGAGTAAGCAGGCGCAGCGCATGATTCTCGAGATGCGGGATGAGATGGGCCCCATGACATCGCCCGAAAAACGTGTCGGCCTGCTGGTCATGCTGGTGGTGCTGCTGTGGATGTCCCGCAGCGCTCTGACCAAGCTTCCAGTGCTCTCAGGCCTGAATGACACCGGGATCGTCATGGCGGCAGCGCTGTGTCTGTTTGTGATCCGCAGCGGCAGCAGAGAGGGCGGGGCGCTGATGAGTTGGCCGGATCTCAATCGTCTGCCCTGGGGTGTGCTGATCCTGTTCGGCGGCGGACTGAGTCTCGCGGCGCAGGTATCCGCATCGGGCCTTGCGACCTGGCTGGGGGAGGGGCTGTCGCCGCTGGCCTCCAGCGGCACGATCGTGCTGGTTCTGGCATCTGCAGGTCTTGTGGTCTTTTTAACGGAACTGACCAGCAACCTCGCCACCGCGGCGACGTTTTTGCCTGTGGTCGCGGCGATTGCGCTGCAATCGGGAATTGATCCGCTGGTGCTTTGCGTGCCCGTCACGCTCGCCGCAAGCTGTGCGTTCATGCTCCCCGTCGCCACGCCGCCCAATGCCATCGTATTTGCCTCCGGCGTGCTGCGCATTTCGGACATGATTCGTGCCGGGTTTGTCATGAATCTCGTCGCCTTGGCGCTGCTAACATCGGTCGCCGTGTGGTTAGTTCCCCTGGTACTTGGCTAATGACTATGCTCTGGACCCAAAGCAGTATCAAACTTCGCGCCAGAAGCGCAGGATTTCATCTGATTACCCGGGAAGTTATCGACCGGATCGACGATCTCAGCAACTGCGAGCTGGGCTTGCTGCACCTGTTTATCCAGCACAGCTCCGCATCGCTGGCGATCAATGAAAATGCGGATCCGGATGTTCGCGGTGATCTGCAGCGACATTTTGAGGTTCTGGCACCTCGCAATGCGTCTTATTATCAGCATACGCTTGAGGGCGACGATGACATGCCCGCGCACATCAAAGCGGTACTGATAGGGACTGAATTGACCATTCCCGTACGACACGGGGAGCTTGCGCTCGGGACATGGCAGGGCATTTACCTGTGCGAGCACCGGGATCATGGCGGTGAGCGTACTATCGTCGCGACACTGCAGGGACAGCCCTGGAATTAGACATTAACCAAAAGGAAATTTTTACATGGCCTGGCTAAAAAAGGGCCGGTAGAGCCGGCGCGCGTTATCTGTATCGGTCTCATTATCGCAGGCATCGCAGGACTGAGATTTACCTCTGCCGCCGGCGATCTTGCCTAGTGCGTCGAACAGGAGCCGCTGAACCAACTATAGGCGCCGCTGTGCATCAGAAGCGGCGGTCAGGATCTACCGCATCACAACGACAATCTGTCATCGATAGAGGCCGCGAGGAAAAAGAGAATAGTGGATAAGTCCCTTAATCTACCGAAGCAGAGCCCCACAGCCTCGCAGCCCTGACTGCGTATAATACATATTATGTTAAATAAGCGGTCTCCGTTCGATTACACATAGCTCAATCTGGTAGTCGCCCGAACTTTGGCACCTCCCCTAAGCCCTCATCCCAGGCAGCTTTGCTGGATAAAAAGATGTGCGCGGTTGGAAAAACAGTAACCTCAGTGTCCAAACACCCTGCGGGAACGACGAGCAAACCTGTGATCTGAGTGTCTGGTACTGGTGAGCCACACAACCTACAAAAGCTTTTGTTATGGCGAGTGCCCGGCAGCGTAAAGGAAGTCACCGCATCTGCACCCGACCGCCAGACCAAATCAGCTGAATGCGAGAATAAATTTGCCGCATGAGCCGAACCCGTATCTTTCTGGCAATACTGGCAATGGCACAGGTAGAAGCTGTCGAATTCACCTCTTACCTCAAAACTCACGGTGCCACATAAACAGGAACCGATATGACCAGTCATTAGAACTCCTTCCATAGCCTTATGGGTGAGACAGACAAAGTTGCGTATCAACTGCTCCAGAGTCGTTGTAGGCCTGTTGTTAGGCACGTCTGATCTTGGCTAATCCTTCACAAGCCGACATTTCAGAATGTCAGCCGCCGTGTACAGTGATATTCGGGCTTCGAGCCGCGTCCTACGAAAAATGACACAATAACCCGCAACAGTCTGCGAAAAACCCGCAGAGGTTACCCTTAAGTCAGCGGGACCGACAGAGTAAAAGTTTTGATGCCAACTAATGGCCCTCACTACGATTTGATCGTTCTCGGCACCGGTGGCATCGGCAGTGCCGCCCTGTTCCAGGCAGCGCAGCGAGGCCTCAGATGCCTTGGGCTGGACCGCTTCCCACCTGCGCACGACCGCGGCAGTTCTCACGGCGAATCGCGCCTCATTCGTCTGTCATACTTTGAACACCCGGATTATGTGCCCCTCATGCGTCGCAGCTATGAACTGTGGGATCAACTCGATCAAGCGCTTCTCCAGCGAACCGGCGGTGTTTACATCGGTCCCGCAGATGGCGGGATCGTCGGTGGCGTCCTTGCCTCTGCGATACAACACGGCCTTAAGATCGACACCCTGGACCAGCGGGATGTCCCGCAGTACTGCGTCCCTGAAGGATCCACCGTGTTGTTTGAGGCTGATGCCGGTTGGTTACCCGTCGAGCGCTGCGTGCAGACGCATCTGGACCAGGCCATTGCGTCTGGTGCCGAGCATCGCTGTGGAGTCGCTGTTACCAGCTGGGAGTCTCAGGGTAACGGTGTGGTCGTCCGGACAGAGGATGGCAGCTTTCATGCGGACGCACTCGTCGTAACCGGAGGCCCCTGGAGCTCCGCCCTCCTACCCGGGCTTTCGCTGCCTTTGCGGGTTGTGCGCAAACACCTGCACTGGTTTCGCTGCAATGATGATCGCTACAAAAACGGCTTCTTTTACGAATTGCCCGATGGTGAGTTTTATGGCTTTCCCTCGAGTAACGGACGATTGAAAGTCTCGGAGCATTCGGGAGGCACCCTGGTCATGGATCCGCTGACGGCACAGCGAGATCGCGAAGCCGCCGACGATCGGCGAATCGAGGCTTTCGTCGCTGACTATCTGCCCGGGGTGCTGCCAGAGCGTGTCGATCACAAAACCTGTTTTTACACGCGCACCCCAGACAGTCATTTCGTGCTGGACACGTACCCGGGAACGAGCAACGTTGCCTACACCGCGGGCCTGTCCGGACACGGATACAAGTTCGCCCCGGTCCTTGGCGAGTTGATGGTGGATATGGCCACGGGACTGAAACCCCGGTTCAACATTGAATTCCTGTCTGCGGCGCGTTTCGCATGAACGACCTCACCATGCTCGGCTGGCGAGAGTGGATCGGCTTCCCGGAACTGGGTATCGCTCAGATCAAAGCCAAGGTCGACACCGGCGCCCGGACCTCCTGCCTCCATGCCTTTAGGGTGGAACCCTTTGAAAAAAATGGTGCTCTATGGGTCCGATTTGATATTCATCCAAGCCAGACTGACAACACAGAGGTCATTCAGTGTGTGGCCCGCGTGCGAGATCAGCGGGTTGTCCGGGATTCCGGGGGCCATGAAGAACTGCGTTACGTGCTGGAGACCACGATGACCATCGGCGGTCACAGCGAAAGCATTGAGGTAACTCTCACGGATCGTGACAGCATGAAGTTCCGGGTTTTGCTCGGCCGCACCGCGATTCAGGGCTTGTTTGCGGTGGATCCTGCACGTTCGTATTTGGTTGGGAAACGAAAAAAGCGCGTTCCTGGATGAGTCGGCGGAAGATATCCATCGACCGTTCCTGAACTACGCAGAGAGCAAACGCTGATACAGCAGCTTCCCCTTCTCCACCAGCATGGGATCCGGGTCAGCATTGGCAAACGCTTTGGCCTGCTCAAGATGCCCTCCGTGGTCGAACTGGAAAGTCGTACCCCTACGCGGCTTGCCAGGGGGCTGCAGATGAAAAATAAACGAGCGGCTATCCTGACAGGCATCGACGTAGTAGCGAGAGCCACAGCAGTGGCGCATCAACTGCCCGAGCTTCAGCAGGTCTCCGGCAGTTTGCGGCAGCACAATCTCTACGCCCTCCTCGCTTAACTCCTCGTTGATCAGGCGGACTGCATTGCTGAACCTCGCCTGTGGGAACAGCGCCGCCGACACCGAATAGTCAGACGTTCGTGTGCAATGCGCCGACAGGAAATTGTGCAGGCCCGGCCCGTAGTCCTCGTGGGCTGTTATCCAATCCCGAACCATGGTGATCTTTGGGCCGCAGCGAAGATCGCTCTCGTGCCGTAATAAATCGGCCAGCATCCGAAAACTGTCGCGCGACATGCCCGGGCGCTGCGTCGCGGCAATAGTCAGGATCTCCTCATGACTGAATGCAGCAAAGACGCACCGGAGACTCTCGGGGTCAACCGCGAAAGCACCACTGTGCGGACTCAAACGGTTCATCTGCTCCAGAAATCCAAGGTACCGGTGTCGATCAATCGATACAACACGGCCTTCACTGTTGCGTTTAACGAAGACCGACTGCAAGGACGACAGACTGGTGAGGGATTCCATTGCCGGGTCGTTGAACAGAAACTGTATTTCTGTAGGGTGCTTGCTCCCAAATACTGCGGCGCAAAAACGTCTGGGCGAGGTCTCAAAGAGCAACTGCGGATCGACCGCAAAGCGACTCAGAACGCGAACCGCTTCCTCGTTAAACAACTCGCATTCCGGCCGGGCAAAGACCAACGCCTGTATGGCCTGCTCCTCGTCATAGGCGAGCCGCTTTAGAATGCTGACGGAAGTCTTCGGATTAAGAGCGACTGCCCTGCGGACCTTGATTTCGACATCCGAGGCCAGACGGGCAAGCACCGAGTCAGGCGTATTTGCATGCTCCGCTACGCGCAGACGCGTTTCCGACTCGGCGTCATCGGCCATTACGTCGAGGATCTGCGCCCTAGCTTCGGGATGCGCTGCAACACAGGCTCTGACGTAGGAAACCGGATCTTTGGAGAGCAGGGAGAGCGTTTCACCATCGATATGCGGATTCAGAGCGAGCCGCCCTCTGACACGCATACCCGGATCATGCGCCAGTGTGGCGAGGACGTCCGGCGGCACTTCGGGATTACCCGCCAGAGCAAGGCGAACATCGGAATCCTCGTCCTGGGCCAGGCGCGAGAATATGTCGCGCGTCGGGCCTTTGAGCTCAGCGACGACCTGGCGCAATCGGGGATGCCGCCCCGCCGAAACCCGCGCAAGAGTCTCGGCCGATATGTTGTCATTACGCAGCGCCGCATATCTCACGGGCAGAAAGTCGCTGGTCGTAAGGTGATCCAGTGTACTTGAACGTGCATTGGCATGATTTGCCAGGTAGAGAAGATCTTCCTCGCTGGACAGCCGCAACACCCGGTTCGGGTCGAAGTCCGGCGTGTCTTCAGAAAAAGCGATCTTACAAATGGCGTCACGCTCGACACCCAGTAAAAGAACCAGCGCATCACCGGGCGTCAGTGGATTTTGCGCGACGGTTTTTCGGACCAGATAGTCAGAATCTACCGCCAGCTCCATCAGCATGCGCCGGGTCGCGCTATCCGATGCCGCCGCCTGTCGACGCTCAGAGATGCTGCTGTCTGCAAAGATATCGCGCAATGCCAATCTAATCCAAATCGCTTTGTGTTTCCGAGAGCCTGTCGAAGGTGAGGGCTCGGCTTGGCTGGTAGTTTAGCGCTCCCTCAGGCATTGTGACGACCGACACGGCCTTTGCCGTGCCAATTGCCCCTCTCACGCCAGGAAGGCCGCGCCATGCAGTGCCGCTCCGGGTGCGGCGCCTGCTGCATCGCACCGTCAATCACGTCACCGCTTCCCGGCATGCCTGAGGGCAAACCGGCCGGGGTCACTTGCGTAAACCTCGATGTCAACTCGCGGGAATGCGGGATCTGGGGACAGGACAACTACCCCGCTGTGTGTCATCGATTCAAGGCGGATCCTGCGGTCTGCGGGGAATCCCGAATTGAGGCACTTCACTTGTTAGAGACGCTCGAGCTTGATACGCAGTCGTGAGTTGCGATTACCTGTACATCTCATCTGAGCCGCCGCAGTATTCGTAACCATCGCCAACAAGCGGCACAGACACCAAAGGGCCCTGCAATTGTCCGGATACATACGCTACACCACTCCGCCAGAAGCCCCTGCTCCGTTCAGCATGGGTTTCCCCAATCTGGCGGTTGAGTGGCGTGTCAGCCGAGAGGCGCTGCGCCTGGGACTGGCGGTGCCGCGCTTTGCCATGGCGCCGCGGGGCAAGGGGCAGCCGGTGATGCTGCTGCCCGGATTCAAGGCCCCGGAAGCAACGATGGCACCTCTAAGGCGTCTGCTACGCGCCAAAGGCTATAACGCGGTGCACTGGGGCGAAGGAACCAATCAGGGCGATGTTGCTGCGTATGTCGACAGGCTGAAGCCGCGAGTCACCCAACTCTCTCTGGGACACGACGCCCCCGTTGCTCTGGTTGGCTGGAGTCTTGGCGGTGTTATCGCCCGGGAACTGGCCCGGGACTGTCCCGAACTGGTGAGCACCGTGATTACCTACGGAACTCCGGTGGTCGGCGGCCCGGTTTTTACCGCTACGGCGAGGTCCTACAGTGAGGACGAGCGCAAAAGAATTCAGACTCTGACGCACGAGCGCAACACAGCAGCGCCGATCAGCACGCCGATGTCGATTATCTTCAGCCGCAATGACACGATTGTGTCCTGGCCCGCCTGCATCGATCGCTTTAGCCCCAACACGACGCATTACGAAGTCGATTCCACCCATTTCTCGATGGGCATAGATCCCACGGTCTGGGGCATCGTGCTGGAGCAGCTGGCTGGCTGGGAAAAAACAGAGTCCTGATGCCTGTGAAGCGATAAAAAATCTTCTCCGGCGCAATCGACAGTCTTTTTTTTAGAGCTATATCTCGACGCATCCGTTGAGCGACTGATCGCCGAACGCCTGACGGGTGCCCCCGAGCACGAGCACATCGTCGAAATCGGTGGGTTTGCCCTGGAGAAATCATTCGCGGCAAAGGGAACTTTATTTCAGCGGCGTCGACTTCGCCAGCTTGCACCGCATCGCCGCTGATTGCACTATCAAGTAGCCCTCGCCATCTGACTGAGCCACTTATGTCCACCTCCGCGCATACTCTGACCCAGCCCGCCCCCGACGGTTTGATCCATGCACTGCTCCTGGATGGCAGTGGCGGTTGCCTCGACTACGGCTGGGAGGATGTTGACTCCTGGACAGCTGAGCAGGGGCCATTGTGGCTTCACTTTGACTACGAGAAGCCCGGCGCCCAGCACTGGCTGCAACAGCAAAGCGGATTGAACGATATTGCGTTCAAGGCCCTGGTCAGTCCGGAGACACGCCCACGGGCCATTAATCGAGGCAATAACCTTCTGATCACCCTGCGCGGGATCAACATGAATCCCGGTCAGGACCCGGATGACATGGTGTCCCTGCGCATCTGGACCGATGGTCGCCGCCTGATCAGCACCCGTCGACGCCGCTTGTTCTCGACCACCGATGTTATCGAGGAACTGCGTGCAGGTAATGGCCCGAAGACCACCGTTGAGCTTCTCGTCGTCTGGACCGAGCATCTTACCGCGAGGATGAGCGATACCATCGAAGGCTTCGAGGACCGGGTTTTGGCCATTGAGGAACGACTGCTCAACGGTGAGTCGAGCGGGATTCGCCTGGAACTGGCCACCCTGCGCAAGCAGATCATATCGGTACGGCGCTACCTCTCACCGCAGCGCGAGGCAATGAACCGACTGATCAATGAAAACCTCAGCTGGATCGACGAGCTCAACCGGCTGCGACTGCGGGAGATCACCGATCGACTCATCCGGCATATTGAGGATATGGATGAGACCCGGGACCGGGCGGTACTCGCCCAGGAAGAACTGGCCAATCGAATCGCTGAGCAGATGAACGCGCGCAGTTACCTGTTTACCGTGGCCGCAGTTATTTTTCTGCCTCTGGGATTCCTGACGGGACTTCTGGGAATTAATGTAGGGGGCATGCCCGGCGTCGATAGCGACGCCGCCTTCTGGATTGTGGTCGGGCTCTGTATGGTGGTTGGAGTCGCCCTGACCCTGGTGTTCAGAATGCGGCGCTGGCTTTAATCTTGTGCGTCACAGGTCGCCGGCGCCAATAGTGGTCCGGTGCAGCAAGCGATCGTGGCCTTCGTAGCCGCCGGTCGCACGGTGCAGCAGGCAGCGGTTGTCCCACATGATCAACATACCCTCCTCCCACTGGTGGGTGTAGACAAACTCCTCCCGGGTTTGCCAGGCGTAGAGTTCCATCAACAGTTCGAGCGCCGCATCATCCTCCATACCCTCTATTCCAACGATGTAGCCCAGACAGCTATAGAGAGATACCTGACCGGTTTCGCTGTGCCGCCGAATCAGCGGGTGCCGCTGGATCTCAAGTGCGTCCTGTGAGGGACGAATATCCATACTGCGATCGCTGGCGGCGTCGCTTTCACCGTAGAGACCGTCCGGGGCATAGCCGCCCCTGGCTGAGTGAATCGCGGTCAGTCCCTCGATACGCCGGCGCAGCTTTGCGGGCATGGCCGCCAGGGCCGCCTGCTGATTCGCAAACAGCGTATCTCCCCCGGTCGGGGGGATCGTAATGCCCAGCAGGCAGGTTCCGATCGGCGGCGTGTCCTGAAAACTCCAGTCGCTGTGCCAGGCCTCGGCAAATATCGGCGCCTGCTCATGGGCGCGGCGCTCGACCGCAATCACATGCTTGCGCCCGGCGATCGGTGCGATAAACGGGTCGTCGCCAAAGGGGCCAAAATAGCGGCTGAAACGTTCGAGATCATCGTCGCTGAGCCTTTGCTGAGGAAAGGCCAGTACATGGTGCTCAAGCCACGCGGCCCGAATATCGGCAACCGTATCCGGCGAGAGTGGACCGCTCAGGTCAAGCCCGCGAATCTGTGCTCCACAGGCCTGTCCCGAGGGGGCAATATTTAAACTCATCGCTCAAAATCCTTATTTTTATCTGAAACGCCTGTGATGAAACGAAAGTCTAGCCTATGAACTGCCACCCTGCAGAGACTGATACTGCGCGGACAGGACAAGGTCCTACAACTCCCAAGCGCGCG
>CAZGGN010000093.1:10388-11183 GCA_964525195.1 uncultured Congregibacter sp.
AGGTAAGGTGTGGGCATGTTGGCAGCCACCCCTCAAAACGCCTCGCAGCCGGATGACATCCCACGGCACTGGCGCGCCCAGTTGGACCTTTCCTTCAGGGAATCTGCGGCGCGTACGCGCCTGGCGCACAGCTCACACACGGGCCCGCTGCGCGTACAACGTCTGTTCTATCCCGAGCCCTCGGGCAAGGCGCACTGCTATCTGCTACACCCCCCGGGGGGCGTGGTCCTCGGCGATGAACTGGTCATCAACGTGCACCTGCACGACGGCGAAGTGCTGGTCACCACACCCTCGGCCGGACGTTTCTACTCCGTAGCGGATCACAGCGAGACCCAGCGCCAGACGGTCAATCTGAGCGCCCGTGCGGGCCTGCTGGAATGGCTCCCGCAGGAAACCATCCTGTTTAACGGTGTCAACGCGCGTCTCTCAACGCGCATTGAGCTGAGCGCCACGGCCCAGCTCGCCTTCTGGGACGTGCTCGTTCTCGGCCGCCCGGCCTGCGGCGAAGCCTTTGATTGTGGCCAGGTCACCCAGAGACTGGAGGTGTACCGCGACGGGCAGGCCCAGTTCTGCGAACACCTCGCGCTCACGGCCGGCGATCGACTCAGTCGATCCCTGATGGGAATGGCGGGACAGAGCACGGTGGGTATTATGTTGTTGTCAACGCGCCCGGGGCGGGATCTGCTCGACTGCTGGCTCGCCGCCGTGAATGAGGACGCGAATGCGGGGGCATTCACAGCCACCGTCCGTGGAGACTGGCTCGTGGCCCGCTATCTGGGTCAGGACGCGCAGCGC
>CAZGGN010000094.1:0-11137 GCA_964525195.1 uncultured Congregibacter sp.
CAGAGCTCCTCTCGAGACACACTAAAATAATTATCACGCACAAGAATAAAATCAGCTGAGTAACCTGGTAGCAGGCGGCCGAGTTGATCCTCCGCATGCGCCGAATAGGCCGCGTCTTCGGTAAACAGCGACAGCGCCTTGTCCCGACTCAGCGCCTCGCCGATACGCCAGCCTCCGGGGGGCTGCCCGTCTCGATCCTGCCTGGTGACCGCCGCATGCAGGCCAAAGAACGGCTCCGCCGGCTCCACGGGGAAGTCCGAGCCCCCAGCCAGCCGGGCGCCGCTGCTGAACAGCGTTTGCCAGGCGTAAGCGCCTTCGAGTCGTGCTTCGCCCAGGCGATCCCCTGCCATATTCTTGTCGGATGTGGCATGTGTCGGCTGCACCGAAGCGATCACATCAAGGTCCTTGAAGCGTCCAATGTCCGCCGGCGTCAGAATCTGCGCATGCTCCACACGGTGGCGCAGGGCTCGCTGCTCGGGATCAGTGTTGATGCGGGCAAATTCATCAAGCACCCGCGTGTTGGCAAGATCCCCGATCGCGTGGACATTGACCTGAAAGCCCGCCGCGGCCGCCCGCTGCATATGGTGACGCAGGGTCGCCTCATCCAAAAGTAGCAGACCTCGATGCCCGGGCCGATCGCTGTAATCCGCATGCAACGCGGCGCCGCGAGAGCCCAGTGCACCATCGGCAGAAATCTTCACGCTGCGTACCGAGAGCATGCCGTCCTCACTCACCCAGGGGCCGGCCGCCAGCATCGCATCATTGGCCGGATCGAGTACCGAGAGCATGACATAAGCGCGAATGGGCATGCGCCCCTGCTGCTGAAGGTTGCGATAGGCCTGGAGACTGCGCGCACTGATGCCCGCATCGTGCACAGCCGTGAGACCGAGAGCGGCGAGAGCCGTCAGACTGCGCTCGATCTGAACCTCGAGTTCATCAACCGAGGGCTCGCCAATCGCGGCCATGACAATCCCCATAGCGTTGTCAATCAATACGCCCGTGGGCTCCCCGTCGGGGTCGCGCAGAATCTGCCCACCTTCCGGATCGGGCGTGTCCGCATCAATACCCGCCGCCCGCAGTGCCGCGCTGTTGACCCAGAGCGCGTGGCCGTCGACGCGATCAAGCGCGGCGGGCCGATCACCTGTGACAGCGTCCAGACTGGCTCGCCCGGGAAACTGCTTGCCGGGCCACAGCACCTGATTCCAGCCGCGGCCACGGATCCAGCCCGTAGCTGCGTCATCAGCGAGAAACGCAGCCACTCTCTCAACGCTGCCTTCCTCACTGCGGCTCCCGGTGAGATCCACCCGGGCAAGCGCCGCGCCATAGGCGCTGACATGGCCATGTGCATCGATCAGGCCGGGCAGCAGCGACGCACCGTTGGCATTGATTCGGGTCTCCGCGGTACTGCTTTGAGCCGCCTCGGCGTCGTCATAGATGGCGGTCACCAGACCGTTTTCATACTCAAGTGCGCTAAAAGCCACCCGCGCACCATCGAGCATCGTGTAGCCCTGGAGGTTGTAGACAAGGGTCGCCGCGAGGCTCTGCAGCGGGACGAAAAGCAGTAAGAATAAACAACGAATCAGCATGGGGCAGGCTCTCCTGGAGCAACAACTTGAGTAATCTCGACTAAACGCTCAACGCAGGAAGCGGCTGGAAAACCGTCTCAGGCATATTCCGGAGTTCCACGCTGCGCACATCTGCAAGCTTAACAACAGCTGCTACCAATGCACGCCGCGCATCACCTGCGCAAACATCTTCTGAGCCAACTCAAGCTTGCTGGACGGCATGTTAGCGCGTTCTGCAGCGGCTTCTTCCTCGCTCAGGCCGCGCGCCGCGGGCGAATCAGGAAACAGCGCATAAGCCTGACTCAGAAAAGCCTCCGTGACACTCGGAATAGTAGCCTGCGCCACGGCACCGGTAACACCCAGGCCCGTCGACAGGCGTTTCGGCTTTGAAATAACCGCCTTGATCACCAGGTCGCGCGCCTGCTGCGGCGATAGGGTGGGGAACGCCTTGTAAAGGCTCGTCGGCGCGATCATCGGTGTCCGCACTAACGGCATATGTATCGTGGTGAAGGACACATTCTTTGCCGCGTACTCAGGTGCAGCGCACAGACTGAAGGCGTCCAGTGCCGACTTGGAAGCCACATAGGCTGAAAAGCGTGGCGGGTTAGTCAGAACACCAATCGACGAAATATTGATGATATGGCCGTGCTCGCGCTCCTCCATACCCGGCAGGAAACCGAGGATCAGCCGCAGGGCACCGAAGTAATTGAGCTCCATGGTCCGCTCAAAATCATGGAAGCGCTCGTAACTGTGGCACACCGAGCGGCGAATGGAGCGGCCGGCGTTGTTGATCAGAATATCCACATGCCCATGATCTCGCAGCACATCCCGGACCAGCTTCTGGCAGTCTGTTTCACTGGACACATCGCAGGAATAGGCCTGGGCATGTCCGCCCTTGCCCGCGATCTCATTCAGAGTCTCTTCGAGTTTTTCGACGGTCCTCGCAACCAGAATAACCGTGGCCCCGGCCCGGGCCAGGCGCAGCGCGCATTCCTTCCCAATGCCACTGGTCGCGCCGGTGACCACAACCACCTGCCCTCGAACCTTGCGCCGGAGCGCAGCCAGGGTCGGCCTGCCGATGAACTCGTTAAAGAGGCCGTCGACCTCACGGATCAGTGAGTCCTTATCGCCGCGCAAAAAATGCCGCCAGTATTCCCAGAGCACCGGCGCATAGGACTCAAAGGGCGGACATACAATCCCGGCAGGCTCGAGAAAGGCCTGGGTCTTGGTCGAGTCAAATCGTGTGGGGTAATTGATGTAGCCGATGATCTGTGGCGGGATGCCCAGGCGGGCCACGGCTTTTTCCCCCAGAGATCTGACCGGCCCGAGTTTGCCGATGCCCTCACCAGCCAGCTTCGTTGCCTTGTCGAGGAAGGCGAGATTTACAGCCCGAAGCTTTGGACCGTGGGCCACCTCGAGCATCACCCGGAGCAGGTCGCCCACGCGGATACCTTCAGGATCTGTAATAAAGAAACAGGCGTGATCCTGCCCCTTGAGATGGGCAAGGTAATCGATTGCATCAACGACAAAATCCACCGGCACAATGTTGAGCAGGCCGGCTTTGTTCATCACCAGAGGCAGGCCCTCCGGCGTCAGCTTGCTGAGGTTGTTCAGCAGTTCAAAGAAATAATAGGGCCCGTCAATTTTATCCATTTCGCCGGTTTGCGAGTGCCCCACCACCATGCCCGGCCGATAGATACGCCATTTCATACGCTTTTCTTTGCGCACCAGGCCCTCCGATTCATGCTTGGTCAAAAAGTAGGGATGCTCCATATCCCCCGCTTCTTCAAACATGTCTTCGGTAAAGGTGCCTTCGTAGAGACCGGCGGCTGCGATCGATGAGATCTGATGAAAGCAGCCCGCCTGAAGCGCCTTCGCCAGGGCGATCGCCTGAGCCGTTCCATTCACATTGCTGATGCGCTGACTCTCGGCATCAGCCTCCATGTCATAAATCGCCGCGAGGTGGAAAAAGTGGTCGATCTTTCCCGCGTTCTGTCGCACCCAGGCAGCCTTTACACCCAGGCGGGTTTTACTCAGGTCACCCTCGACCGCTACAACCTGTTGCGCATCCGCGCCCCAGAGCTGGCGCAGACCTTCGAGCTTCGGCAGGGAACCTGGCCGCACCAGCAAAAACACCTTGCCACCCCGATCCAGCAACTTCGGAACCAGAAATCGCCCGATAAAGCCGGTACCGCCCGTCACAAAATAGTTCATGCCAATCTCCTGCGCGCCGCAAACTTGAGGTGACGCCCTTCGCGTCACTTTTAGCGATTATCCTCGCCGCCCAGCATAGATCAATTCACCGGCCCGTTTCAGCGCAACGACACCTCCCGGCGCTGAGGCCGCGCGACCGACTATGGAGCGAGGCCGCCTGAGAAATCAGAGAAAATCGCCATCCCATGCTAGACTCGGAGGTCTTTTAGAACAGTATTTACAAAGGAATTACGGGTCATGAGCAGCACTCTCGAACCCCTGCTGGCAGCCATAGACGCCGCCCCGGATGGACCGGAGGTCTGCGCGATCTTCGATTTTGACGGGACAATTATCTCCGGCTACTCGGCGATCGCCTTTATTCGTGAGCAACTCAGGCGCGGAGACCTGTCCGTGCGGGACTTCCTTGAGCTGGCCAGTGCGATGACCAACTTTGGTCTCGGGAATCTTGGCTTTTCCGGCATGATGGCGGTCACCACACAGTTCCTGCGCGGCGTTGAAGAACAGGTCTATGTCGATCTCGGTGAAAATCTCTTTCGCAAGCAGATCGCGCGTTTGGTATATCCGGAATCCCGGGCACTGATTCAGGCGCACCAGGCCAAAGGCCATACCGTTGCAATCATCTCCTCGGCGACTCCCTACCAGGTGGAGCCCGCCGCGCGGGATCTGGGCATCGAAAACGTGCTGTGCACGCAGCTTGAGGTTGAAGACGGGGTGTTTACGGGCAGTGTTATCCGACCCACCTGCTTTGGTCAGGGAAAGGTTGATGCGGCCGAAGTCCTCGCCGAAAGCGTCGGCGCCGATTTGAGCGACGGATTCTTCTACTCGGACAGCACCGACGACCAGCTGCTGCTGGAGCACATCGGCAATCCCGTAGCGCTCAACCCCAGCGACAAGCTGCGAGCCCTGGCCCGGGACAATAACTGGCCCAGCGCCAGCTTTGGCAGTCGGGGTCGGCCCACACTGGGGCAGTTTGTCCGCTCCGTCGCCGCAACCGTCAGCCTGGTCCCGACCTTTGCGGCGGGCCTGCCGATCTGGGCACTCACCGGCTCCCGGCGCGAGGCAACCAACTTTTCAATCTCACTATTCGCCGAAACCGCCAGTGCACTGATTAACCTGGATCTGAACGTTCGCGGCGAGGAAAACCTGTGGAAGTCGCGTCCGGCGGTATTCATCTTCAATCATCAGAGCAAGGCCGACGTGGTCATTGGCGCTAAGCTCCTGCGCCGCGATATGGCAGGCGTTGGCAAGAAGGAAATCAAGAACATGCCGGTCATCGGCAAGGTCCTCGAAATGGGCGGCGTGGTGATGATCGACCGTAAGAACGCCGCGTCGGCTATTGAGGCGATGCAGCCGCTGGTGGATGCCATGCGCAACGAGGGCAAGTCCGTCGCGCTCGCACCCGAGGGCACGCGCACCGTGTCGCCGAAGCTCGGGCCGTTCAAAAAAGGCGCTTTCCATCTGGCGATGCAGGCCGGGGTACCGATGGTGCCCGTGGTCATTCACAACGCCGGCGACGTGGCGCCAAAAGGCGATTTTGTATTCCGCCCGGCAACGGTAGAGGTCGATGTACTGCCGCCCGTCGATACCAGCGACTGGTCACCGGAAACTATCGACGAGCATATTCGTGAGGTTCGCAACATGTTCCTGCGAACGCTCGGGCAGCCGGAGGAAAAAGCGACCGGGCGGCGCAAAGGAAGTGTAAAGGCCACGACCAAAGCAAAGGCAAAGACCAAAACCAAGACCAAGACCAAGACCAAGACCAAAGCACAGGCCAAAACCCGGGGAGCGGCAGCGCCCAAAACCAACACTAAAACCCAAAGCAAACCCCGGGCTAAGACCGGCGCCCAAACCAGGGTCCGGGCAAAAACCCCGGCAACACCCAAAGCTCGGCCAAAAGCTCAGCCCAAAGCACGACCTAAAGCACGGCCCAAGTCCGCCAGCAGCTAAAACTGCCTCGTATTTGCTGATATCCGCTTATCGACCCCAAATCGTCATAAAAGGAAAATAAAATGACCGATCTGAACGTCGCCGTACTGGGAGGAGGGTCCTGGGGAACCACCGTTGCGGCACTTACCGCCCGCAACGTCCCTGTCACCCTCTGGGCTCGCAACCCGGCCACCGTGGATGAGATCAACCGTGAACATCGCAACAGCACCTATCTGCCCGATGCGCAGCTGCCCAACAATCTGCGAGCCACCAATGACATCGGCGAAGCCGTGGCGAACGCCGATGTAGTGGTTATGGGTATTCCTTCGCAGAATTTTCGCAGCGTGCTCCTGGAGGTACGTAAGTATCTCCGGGCCTGGGTACCGGTGATCAGCCTGACCAAGGGACTGGAGCTGGATACGCGCATGCGCATGACGGAAATCATCAGCGAGTTGATGCCCCGCCACCCGATCGGGGTACTGACCGGACCCAACCTCGCGCGGGAGATCATGGCGGGCCAGGCGGCCGCGAGCGTGATCGCCATGGACGACGAAATCATCGTCCGTTCCCTGCAAACCGTGTTCAAAAGCGGTCTCTTTCGCGTTTACACCAACACGGATGTCATCGGCTGTGAGCTTGGGGGTGTGCTTAAAAATATCATTGCCATTGCTGTGGGCATGGGCGATGGCCAGGGCGCCGGCGACAACACTCGCGCCGCGCTGATCACCCGGGGACTGGCGGAGGTCACCCGTCTCGGCGTTGCCATGGGCGGCAAGGCCGAGACCTTTGCCGGACTCGCGGGCATGGGCGATATGATTGCCACCTGCACCAGCCCCCAGAGCCGCAACCGGCACGTGGGTATGGAGCTGGGCCGGGGGAAAACCATGGAGCAGATTGCCAGCGAGATGTTTATGGTCGCCGAGGGCGCCAAAAGTGCCCCTGCGGTGATGGCTCTGGCGGAGGAACACGGCATTGACATGCCCATCGCCCGAGATGTCTATCGCGTTGTCACCGGTGAGACCAACGCCAAGGGCGCTTATCGCGGCCTCTTGCGCACCGCTGCCGGTGCAGAGTCGGAGCCCGGATAGCGTTTCTACGATTAACTGATTGATACCTTTTAAGAGATACCTGTATATGTTCCGCATAGTCACCTCCAGCTCCCTGGCCCTGCTCATCTGCGGTTGTATGAGCATCACGGTTGTCGAGTCCGGCAAGCCCGAAACGCCCGCAAGGACTCAGGCGTCCGACTGGGCTTCACCCGTCCCCGATTATCAGACGGAGAGTCACTGGTACCGCGATGCAAGCGCGCGGGTAGAGAGCGCCGGCGCGGGACGCGGAGCAAAAAATGTCGTGCTCTTTCTCGGCGATGGCATGGGTATCTCGACGATCACCGCAGCGCGCATTCTTGCCGGCCAGCGGGCGGGCAATCCCGGCGAGGAAAACCAGTTGAGCTTCGAGCGCTTTCCGGTCACCGGGTTGATTAAAACCTACAACGTAAACTCCCAGACCGCGGATTCCGCAGGGACCATGAGCGCCATCGTCACCGGCGTTAAAACCGACATTGGTGTCTTTGGCCTCGATGAGCGTGTCCAGCAGGGCGACTGCGCGAGCGGCCAGGGCGCAGAGCTTCTGTCACTGCTGGATATCGCTGAACTCGCGGGCAAAGCCACGGGGGTTGTCAGCACGGCACGTCTTACCCATGCCACACCGGGAGCGACCTACGCCAAGACCGCGCACCGCGACTGGGAAGACGACAGCGAAATGCCCGCGGCGGCAAAAGAAGCCGGATGCACGGATATTGCCAGCCAGTTCCTCGCCGTCGCCGAGCGCCTCAATGCCGCGTACGGCGAAGGGGCCAGCGACGGGATAGAAGTCGCTCTCGGCGGCGGGCGCCGGCACTTTCTGCCCGCGTCGGAGGACGGCGGCCGCCGGGAAGACGGGCGCAATCTGATCCGGGAATGGCAGACCGCCTATCCGGGCAGTGTCTACGCCGCCAACGCGAAAGATCTGGCCAGGGCATCCAAAACACCGCTGCTCGGCTTGTTCAGTGGTTCGCATATGGCGTATGCATCCGAGCGCGCCGAACCCGATGCCGAACAACCCTCGCTCACGGCCATGACACTCAAGGCCCTGGAGCTGCTGCAGCGCGAGGATAAGGGCTTCCTGCTGGTCGTCGAAGGCGGGCGCATTGATCACGCTCATCATGCGGGAAATGCCGCCAACGCCCTGAACGAGACCATTGAAATGTCTGAAGCCGTGGCTGCGGTCATGCGCCAGATCAATACGCAGGACACCCTGGTCATGGTGACCGCCGATCACAGTCACGTGTTCACCATGGCGGGCTATCCCCGACGCGGCAACCCGATTCTTGGCAAGGTCGTACCCTCCTGGAGTGATGAAGCGATGCTGGACGAAGGCGGCCTGCCCTACACCACCCTTGGCTATATGAACGGACGCGGCTTTCGCGACCACGGCGACGAAACCAACGCAGACACCACCTACGCCGAAGCGCCGGTTGTAGGACGTCAGGATTTACGTGAGATCGACACCACGGCACCGGGCTTCCACCAGGAGGCGCTGGTACCCCTGAACTCAGAAACCCACGGCGGAGAAGATGTCGCCGTGTACGCCACCGGCCCCGGGGCATCCGCGGCCATGGGCGCCAACGAACAAAACCTTCTGTTTCACGTCATGCTGAACGCCACAGACTGGGAAGAAAGCGCTGCGAAGCGCGTGGCAGGGCTGCCACAGGCTCGCTAGACCTGAACGGTCGGCCATCGGACCGGGAATTTTCCCGGCCCGATGGCATCAAAATCCACGGCGACACCCCTTGGCCCGTTATTTCCGGAGAGACAACATGCGATTAAGCCGCTTCCTCAAATCAGCCCCGCTGTTGCGCGCCGGCCTGCTCAGCCTGGCCGCGCTGACACTGCTCAGTGCCTGCACGACCAGCCCGACAGGACGCAGCCAGCTCATGCTGATATCACCAGAAGCGGCAATCGTAGAATCGAAAAAAGCCTATCTGAGCACCGTGAGTGATCTGAACAAGGAAAACAAACTCATCGACGATCCACTCATGGAAGACCGCGTCGCCATGATCACGGGTCGCCTGGTCACCGAAGCAATAGCGATGTATCCCAAGAGCAAGGACTGGGAATGGAGTGTTGCCATCATCGATGATGACGAGACCGTCAATGCCTGGTGCATGGCCGGTGGACGCATGGCCGCCTACACCGGCTTGTTCGAAAAACTCAAACTCACGGACGATGAGTTCGCCCAGATTATGGGCCATGAAATCTCCCACGCTCTGGCCAATCACACTGCCGAGCGCATGTCCCGGGCTATCGCGATCAACATGGGGGTAATCGCCGCAGGGGTAGCCTCGGACAATCACGCCGCAACGCTGGCGGGCGCGGCACTCGCGGCAAAGTTTGCGCTGGAACTGCCCAACAGTCGGGTGGCCGAGTCAGAAGCGGATCGAATTGGTATTGAACTGGCGACGCGGGCGGGCTACGACCCGGCAGCCGCGGTAAGCCTCTGGCAGAAGATGGGCGCGCTTCCCGGAGATCGGCCCCCGCAGTTCATGAGTACGCACCCTTCTCCGGAGAATCGCGAGGCGGCCCTCACCGCGCTGGTGCCCGAAATGCAGGCATTGAATCCCCAGCGTAAGCTGGCGCGCGTGACCCCGGTGGAAATCGCCCGCTAGGCGCCCGCAGCAAGCTCTTTTGCCCCGGCGGGGTCAGTCTCGGACGCACTTCGCTGGTAGCTGACCTCGGGTATTTCTGCGCTGATACTGCGCTCCAGGTATCCCGCCGCAGCCTCGCGGACCGCCCGCTCCCTCGCCAGATACTTTTCGAAAAACGCTGCAACCACCACTCGGGCAATCATCTGCTGCCGCAGGACGTTCATGGTCAGCGGCAGCGGATCGATCTGGCAAAGCTCATTCGGCGCACGGTAATCGATACCCATCTCCGCCGGGCCAAACAGTCCCAGCCACTGGCTGCTGTCACCCGCGTCTATGTAGCGCCCCACGGACCAGCAGCCGACCGCGTCGGTGTTATCCATCGCACGCAGAAGCGCCGTACCGCCGGAAAACCCCGTGTGCGAACCGCCGCGCACCGTCACTAACTCTGCACCGGGCTTCTTGGCGGGAATCGGAGCGGCGTTGGTCTCATAGGGCACGAGCACATCGAGATCACCCGCGAGCATCATGAATGGCAAATCCGTGTGCGTGAAAAACGCTGCGGTAAAAAAGTTACTGGGGCCTGCAATCGACAGAACGGCGCCAATCCGCGGATCGCCCAGCCGGGGATGGAATCCCACCAGCGTCGAGCTCAGGCCACCCAGGGAAATTCCGAACACACCGATACGATCCGGGTCCACCTTGCCGGACAGGGGATGTCCTGACACAGCGCTGTACCCCAGCAGCCTATCAATCAAAAAACTGATATCACCGGGCTGATTAATCACATCTTCGACCATCGCGCCGCCGGGAGCCCAGGCATTCGTCAGCGGATAATCCACCGCCACCACGACAAATCCGCGGCTCGCAAGATGCGTCGCGAGATACTCGCCGTTCTGGCGCAGCGAGGTGAAACCATGACTGAAGAGCAGCAATGGACGGGGGCCTGCCTCGGCTTCGAGCGGGTACCAGACATTGCCCTTCAGTGTTCGCTTGTCGTCTCCCGGGTAATCGCCGTTGGGCTGCGTCGGCCGGTTTCTATCGACAAAGGTCTCCTCCAGCATTCCCACGGACCAGGGGCCGGGCAACAGACGTTCAGCGCTCACACTGCCGGCAGGAAACGCTTCGGGTTGATGGGAAAAGCTGACATAAGCCACCAGCAACAGTATCAGCCCCAGCGGGATCGCAAGAATCTTCAGGAACAGTTTCACGGTCGCTCGGCTCGCTTTAAGACGACATCGTTTTACCACAGTTGCCCGGCTAATCGATGGACCAGGGATCGCTGCTGAGATCAGCGTCATGTTCTCCGAGACGAGGCGGTGGTCGCCGGTACTCTACGGGGGTTCGCGACAGCTTGATCGGACTTCCCACAAGGAGCAGCTCAGGATTGTCCGGGTGCTTCATGGTCACGACCATCTCCCGGGCGGCGAGCTGTGTCTCCGCAAAAGTCTCAGCAATCGTATTGATCGGCCCTGCAGGAATGCCCGATGTTTCCAGCAGCTCAAGCCAGGCAGCCGCATCGCGGGTGACAAAACGCCGGGCGAGTTCGGGGATCAGTATCTCGCGGTTGGCGACCCGCCCCGCATTGCTCGCAAATCGCTGGTCCATGGCGAGCTCCGGACAGTCCAGAAGGGTCGCGAGCTTCGCAAACTGTGCATCGTTGCCAACCGCAACAATAAAGTCCCGATCACTGGCCCGAAAGCTCTGATAAGGAACGATGTTCGGATGGGCGTTGCCCAGGCGCGTCGGA
>CAZGGN010000095.1:0-11124 GCA_964525195.1 uncultured Congregibacter sp.
GTTCTCATAACGATCTGCGGTGAGCGTTCATCTGCTGCGGCCCGAGGGCTGGGCTGACAATCTACTGATTGCCTACACCACTCGCGCTGGCGGCTGCAGCAGCGGGCCCTACCGCTCAATGAATCTTGGCGCTCACGTCGGCGACGATGCCGTCGCGGTCCGCGCAAATCGGGCGCAGCTTCTCGATGCACTTCCTGATGGTGTAGCGATTGCCTGGCTCAATCAGGTTCACGGCAATGCCGTCGTGCAGATAGACGCTATCCCTTCCACGCCACCCCAAGCAGATGCCTGCTGGACGAGCCAGTCCGCTATTGCGCTGGCGATTATGACAGCGGATTGTTTGCCGGTTTTGCTGGCGGATCGTCAGGGCACCGTCGTAGCCGCGGTGCATGCCGGCTGGCGGGGCCTGGCCAGCGGGGCTATCGAGGCCGCGATTGACGCACTGCCGGTAGAGCCCGGGCAGCTGCAGGCCTGGCTCGGGCCGGCCATCGGTGCGGATGCCTTTGAGGTGGGTGGGGAGGTTCGCGCGTGTTTTCTCGAGCAGTCTGACGACCCGGCTACCCGGGCCTGCTTTCGTGATTCGTCGGCCCGCAGCGGTCATTATCTTGCGGATCTCGCTGCGCTGGCGGGCCTGCGTTTGCGCCGCAGCGGCGTGAGCGATGTTCGCGGTCTTGATGCCTGCACCTTTGGCGACCCGGGAAGGTTTTTTTCTTATCGCCGCGACGGTGCCACGGGTCGGATGGCCTGCGTCATTCTGCGACTGCCGACGCCTCCGGACCTTGAAATTCCCGATTTAACCCCTATATCTTTGGGGGATTAAAGATGATTGCACCTGTCGTGGTGCGACGGCGTGTTATCGCGCCCAGGAGGTAACCCTATGAGAATGGATAAACTGACAAATTCGCTCCAGACAGCCCTGGCTGATGCCCAGTCCTTGGCGCTCGGGAAAGACCACAGCCAGATTGATTCGGCCCATCTGCTGCAGGCGCTGTTGAATCAGCAGGGCGGTTCGGCCAGACCGCTGTTACAGCGCGCTGGCGCAAATATTGATGCCCTGCAGCAGGCTCTGCGAGGCCTGATCGACGCTTTGCCGGTGGTCGCCAACGCGACCGGTGAGGTGCACGTATCGCCGGATCTGAGCAAGGTCCTGAATCTGAGTGATCGCAAGGCCCAGCAGGGCGGTGACACCTTTATCTCCAGCGAACTGGTACTGGAGGCCTTTCTTGAGGCCGGCGGAGCCGTGGGTAAAGCGCTCAGTAATAGTGGCGTGACCAAAGAGGGGCTGGCCAGCGCGGTTCAGGCCGTGCGTGGCGGTGCCGCTGTTGATAGCGCAGACGCTGAAGAGTCCCGGCAGGCGCTGGAGAAATACACGATAGACCTGACCGAGCGTGCCCGCGATGGCAAGCTTGACCCGGTCATTGGGCGCGATGACGAGATACGACGAACCATTCAGGTGCTGCAGCGTCGCACCAAGAACAACCCGGTTCTCATTGGCGAGCCCGGCGTGGGCAAGACCGCGATTATCGAGGGCCTGGCTCAGCGTGTGATCAACGGTGAAGTGCCCGAAGGGCTGCGCGACAAGCGCATTCTCTCCCTTGATCTGGGTGCTCTGCTGGCGGGTGCAAAATTTCGTGGCGACTTTGAAGAACGTCTGAAAGCGGTACTCAACGAGCTCTCCAAGGAGGAGGGGCGGGTCATCCTCTTTATTGACGAAATCCACACCATGGTCGGCGCCGGCAAGGCTGAGGGCTCCATGGACGCGGGCAATATGCTCAAACCCGCACTGGCGCGCGGAGAACTTCACTGCGTCGGGGCCACAACGCTGAATGAGTATCGCCAGTACGTCGAGAAGGACGCAGCGCTTGAGCGCCGCTTTCAGAAAGTCCTCGTGGATGAACCCAGCGAAGAAGACACAATCGCCATCCTGCGCGGCCTCAAAGAGCGTTACGAGGTCCACCACGGTGTCGATATCACGGACTCGGCGATTATTGCCGCGGCCCAGCTGTCGCAGCGCTACATCCCGGATCGCCAGCTCCCCGACAAGGCGATCGATCTGATCGACGAGGCGGCGAGCCGCATTCGCATGGAGATTGATTCCAAGCCCGAGGCGCTCGATCGTCTGGAGCGGCGCCTGATTCAGCTCAAGATCGAGCGTGAGGCGGTGCGCAAGGACGAAAGTGAATCGGCGGTGAAGCAGCTGGCCCTGCTCGATGAACAAATCTCCAGTGTCGGTAAGGAATACGCCGATCTGGAAGAGATCTGGAAAGCCGAGAAGGCCTCCCTGCAGGGTGAGGCGGCGATTAAGAGCGATATCGAACAGCTCAAGCTGGACCTGGAAACCGCGCGTCGCGCCGGTGATCTGACCCGCATGTCCGAATTGCAGTACGGGAAATTGCCAGAGCTCGAAAAACAGCTGGCCCAGGCGCAGTCGCAGGCGGCAGAAAAGACGGAGCATACGTTGCTGCGAAACAAGGTCACGGACGAAGAAGTGGCCGAGGTGGTTTCGCGCTGGACAGGCATACCCGTGTCCAAGATGCTCGAAGGAGACCGGGAGAAACTCCTGCGTATGGAAGATGCCCTGCACGCCAGGGTTGTCGGACAGGATGAGGCGGTGATCGCGGTGGCCAACGCTGTGCGACGTTCCCGGGCGGGGCTTTCTGATCCCAATCGGCCGAATGGATCCTTCCTGTTCCTGGGGCCGACGGGCGTGGGTAAAACCGAGTTGTGCAAGTCCCTTGCGGAATTTCTCTTTGACAGTGAACAGGCCATGGTGCGTCTGGATATGTCGGAGTTCATGGAAAAGCACTCCGTTGCCCGCCTGATCGGAGCGCCTCCGGGCTACGTGGGTTACGAAGAGGGAGGTTATCTCACCGAGGCGGTGCGTCGCCGACCCTATTCGCTCCTTCTGCTTGACGAAATCGAGAAGGCGCACCCGGATGTGTTCAATATCCTTCTGCAGGTTCTCGATGATGGGCGGCTGACCGATGGCCAGGGCCGCACGGTCGACTTTCGCAATACGGTGATCGTGATGACCTCAAATCTCGGTTCGGACCTGATTCAGGAGTTGGCTGGCGATGAGAATTACGATGCCATGAAAGCCGCAGTCATGGGGGTCGTGTCCCAGCACTTCCGTCCGGAGTTCATTAACCGGGTGGACGAGAGCGTGGTATTTCATCCCCTGCTCAAGGAGCAGATTCGTGGCATTGCGACGATCCAGCTCGCGGGGCTTCGCCAGCGGTTGGCCGAGCGGGAGCTGGAGCTGGATATCGGTGATGCGTTTATGGATCAGCTGATTGAGGGGGGCTTCGATCCGGTCTATGGAGCGCGACCCCTGAAGCGGGCGATCCAGCAGCAACTCGAAAATCCCCTCGCGCAGCGCTTGCTGGCGGGCGAATTCTCACCCGGCGATCGGATTGTTGTGGACTGGATAGACGGTGCGCCGGCGTTCCGCAGTGAGGTCAGCGAGGCAGCGGCCTGATTACTTTTGCGGCACCTTTGCCAAGGCCCGCCCGGTGAATGGGCGGGCTACTCGCAGTGCGCTGCAATTACGCTCAGGGCTCGCTCCCGTTGTTGCTGCTTCTCTTCCTCAGTCAAATAGCGCAGTTCTCCCGTATCCGGGTCCCGGATACGGATGCGCGCTGAGCTATCGAGCGTTTCGAGATTGGTTCTGGCACGCGCGCAGCGCTCAGGGTTCTTCTGCACACTCGCCTGCGTTTCTTTTTGCGTATCAACCTGATCAAAGCGATTGCCGGGGCGCGGCGTCACCTCGGGGGGCACCGCGCCTTCACCGGGTGCCACCCTGCGGATCAGCGATGAGCCCTGGGATACCACCTCGTACTCGATAGCCTGATCTACCGGAGGCCGGTCGCTGACGACGAGCTTGCCCTGTTCGTCTTTCCAGCGGTAATAGCTGCTTGCCGCAGCGGCATCCGGGCCTGCCACGATAACGGCGAACAAGCAGACAGACATTGCGATCGCTGCAAAAGCGACCCGGGAGGAGGCCCTTTCATAAAGACGCCGGGAGGGCTTCTTCGGCTTGCGCCTGGTCTCGAGCTTCACACCGGTGTTGAGCTTTGTCTTTGTCTTTGGATAGTCGGACTTGTTCACGGAGCACTCCGCTCGGATATTGCCTGAACAATACCCAAGCACCGCGCTGCGCGCAATTCATCCTTTTGGGTTCATGCCAGTGGGGCGGCTGATGGTAAACCGCTCTTGGTATTTCTGCCCGTTGACAACAACCCTCGGGCTCACCACACTTGCGCCGTCGTAATTATGGCAACGGTCATGCAGGGTACCCTCTGCCACTGGCCCACCACCGCGGTGCGATTATCCGCTGTGGCTGTGCTTACGTCCCGTCGGCAGAGTGTCCGGACAATCCGGGCGGCTGCAGTCCACACTGCGTTACCGCGCAGGCGACAGCGACACGGGGTCCCTTCGTGCTGTTTTCCCTGTTTTTCTGCGGTTGATGCCTTTGTGTTGGCGGTCGAGCCGTGTCCGTAAAACACCGGACGCGAAAGCTGTTTGTCACCGGCGAGGGTAAGCGCCGGGCGAGCGGGGATCACGAAGTTGAATGCAAATCTGGAAGTGGGAGCCGAAATGCTCTCGGGCGGCGAGATGATCGCCAGGGCGCTGGAAGATGAGGGCGTCGAATTCATTTTTGGGTATCCGGGCGGCGCGGTGCTGCATATCTACGATGCCCTGTTTAAATCCGGAAAAGTCCCGCATGTGCTGGTTCGCCATGAGCAGGCTGCGACCCACGCGGCCGACGGCTATGCAAGAGCCACCGGAAAAACCGGTGTCGTTCTGGTGACCTCGGGTCCCGGGGCTACGAATGCCGTTACCGGGATCGCGACGGCGTATATGGATTCGATTCCGATGGTGGTGCTTTCCGGTCAGGTTCAGAGCCATCTGATTGGCGAGGACGCGTTTCAGGAAACCGATATGTTGGGTATCTCCCGGCCGATCGTAAAACACAGTTTTCAGGTGCGTCACGCGACGCAGTTGCCCGGCGTTATCAAAAAAGCCTTTCACATCGCGTCCAGCGGCCGTCCCGGTCCGGTGGTGATCGATATTCCGAAAGACATCACGCGTCCCGATGAGCGCTTTCCCTACGAATACCCCGACAGCATCAAGCTGCGCTCCTATTCACCGGCGGTGCGCGGCCACAGCGGACAGATTCGCAAAGCCGCCAAGTTGCTGCTGGCGGCCAAGCGACCGGTGATCTATTCCGGGGGTGGGGTCATACTCGGGGAGGCCAGCGAGTTACTGGTTGAACTTGCCCGGCATCTGAATTTTCCAGTGACCAATACGCTGATGGGACTGGGGGCGTATCCGGGGTCCGACCGGCAGTTTCTCGGCATGCTCGGGATGCATGGATTTTATGAGGCCAATATGGCGATGCATCACTCTGATGTGATTCTCGCCGTCGGTGCGCGCTTTGACGATCGTGTGACCAACACCGTGGCAAAGTTCTGTCCTGGCGCGAAAATCGTACATATCGATATCGATCCGGCGGCGATCTCAAAAACAGTGATGGCCGATATTCCGATCGTCGGGCCGGTGAATGCAGTGCTGACAGATTTGCTGGCGGCGATCCGGACGTTGCAGGACGCGGCCGAAGACGTGCTCCCTGACGGCGGGAGCCTGGAACGCTGGTGGAAACAAATCGAGGAGTGGCGGGCTAAGCACGGTTTGTGGACCGGGCGTCGCTTTGGCGAAAGCAAACACATCATGCCCCAGGAGGTGATTCAGAGCCTCTATCGCGCTACCGAGGGCGATGCCTATGTCACCTCCGACGTGGGGCAGCATCAGATGTTCGCCGCCCAGTATTACAAGTTCGACAAGCCCCGGCGCTGGATCAACTCCGGCGGACTGGGGACTATGGGCTTCGGTTTACCCGCCGCTATGGGGGTCAAGCTCGCTTTTCCGGACAAGGACGTTGCCTGCGTGACCGGTGAGGGAAGTATCCAGATGAACATTCAGGAGCTTTCCACCTGCCTGCAGTACAACACGCCGGTAAAGATCATCAACCTTCGCAACAATTACCTCGGCATGGTCAAGCAGTGGCAGGACATGCAGTACGAAGGGCGTTACGCGATGAGTACCTACGAGGATTCGCTTCCGGACTTTGTAAAACTGGTAGAGGCTTATGGTCACGTGGGTATTCAGGTGCGCGATAAAGCCGATCTGGACACGGTGATGCGCGATGCCTTTGCGATGAAGGATCGCCTGGTATTCCTCGATATCTTCATTGATCCGATGGAACACGTTTATCCCATGCATGTGGCGCCGAATGGTTCCATGAGAGACATGTGGCTTAGCAAGAACGAGAGGAGCTGACATGCGCCGTATTATTTCCATCTTACTGGAGAATGAACCCGGCGCTCTCTCGCGAGTGGTGGGTTTGTTTTCCCAGCGTGGTTACAACATCGAAACGCTCAATGTGGCGGCAACCGAGGATGCGACGCTGTCGCGGCTGACACTTACGACGGTAGGTGACGATAAGCATATTGAGCAAATCACCAAGCATCTCAACAGACTGGTTGACGTGGTTAAGCTCGTGGATCTGACTGAGGGCGCCCATGTCGAGCGCGATCTGATGTTGATCAAGGTTCGGGCAGATGCGAGCCAGCGCGAGGAGATCAAGCGCACGACGGATATATTCCGTGGACAGATCGTTGACGTGGGCCCGAAGGTGTACACGATTCAGCTGGCCGGCACTACGGACAAGTTGGACTCTTTTGTCGCGGCGATACCCGAGGCGGATATTCTTGAGGTGGTTCGTTCAGGTGTCGCGGGAATCGCGCGTGGGGAGAAAGTGCTCAGACCCTAGGGCATCATCGGGGAGCTTTGGTTCCCCGATAGTTCTTCAGAGACGTTAGTTTAGACGTCGACCCCGCTTCCACAATTGCCTCTGGTAAGGGATAGCAGGGTCGACGTTTTACTTTGCCGGCTTTTTTCCTGGCGGGTTGCTACAGGATGCTCTTCATCGCCGTCATGTGGCCGCGCAGGGTTTTACCCACGACCTCAACCGGGTGCGACCGAATGACTTCGTTTACCCGGATCAATTCCTGGTTATCGACGGTGTTGTCGCTGCCCAGTCCCTGGCCTATGACATCGGTTTCGATGCCGCTCATAAATCCGGCCAGCAGCGGTCGGCAGGCGTGGTCGAACAGGTAGCATCCGTACTCGGCCGTGTCTGAGATAACGACGTTCATCTCGTAGAGCTTTTTTCGGGCTATGGTATTAGCGATCAGTGGCGTCTCATGCAGCGACTCATAGTAGGCCGACTCGTCAATGATCCCGGCTGCGACCATGGTTTCAAAGGCCAGCTCAACGCCGGCTTTGACCATCGCTACCATCAGGATGCCATGGTCATAAAACTCCTGTTCGGGTATTTCCTGAGTCGTGTTGGCGGACTTTTCAAACTCGGTTTCTGCGGTCGCCGCGCGCCAGCTGAGCAGGTTGGCGTCATCGTTCGCCCAGTCTTCCATCATGGTTCGTGAAAACTCGCCGCTCATGATGTCGTCCTGATGCTTCTCGTAAAGTGGGCGCATGATTGTCTTCAGCTCTTCGGCCAGATAAAACGCGCGCAGCTTTGCGGGGTTGCTCAGGCGGTCCATCATGTTGGTGATGCCCCCGTGCTTGAGGCCTTCGGTAATGGTCTCCCAGCCATACTGAATCAGCTTCGATGCGTAGGATGCATCAATCCCTTTCTCGACCATTTTGTCAAAGCACAGAATTGAGCCGGTCTGGAGCATGCCGCAAAGAATCGTTTGCTCGCCCATCAGGTCAGACTTTACCTCGGCAATAAACGAGCTTGCGAGCACGCCGGCGCGGTGTCCGCCGGTGCCTGCCGCGTAGGCTTTTGCAATTTCCAGTCCGTCACCGTTCGGGTCGTTCTCGGTGTGTACGGCGATCAGCGTGGGTACGCCAAAACCGCGCTTGTACTCTTCCCTTACTTCAGTGCCCGGACACTTTGGGGCGACCATGATCACCGTCAGGTCCTCGCGAATCTGCATGCCTTCTTCGACGATGTTGAAGCCGTGGGAATAGGACAAACAGGCGCCCTGTTTCATCATTGGCATAACTGCAGCCACGACGGCACTGTGCTGCTTGTCCGGCGTCAGATTGAGGACGAGGTCGGCCTCGGGAATCAGCTCTTCGTAGGTGCCGACGCTGAACCCGTTTTCGGTGGCGTTGCGCCAGGACGCGCGCTGTTCCTGGATGGCCGATTCGCGCAGGGCGTAGGCCACGTCCAGGCCGCTGTCGCGGAGATTCAGACCCTGGTTAAGACCCTGGGCCCCGCAGCCAACGATGACCAGCTTTTTGCCACGCAGCTTCTCTACGCCATCGGCAAATTCGCTGGCATCCATAAACCGGCATTTGCCCAGCTGTTCAAGCTGCAGTCGCAGCGGCAGAGTATTGAAGTAGTTCTGACCCATGACGTTCTCCCTGTAATGTCTGAAGCGCGCAATTCTAGAGAAGCCTACGATTTGCGTAAAACGCTATATAATGAAAACTGTTTTGCGTTTTGTGCAATTGCTATGGATCTGAAGTCACTGCGCATTTTCCTCTCTGTGTTCAGCAGTCTGAGTTTCACGCAGACGGCGAGCGAACAGCACATGAGTGTGTCGGCGGTCAGTCGGTCCGTACTCCGGCTCGAGGAAGAACTTGGCGAGCGACTGTTTCAACGTGACCGGCGCGGGATGCGACCCACAGATGCGGCGCGGCGTCTGCGTGCGGTGGCCGAACGCATGCTGTCAGACTGGAGGAATCTGCAGCATTCTCTGGGCGAGGACGGCCGCCTGCAGGGGGAGCTTCGGATATTCTGTTCGGTAACCGCAACGCACCGCGTGCTTTCTGCGCTGCTGGCCGGCTATCGCGAAGCATTTCCCGGGGTGCATATCCTGCTGCAGACCGGTGATCAGGCAGAGGGTGTCGAGCGCGTGCGCCGCGGCAGCTCCGACGTTGCGGTCGCTGCTAAACCCGCAATCCTCCCTGGGAATCTCGCGTTTAGCCCCTTGGCTAGTACGCCGCTTTTACTGTGCCTTCCCCGAGTCGATTGCCGGCTCTCTGAGCAATTGGATGGCTTGTTGGGCGCTTCCCTTTGGGCCGCGCTCAAGGATGCTCCCTGGATTCTGCCGGAGCGCGGTCTGAGTCGGGATATGATTGACCGGTGGTTGCAGGAACGGTTCGATGCGCGCCCGCCAGTGTATGCGCGTGTGGCCGGCCATGAAGCTATTGTCGCCATGGTAGGACTGGGGCTTGGGGTCGCTGTTGTTCCCAAGCTGGTGGTGGATGCGAGTGGCCTCGAAGACAGCCTGCGGCTGGTCTCTCTGGCAGGGCAGCTTCCGGCTTTTGAGATTGGTCTTTGCGCGCGCCGGAGCCGCTTGACTGATCCGGTGCTCGAAGGGCTTTGGCAGGTGGCCGGAGGCCAGGCGACACGATCTGATAAACTCGATGTTTCAATGGCAGGGTAAACGGATGGCCGAGCTACAATCGACAGAGCCGAAGAGCAATCCGGCGGAAAACAGCGTCAGCGATAATCCGGGGTCAAGAGCCGCTGCCAGCGCAGCTGGTGCGGATGCCGGCTCCGGCGCTGATGGCCAGACGCAGAGTGCCGTCGGCGGTTCTCTGACGGAGACCCTCGAGGACGCGGCGAGCAGCATCGAAGGTCTTATTGAGGACCATGAGGAAGAGGTCTCGGAGAACGGTCGCACGGTCAAGCGGCGCGGGGTGTACCTCCTGCCTAACCTGTTCACCACCGGTGCTTTGTTTTGTGGTTTCTACGCCGTGGTCGCTGCCATGCGCGGTGACTACGAAACAGCGCCCATCGCGATCCTGTTCGCTCTGGTCCTTGATGGCATGGATGGCCGGGTGGCGCGGTTGACCAACACCTCCAGTAAGTTTGGTGCCGAGTACGATAGTCTTGCGGACATGGTGTCCTTCGGCGTCGCGCCGGCGTTGGTGATGTTCAGCTGGGCGCTGGGAGATCTGGGGAAAGTGGGGTGGAGTGCCGCGTTTATCTACGTGGCCTGCGCGGCGCTTCGCCTGGCGCGCTTTAACACGCAGGTTGGCGTGGGTGATCCCAACTATTTTATGGGGCTCGCGAGTCCGGCGGCCGCCTGCATCATGGCCTGTGTGGTCTGGGTTTGCCAGAATCAGGGCTGGGTGGGCGCAGATCTACCCGCTGAGCTGGCAATTCTCGTCGCGGCACTGACGGCGGTTGTTGCTATTCTGATGGTCGTTAACGTGCCTTACTATAGTTTCAAGGGTATCGATCTGCATGGTCGCGTGCCCTTTGTCGGGATGTTTCTGATTGTCCTTGTGTTCGGTCTCGTGACTGTCGATCCGCCGAAAATCCTGCTTCTCGCGTCTCTGGGCTATGCGGTCTCCGGACCTCTGCAATTGCTCCGCCGAGGGCGTAGACCCAAGGTTTCCTGAGCCTTTTTGGGGCTTAGTAAATTTTTTCAGAAAAAGGCTTGTGCACCCTTCGCGCATGCGTATAATGCGCGCCTCCGCTGACCCACGGGTCAACCGGAAACTGCGATGCGAGCATTGTGGTTAGCACCAGAGCCGAGCGTTTTGGTGGGTATTTAACAAGTAGATGAAGACAGAAGTGTGGGCACTTGTTGGGATAGTGACTTTGAACTATTCAGACACAACAAGTGACTCATCAATTCATGCAGATGGATTAATGATTTCGAGAAGTGTCTGAGCCGAGATTTGTTGGTTGTAGCGGGTTACTGCGTAAACCAACCCTCATGCCGAAAGGCTGAGGTTAAAGATTAAACTGAAGAGTTTGATCATGGCTCAGATTGAACGCTGGCGGCAGGCCTAACACATGCAAGTCGAGCGCGAAAGGCCTTCGGGTTGAGTAGAGCGGCGGACGGGTGAGTAACGCGTAGGAATCTATCCAGTAGTGGGGGACAACATGGGGAAACTCATGCTAATACCGCATACGCCCTACGGGGGAAAGCGGGGGATCTTCGGACCTCGCGCTATTGGAGGAGCCTGCGTTGGATTAGCTTGTTGGTGAGGTAAAGGCTCACCAAGGCGACGATCCATAGCTGGTCTGAGAGGATGATCAGCCACACCGGGACTGAGACACGGCCCGGACTC
>CAZGGN010000096.1:0-10531 GCA_964525195.1 uncultured Congregibacter sp.
GTGCTATCGGCGGATGCCTTCTCGCTGTTTGAGGAACAGGGCGTGTTCGATCCGACCACCGGCCGCGCCTTCCTCGAAAACATACTCGAGCGAGGAGGATCCGACGACGCAATGAATCTGTTTGTGGCCTTCCGCGGCCGCGAACCGGAAATTGACGCGCTACTGCGGCATACGGGCATTGCTGCCTGACACGGCGAGAATCCGGCGCATACCCGGCGCTGACCGTTGCGTGCTGTCGAGCGCTGCAGCGGGATGCGCCCGGCGCGTCAGCACGACTGCAGCAAGGGCAAAGATGGATAGCGCAACTATAGCTGCCAGAGGATACTCGAGCGGTTTGATCCAGACCGCCGGAAACCACCCGCGCTGGGCCAGAGCGTCGACAGGCATGGTCAGCAAATAGCCTGTCGGGATGGCGTAGCGAATAGCTGCGCCCGGGCTGCTGATTTTCAGCAGGCGTCCCAGAAGATAAATGCCCCAAAGCGTTAGCGCACCAATCGCCAGAGCGCTAACCAGATCACCCCGACCCAGCAGCCGCGGGTCGTAAACCGCGATCGTCAGGAGGTACACAAACCAGATGATAAACAGGGTCTCGGTCGCCGTGACGCGCGCCGCCTGATGACGGTGCCCGGGCGTCGGAGAGCCGGTCTTGAGACCAAGGCGGCGACGTATCCAGAGCATCATTCTGCAGCGGGTATCCTTGTTCGCTGCCGTGAGCAGTACCAGAGGGAAAAATATCAGGCTACTCGCCTGCACCAGCAACATCGTGGGCGGGAGAACCGGCACGCCATCAATAACCAGCATATCGACGCCGAGCCACTGGGCGAAGTTCAGCCAGGTCCACTCGAAATAGCCCATCCAGATCAGGCTCCCGCCGGCATAGCCGAGAAAACTGCCCCGGGCGTCGCCGGCGCTTAAACCACGCCAGACAAGCGCAATCCCGAGACTGCCCATCAGCATGGATGCCGCCGTGTCACCCCAGGATGGGCCGCTGATCCAGGCATGCTGCAGCGCCAGGGTTGTATTGGCCAGCGCAATGCCGGAGAAAACCAGTAGCAAAGCAACCACCCCGGTAAACGGCGTTGTTGATGAAGACAAAGGCCCGCTTGAGGAATGCGCTAAAAACGCCGAAGGCGCTGACAGCATTCTCATGCTGCCAGCGCCCGATGAAAACTGTCGACTACTTCCCAAACCGGTACGCCGCGCGAATACCAAAGGCACGCTGTGGTGGCAGGTAGAACTGCGCGCTGTCCGGCAAGACGAAGGTAGCGCCGGCGAGGGAGAAATCCCGGATGTAGCCACCGGTGTTGAAGCCGTCACGAATCGTGTCGTCATCAAACAGATTGTCGACGTAGGCAATCACCTCCCAGCGCTTGTCCGAAACACCAAGGCGCAGTTCACTCAGCCAGTAACTGTCAAACTTCAGCAGATTGCCCTGATTCGAATAGCGCTCGTCCCGGAAGCTGCTTTGCAGTTCGATGAACCAGTCGGCGCTGGCGGTCAGCTCGCTGCGGTAGCTGGCGATACCCACAAAGGAGTTCCGCGGCACGCGCTCAAGTTCGTTACCGGTAAAGCTCACGCGGCAGGTGTTCTGCCCTGCAGCCGTTGTGACCACCTCACAACCGCCCGTATAGGCAATCGCACCCGCGCTGCTGGTGAGCTGGGTAAAATCCGTGAATTCGGATTTCAGGAACGTATATCCCCCCTGCAGCGTCAGCTTTTCCGTGGGCTGCCAGACGACATCGATCTCGGCGCCGTATACCTCGGCATCCGCATTGAGGACCCGGGCCACCAAAAAGCCATTGTCATCCGGCACCTGGCTGGTCACCTGCTTGTCCTTGAAATCCTGGAAGAACAGCGCGCCGTTAAGACGCAGGCGCTGTCTGGCAAAATCAGCCTTGGCACCCAGCTCGTAGACGATCACCTCTTCCCGGTCAAAGCGCCCCTGCTCCGGCTGAAAGGTACCGCCGCCGCCATTCACCGTGGTGATCCCGGCCGGCTTGACGCCATCAGCTATCGAGAAATAAGCCATGGTGGTTTCGTTGGGAAAAAACTGCAGGGTTGCCTTGGGGGCCAGAAAGCTGTCGTCCTCGGTGGCGACAACCTGACCGGCAGGCGTGGGGAACAGTACGGAGCCACCGCCAAAAATACCCAGCGGATCGATAATCGAGTTGTCGAGATCCGGACCGGTCACTTCAAGATCTTCGCGCACATAGCGCGCTTCGATAGTGGCCTCCCAGCGCTCGTTAAACCGCCATCCGAGCATAGCAAATACCGACATGTGCTCCGTATCGCGGGTCCACAGGTCCGGGTTGCGCGGCAAAGTCGTGCCCACGTCGGCGACAAAGGAGCCGCAGGTAGGCGCGACCGCGGCAGGAATAAACGGGGGTGCGTAGGTCAGGCAGGTCACGCCGCCGTTGAGCACGTCACGCTGCTCTTCCCAGTACTGGGCACCTACGGTCCAGATCAGCGGGTCGCTGCCGGCCGATTGAAGGCGGAACTCCTGACTGAAGAGCTCGGTCTCGTTATCAATCCAGATTTCGCCGAAGGCCGGGTAATCATCGGCGCGGCCAAAGGCGTTGAAATCCTGATATTGAAAGCTTTCGGTACTGGCCAGATGCGTCAGAGAGATAAACTCCGCCGCCCCGAGACCCCAGAGCTGATCAATGTCATGCATGGCAGTAAACGTCGCCCGAAGCACCTGCTGATCTGTTCCCGGGTATTCGTTGCCGGTTCGCGGATTATCGCTGTTGCTAATGGTCAGGTCGCTGGCTTTCGGCGCCGTGCCGCGAACCCCCAGAATTGTGGTGACACTGGAATCGACTACCGTGCCAAGCGCACTGGCGGGCATATCAAAGACCGCGGTCGGGGCCGGATGTCCCTGGGCATCAATCCCAAACTCCGAGTCCTCGTAGGAAAGACGGCCGATAAAAGACCAGCTGTCCGACGGCTCCCAGACGAAGGTACCGGCCATACTGGTGCCCTGACGATCTCCCAGCCTGCCGCCGGTGACCGGGCTGCTATAGAAGCCGTCATGACTCCAGGTTGCCGCGCTCAGGCCGGCCCGCAGGGAGGTACCGGCAATGGGCCCGGATACGCGCCCGCGCAGCATCTGCTGGCCGTTACTCCCGCCGTCAACTTCTACCGTGGCGCCAAACTCCTCGCCTGGCAGCCGCGTTTTGTAGCTAATAGCCCCGGCGAAAGCTGAACGTCCGTACAACGCGTGCTGCGGTCCCTTCACAATTTCGATCTGCTCAATGTCAAACAGCGCCGGGTCAATCAGTAAGGTGCCGCCGGAGGTAATCATCGCCTCGGTGGTGATATCGATGCCATCGAGCAACACCGCCATATTCGGTCGTCCGCGGGTGGGCGTTAAGCCGCGTACCGACAGATTGATGTCCTGCGGCACAGAGCCCTGCTCCAGATACACACTGGCGCTCTGGGCCGTGACATCGGCTAACTGGTACAGACCTCGCTGAAAAAAGACCTTGGAATCCAGAACATCGAGCGCAATCGGAACAATCTGGGAGTTTTCTTCGCGGCGGCGGGCATAAACGATGACTTCCTCCAGCGCGCTGGACCGATATCGCTCGCTCTGCTCTTCAACTGGCCCACTGCTTTGTCCAAATGCGATGGCCGGCAGCGCGCCGAGCGCCATTGAGGCGACGATCACCTTCAGGGCGCTGGGTGGATGGGCGCGTTGCGATGGGTTCTGGGTCTGTAAACACTGGATCATAGAATTCTCTGGTAACTCAAAAAGCCGGGACGGCCATCGCCCCGTTGAAGCTAAAGATTGAATCCTTACTGGCCGACTGTCAACTTTAGTTGACAGTTTTTTATGTACAAATTTTTGACGCAAGGCTACACCCCCACTATGCGACTGCATCGCGACTCTGAAAAAAGCTCCCGGGTAGCGGCGCTGCCCGCGGTGCGCGCTGCCTGGCCTTGATTAACGCCGCGCTGCGACAGCTGCGGCCGCCGCGGCCGCCGCGACCTCGTGCCGGTGGTGATAACAGCCTCCCGGGAATTCGGGTAAAGTGCCGACCCGGGAAATTCATGATTGCCATCGAGGTAGACTTGACCGCAGCGAAAATCGGCCGGCAACACAAAGATAAGCGCAAAGCCTCCCGAGGCCTGCGCGCCGTGACCCGCTGGATGTTTTACCTGCACCTGTGGCTCGGTGTAATCGTCGCTTTTCTTGTGGTTGTCATTTCCGTCACCGGTATCCTGCTCAACCACAAACGCGCCCTGGATTTAATGCCGCGGACCGCGGTGACACAGGTCGATGCCTTTGACACCTCGCTACCCCTCCCCGAACTTGCACGCCTGGCGCGCGAAGCCGTGTCCTCCGAGGTGTCTGCCACGGGAATCGACCGCATGGATGTTCGCCCCGCCAAGGGCATCATCAAGGTACGCTTTAAGGATCGACGCATCACCGAAGTCACGCTGGCATTGAAGGACGGTACGGTGCTGGTAAGGGGCCTGCGCAATGACAGTTTTCTCGAGCAGCTGCACTCGGGTGATGCCTTCGGAAGGCACGGTTATCTGCTCAGTGACCTGGCCGCAGGCGCGCTGATTCTATTGCTGATGAGTGGCTTCTGGATGTGGCTCTACCCGCACGCGAAAGCCCGATGAACAGCGTGGTATTTCTGCTGGGCGTTTTCCTGATCCCCCTGGCCATGCTGATGACCTGCCACCGCTATCGGCGACTATCGCGACGGCAACGCCGGGCCCTGTGGGGGCTGGTGATAGGTTACGGCATAGCGCTGATCGGCGTGCTGCTGGCACTGCTTGCCCCACCGATCCTGTGGACTCCCGACCAGCCAATTCGCAGTTTTATCATACAGTGGGGCCTGATCCTGATGCCGGCGCTCGGCGTGATCAGCGGCGCACTCCTGCCCAGGCCGGCTCCTGCTTAAGTCAGCGCCCGGATCACCCGCCAGCGCCGGCTAAAAACTGTGGAAAAATCCGACCTTCAGCCATAGACGGGTGCGAAAGCCCTCCTGAATGTATCCGTCGGTGCGATAGTCAAGGCTGACTTCAACTTTCTGTGCGGGGCTGAGCAGGCGCCCGAGGGTCAACACCGCGCGATGTTCCAACTCGGACTCGGCTGACTTGACACTGAAGATTGGCTCGGCAGAGATGACCAGATAGTTTTCTCCGGGCTCCAGTCTTGTGCCCGACAAAGGCAACTCAGCAGCAAGGCGGTAGCGCAAACGCAATTCGACATCGTCACCGCTGAGGAAGGTCTGGTCGGTGCGAAACCGGTGCGCCACTCGCGCATTGCCCAGACGTCCCACATAGGCCAACTGCTGGATAAAACGATCTGAATCACGGCCGCTCTGGAAGCGACGCATTACACCCAGCGCCACGCTGCTCGAGGCGCCCAGCCTGGCACCGTAAAAAGCCATCAGGTCAGTTCTGTACCAGGTGAACGGGCTTGGATCCTCTTCCTCCGCGTTGTTGAACGTGATCTCCTGATGCTCAACCTTGACGGTCAGTTGTCGACCATTGTCCAAACGCCGGGTCACAGCGGCCTCGGGAAACAACCCCCCAAAAACCTCATGCGACTGAGCAGCAACGGGCGTCGCCGTCAGCACCGTAAGCAACAGTAAAAGCACTGTCCGCATGTCAGAAAATCAGGTTTTCCATGGGGGGTGTGATAACCCTCCGCCTGCGGATAAGCACGCCCCGATCGTCGAACAGTCCTTCCCAGCGGAATGACGCCTGCGTGTTTGTGGTGCCCGAGAACTCTGCCTCGTAGCGCACAACAAGCCGTCCTGCGTCGTTCTCATCGAAAAAGTCCTCCAGCTCATCGGCCGGCCCCGAATACTGGATTTGCAGTCTCAAGATACGATATGCGCTGTAGTTTCCGACAAAATAATCGGTCATAGCCTCCTGCACCGACGCAGGAAGATCTGCCAGCGACAGCTCGATCTCAACGTCCTGTATCACGCCTGCTGCATCGAACTCTGCACTGTAATGCCGGCCACGCCATTTGAACTTCGCTTCGAAGGAATAGCCCGACTCATGAGTCTCCTGATACCACCGGGGAGACTTAACCTCTTCAAAGGCATCACGTAACCACTCTCTGGCCTCTTCGGGGACATCGGATGCCCTGACGCCCTTTTCCCGCTCTATTTTGTCCTGGCCAAGGGAAGCGTAAGACCCCGCAAGAAGCACCAGTCCGATCCCTATCATTACTCTGCTCATCCTGTCCGCCTCTGTGGATACACCGCGTGCTCCGGGGCCCTCGCGCTCTGGCGGTGCACCGCTCCACGGCCATTGCCAGCTTGCAGTCGTCACCGGCCGGTAGAAATTGCTCCGCACCGCCAGCAAATCTGAGTGAATACCATAGCGCCGCCGTCACCGCTCCCACAAGCGCGCCCCGCGCCATGACCCGGACCCTGTCAACGCTTGACGATCGGCGACCATTGACGGAGGGTGCGCCTTCGCTATAAACAACCTGGGAGCAGCAGCATGCCTACCGCGCTAATCACCGGAGCCAATCGGGGCCTGGGACTCGAGTTCATCAGGCAATACGCCGACGCCGGCTGGCAGGTTATCGGTACCTGCCGCGATCTGGCCGCTGCCCGTGAAGCCTCCGCGCTTGCCGCGCAGCACGAGCGCCTGACCCTGTATCCGCTGGAGGTGACCGATGCGGCGGCAGTCAACACGCTGGCCGAGGAGCTGGCCGATACCCCGATCGACCACCTGATTCTGAATGCCGGGGTGATGGGCAGGAAGTCAGTCAATCTCGGGGAGCTGGAGGCCGATGACTTTTTACAGGTCCTCAACGTCAACGTGGTGGCGCCTGCAATCTGCCTGCAGGCGTTTCGCCGCCACGTTGCGGCCAGCACGCATAAAACCATCGTCGGCATCGGCAGCTTTCTGGGCAGTATCGCCAGTAACAGTGATGGGGGGCTCTACAGCTACCGCAGCTCAAAAGCGGGTATACACGCCATCATGCATTCGGCAAGCATTGATCTGAGGGACGATGGCATTATCGCCATTGCGATGCATCCGGGCTGGGTAAAAACCGATATGGGCGGCGAGGAGGCAATGATCACGACCCGCGAATCCATCACCGGCATGCTCAAAGTCATCGCGGGCTTGCAGGCGAGCGACAGTGGACGTCTACTGACCTACGCCGGCGAAGAACTGCCCTGGTAGATTTTTGAGCGTGTCAGCCCGGGGAGCTGCAACTTAGCGGGCGTCAATCTGGCCGTCAGGCGCGCCCTCCGCTGGATCGAGCGACCTGATATTACCGCTTGCACAATCCTGCTCAGCTTTCTGACTGCGCTCCATCGCCAGACGTTTCTGCTCGCCCTGGGGTGAGAACACATAGGCTTCGTTGTACTTGTTGTACAGATCCGCGGCGATCAGACAGGGAAACTCCTCCTGGGGCAAATCGCCGATACAGCCAACCAGTGCGGTAGCGAACAGGGAGAGAAGAAGCGCGCGATACATAAAGCAGTCTCTTTGGAATTACGCCTAGGTTACATGGCCAGTAGCAGCGCAGCAAAAGACTTCAGGAATCGACACGACCAAAATTGCGAGCCGTCAGCTGCCAATACACAATATCCCGACCGACGGCCTCCGCAAGCCCCGCGAGGATCATCGGTATCGCCTCTGGATTCAGAAATATCTCGTACTGGGTCCGCCTGCGCCGGCCGGAGACCTGCTCCATGACACTCAGTCGGTGATGCTCGCCGTGGCCATGTACCTGAAACGAGGTAAAACCTTCGATCTCCTCAAAGGTGAGCAGATAGTCGATCAGGTTTTCCTCCAGATCCGGCGCGATGTTAAGCACGAGTATGGTGAGGTCCGGGGTCGACTGAGGCGCGTGGATATCGCTCATTTCTAAATACCTGTGCTTTGCAAAGTACGGTGAAAGGCCTTGTAGATAATCGGCAGCAGAAACAGGGTCAGCAGCGTTGAACTGATCAACCCACCGATCACCACGATAGCCAGGGGTCGCTGAATCTCAGAGCCGGGGCCGGTCGCCAGAAGCAGGGGTACAAGGCCAAAGGCGCAGATCGTGGCGGTCATCATCACCGGTCGCAGTCTGCGCAGCGCGCCTTCGGTAACCACCCCGGTGATCTCCATGCCCTTGGCACGCAGCTGATTGAAATACGTCATCATCACCACGCCATTGAGCACCGCGATACCCAGCAGGGCGATAAAACCGACCGAGGCCGGCACCGACAGGAACTCCCCGGTGAGCCAGAGGGCGATCAGGCCCCCGGTCAGCGCGAAGGGGATATTCGACAGCACAATCAGCGTTTGCTTGATAGAGCCAAAAGTCAGGAACAGCAGCAGCGCGATCATCGATAGTGCCAGAGGCACGACCAGCATGAGGCGCGCAGCAGCCCGCTGCTGGTTCTCAAACTCCCCTCCCCACTCCAGGCGATAACCTTCGGGCAACTCAATGCGATCGGCGATGGCCTGCTGAGCCTCGGCGACAAAACCCACCAGGTCGCGATCCGCCACGTCGGTGCGAATCACCGAGAAGCGCTGGCCCGACTCCCGGGTAATCGTAATAGGGCCTTCGACCCGTTCAATCGTCGCAACGTCTGCGAGCGGGATCAGCTCGCCGTTGGGCAGATCGATAAAACTGTTGCTCAGCTGTGCCAGGCCGTCCCCCTCAATACCCTCGTAGCGCAGCATCAGGGGAACCCGGGCCGTACCTTCGATAACGCTTCCCAGATTGAGGCCTTCGATTTCCGTGCGCAGGCGCAGCTGCAGGTCATCCGCATTCAGACTCAAACGTCCGGCCAGCATCCGATCAACGGTAACCTGCAGATACTGCGCGCCCTCATTAATCGTCGCGATGGTGTCGATCGCGCCGGGAATGCTCTCAATCAGCGTGGCGATTTCCTGCGCCTTTTGATTCAGGGTACTCAGATCGCTGCCGAACAACTTGATCGCCAGATCGCCGCGCGAACCGGTCAGCATTTCTGACACACGCATGTCGATAGGCTGAGTAAAACCATAGTTCAGCCCGACAAACTGATCCATCACTTCGCGCAGATGCTCCTCCAGCTCAGGTTTAGTCGCCACGCGCCATTCTTCCTGCGGGCGCAGCTGCAAAAAGATATCGGTCTCGTTCAGTCCCATCGGGTCCATACCCATTTCGTCAGATCCGATACGCGATACGACGCGCAGGACCTCGGGCACGTTTTTCTTAATGGCACGCTCAACCTGCTGCACGATGCGAATATTCGCCTCGAGGCTGATCGAGGGAATCGTCTCCAACTGAATCAGAATGTCGCCCTCGTCCATGGTCGGCATAAACGTCTTACCGACGAGCGGAAACACCACCACACTCGCCGCCAGCAATACACCCGCCCCGCCCAACAGAAATATCGGGCGATGCAGGGCCTTCTTGAGCAGCGGCTCATAAATGGCCGTGAGCTTGCGACTGAGCCAGGGCTCTTCGTGCGCGTCGGCACGTACCAGGAACGACGCCACCACAGGAATCAGCGTCAGAGACAGGACCAGTGAGCCCAGAAGCGCAAAAACGATGGTCATGGTGACCGGGCCGAACAGCTTGCCTTCAAGTCCTTCCAGGGTCAGCAGGGGCAGAAACACGATAACGATGATGATAATGCCCGACGTCACCGGCAGCGCCACATCCCGCACCGCCCGGTAGATAATATGCAGATTGGGCAGCTTGCGGGTCCCTTTGGGCTGATGCGCCAGCGAAGAGACGATGTTCTCCACGATCACAATCGACGAGTCCACCAGCATCCCGATGGCGATCACCAGTCCACCGAGACTCATGAGATTAGCGGACATGTTCAATTGCCCCATCATGAGGAAGGTGAACAAGGCGGAGAGCGGCAGGATCACGGCGACCGTGAGCGCCGCACGCACATTGCCAAGAAAAAGGCCGAGCAGCAGAATGACCAGAACGACCGCCTCGAGCAGCGCCTGGGAGACCGTACCGACGGCGCTCTCGATAAGTACCGTGCGGTCATAGAACACATTGATGCGGGTGCCCACGGGCAAGGTCGCTTCCAGTTCGACAATCTTGTCCTTGACGCCCTGCACCACATCACGCGAGTTGGCACCGCGCAGGCCAATCACCAGGCCCTGAACCGCCTCCGCACCGCCATCCGCGGTCACCGCGCCGTAGCGTTCCATACTGCCCGTCGTAATTCTGGCTACCTGCGACAGGAGAATCCGCTCGCCTTCCGCGTTATCAACCAGCGTGTTGCCGATATCGTCGTGGTCGCCGATCGCACCGGTCACGCGCACGAGAATCACCTCCTCGCCCTGGGTGATCCGTCCGGCGCCATCATTCTTGTTGTTCATTTGCAGCGCGTCGATGATATCGAGCGTGCTCACGCCCAGGGCCGTCATGGCATTCCGGTCGGGCTGAACTTCATAGCTGCGCACAAAGCCGCCGAGAGAATTCACGTCGGCCACGCCGGGTACCGTGCGCAGCGCCGGTCGGATCACCCAGTCGAGCGGGGAGGTCGTCGAATTCAAAATATATCGTAAACGGCCCGACCGGGTCCGGCTGCGG
>CAZGGN010000096.1:10541-11105 GCA_964525195.1 uncultured Congregibacter sp.
GCAGGGCCGGCCGGATGGTCCAGTCCAGCAGGAAGCGCTTTGCCTCCAGGGTGAGCGAGTCACTCTCGATGGTAAACATGAACATATCACCGAGAGGTGTGCTCATCGGTGCCAGACCGCCGCTGATCCCGCCGGGCAGATTGCCCCAGACGTTGTTCAGACGCTCCGTGACCTGCTGCCGCGCCCAATAGATATCAGTGCCATCAACAAAGTCGAGGGTGATGGAAGTGAGCGCATATTTGGAAATGGAGCGCAGCATCGACTGATAGGGAATCCCCAGCAACTCCACCTCAACGGGCTGGGTAATCAGCGACTCCACTTCCTCCGGGGTCATCCCTGGCGCTTTGATAATGATCTTGACCTGAGTTGGTGAGATATCCGGGAACGCATCAATGGGAATGTTCATCAGCGCACGAACGCCAAAGCCCGTCAGCAGCAGCGACAGGAGAATCACAAGGAGCCGCTGACTCAGGCAGGATCGGACGAGTGCCCCCAACATTATTCGGTGCCCCCCAGGCCAAGCTGAATGCCTTTAAGCACCGCGCTCCCCTGAATCGCCACCTT
>CAZGGN010000097.1:0-11031 GCA_964525195.1 uncultured Congregibacter sp.
CCCGGCGGAAATGCCGACGCCGCGCAACGCAGGTGCTGGCGCTGGTAAACAGTACCTTCTGCAGGCCGGCTCCTTCCGCCAGGCCGAAGACGCCGATCGTCGTCGTGGCGAACTACTGCTTCTGGGTCTCGATCCGCGGGTCGAAAAGACCCAGGGAGACACCGGTCGCTGGTTCCGGGTAGTACTCGGCCCCTTCGACAGCCGCTCGGCCATGGCCAAGGCGCGCAGTCTGACCGCCCAGCAGGACATCGATACGCTCCTCATCCAGCGCAACAGCGGCTGAACGCCAGACTCTCCGGCCGTTTCACCTCAGCGCGGGGGCTCTGAACTTGAAGTTGAGTCCGCTGCCCCCATAACTGCCTTTCAAGCGCAAGGAAATACACCGTGGAACAATTCAGAGGCACAACCATTTTGTGCGTGCGTCGCGGCAACAGCGTAGTGGTTGGCGGCGACGGCCAGGTCTCAATGGGCAATACCATCATGAAAGGCAACGCACGCAAGGTGCGCCGCCTCTACAAGGATCAGGTGCTGGCGGGCTTTGCCGGCGGCACCGCCGATGCATTCACGCTTTTCGAGCTTTTCGAGGGCCAGCTGGAAAAACACCAGGGGCACTTGGTGCGCGCGGCCGTGGAACTTGCGAAAGCCTGGCGCACAGAGCGCTCGCTCCGCCAACTCGAGGCGCTGCTGGCCGTGGCTGACAAGGAAACCTCCCTGGTGATCTCCGGCAACGGCGATGTGATTGAGCCAGAAAACAACCTGATCGCCATCGGCTCTGGTGGATCCTTCGCCCAGGCAGCGGCGATGGCGCTGCTGGACAACACCGAGCTCAGCGCCCGGGAGATCGTTGAGAAGGGTCTGGGGATTGCCGCAGACATCTGCATTTACACCAACCAGCAGCGCACCATCGAGCAGCTGGACTACTGAGTCGGATTCAATATATGTCGAATATGACCCCCCGGGAGATTGTCCACGAGCTGGACAATCACATCATTGGGCAGGATGCCGCCAAGCGCGCGGTCGCTAACGCCCTGCGCAATCGCTGGCGCCGCATGCAGGTGGATGAGTCCCTGCGCGGGGAAATCACCCCCAAGAACATTCTGATGATAGGCCCGACCGGGGTCGGTAAAACCGAAATTGCCCGGCGCCTGGCAAAACTGGCCAACGCGCCTTTCGTCAAGGTGGAGGCCACAAAATTTACTGAAGTCGGCTATGTGGGTCGTGATGTTGAGTCTATCGTCCGGGACCTGGTCGAAATGGCCGTGAAGATGCTGCGCGAACAGGCGATGGACAAAATGCGCTTTCGCGCCGAGGAGGCTGCGGAGGAGCGAATTCTGGACATTCTCCTGCCCCCCGCTCGGGACAGCGGGTCAAACAAGGGCGAGACCCAGGGCGAGAGCACCCGGCAGCTCTTACGCAAAAAACTCCGCCAGGGCGAACTGGATGAGAAAGAAATCGACCTGGAACTGAGCAGCATCACCAACGTGGAGATCAGCGCGCCTCCGGGCATGGAGGAGATGACCAACCAGCTCCAGAGCATGTTCTCCAACATGGCCCGCTCCCAGTCCAAGACCCGCCGGCTGCCGATCAAGGCCGCCTTCGCGGCCCTGCGTGACGAGGAAGCCGCAAAGCTGGTCAACGAGGACGAAATCAAGCAAAACGCGCTGCAGGCCGCCGAGCAGAACGGAATCGTGTTTATCGACGAGTTGGACAAGGTCGCCAAACGCGGTGAAACCGCGGGGGCTGATGTCTCGCGCGAGGGTGTACAGCGCGACCTGCTGCCACTGATCGAAGGGAGTACCGTGAGCACCAAGTACGGCATGCTCAAGACTGACCACATTCTGTTTATCGCCTCCGGCGCATTCCATCTGTCCAAACCTTCGGATCTGATTCCCGAACTTCAGGGTCGCCTGCCCATACGCGTCGAGCTTGCAGCACTGTCACCGGAGGACTTCCGACGCATTCTGGTCGAGCCCGATGCGGCGCTCACCCGGCAGTACAGCGCTTTGCTGGCAACCGAGGGCCTGACCCTCGAGTTTACCGATGACGGTATCGCCCGCATTGCGGAAATCGCCTGGCAGCTGAACGAGACTACCGAGAATATCGGTGCGCGACGACTGCACACGGTGATGGAGAGACTGCTTGAAGACGCGTCCTTCAAGGCCGCGGACGACGGACTGAGCAAAAGCACCCTGAGCATTGATGCGGCTTATGTGGATTCGCAGCTGGCCGAACTGGCGACCGACGAAGACCTCTCGCGGTTTATTCTCTAGGCACAGTATCCATGCACCGTCCTGGCCAACTCCGTCGATGACAGACGCTCCCCGCCCCGCCAGCATCCGCCTGCGCAAGCAGTCGCGACTCCTTGAGCTCGAATATGCCGATGGCAGCGTGTACGGGCTGAGCTGGGAGTATCTGCGCGTCTATTCACCCTCTGCCGAGGTTCGCGGCCACCATGCTTCGCAGGCGGTACTGCAGACCGGCAAGCGCAACGTCGGTGTCAGCGCACTCAAGCCCGTGGGGCACTACGCGCTGCAGATTGTCTTTGACGACGGGCATGACAGCGGTTTGTATGCCTGGGACTACCTTTATCGCCTGTGTACCGAGCATGAGCAGCTGTGGCAGGCCTACCTCGATGACCTGCATGAGGCCGGCGCCTCCCGCGACCCGGACACCCAGATTCTGCATTTTGAGCCCTGAGTTCGGGCCACCGCAAAGCTACCAGTCGAAAACAGACTCAAAGCCATCTTGCATAAGCGTTTGAATGATTTCCTGGGTCGCGGCGGTATCGTTGACCATGGGGAAAGGCTCCCCCGGCTCATCAACGCCAAGAAACTCGCAGAGCGGCCCCCAGCCCTGGCTTACCTCAAAACACAGCAGACGCTCGGCGGGGATTGCCGCCTTTACAGCGGCCACATGCTCATCAAAACGATGAACAAGGTGCGCCCGGTCGTGCATGCGGTTATCAAAGTAATCGTTGATTGTGGCCTTCATGTAGTTGCCCGCTGGCGATGATGGCAGCCAGGCAATCCACTCTGGCGAAAAAATTGTCGCCTGAGTCGAGTCAAACCAGCGGTCCGGGTCACGCAGATTGAGCAGAACTTTGGCCTCGGGGTAATGCGCGGCAATCGACGCAAACTGCGTGCAGGCCGGGAAGTCGACGGTGGCTTCAAAGCCCGCGAAAATCGTATCCCAGTCCGGATTGCCGGCCGCCGCCTGCTCCCATAGCGCCCAGTGTCCGGGCCCCCGGGGGAAACACTCGATCATGTGGTAACAGGGAAGACCCAGCATTTCCAACGCAGCCTTCGTCGACATCGTGCCCGTGCGTCCAAATCCCGCACCAATCACTTTCAGACCCATGGCTTGCTCCTGCTGCTGCCCTTCGCCTCATCGCAGTCTAGCTCGAAGTTTGCGGCAACAGCTAATCTGCTTACCGCGAGATGAAAGCGAGCAACAGACCGGGATGACCTAGGCAGCGCGGATCGTTCAACTTGATGCCATTTAAGCCGTCGCGTCACGAAGCTGTGCCGGGCTGGCGCCGGCGCTGCGAGCAACACTTGATTCCCTCGCCTCCTGCAACTGCCGGGCGGCCTTTTCACGATTCGCCGGTGCCAGCATATCGAAGATCAGGTGAATGCGATCCTCCTCTCCGTCATTGTGCGCCTCGTGTATCTGCCGATTGTCAAACCACCAGAGCTCCCCCTCCTGCATGCGCACCTCCTCATCACCCGCGCGCAGCCAGGAGCCGAGCGGTGATCGCAGCACGAGATGATAGCGGTCGTGCAGCTGATAATAGCGGCCCCGATCAATATGCGGATAGACACGCCGCCCCGCAGGCAGGGCAACCAGCTTCGCGCGGCCCAGATCGCAATCCAGATCCTCTGCGACACTCTGCAGAAAGTGACGGATGAGCGGAAAGCGGGCGCTGCCGCCGGTCCAGCGGCTTTCCTGCACGTCGCGTCGTGCTCTGCCGTACTGGGAGGACTTGCGCAGCCCGCGAATCGGGACTGCCAGGGCCTCACGCTGCACGCGGACTTTTTCCTGTCGCCCGGTTTGCAGTTCCCAGGCGGAATCTACATCGTAGATGGCCCGAAGCAGGGGCTGCACGGCAACACCGGATCGTATGAGTTTGAAGTTCTTCATGGTTTACCTCACGCGGTTTCGTAAAGAGTCAGGGGGGATTGAGTCAGCGGCGCACCGTCGGGCACTGCGCCCGGCGCAGGGCCCAGGCCCAGAATGCGCGCAACAAGTGTCGGAAAATCCATGCCGGCCATAGCCGCGGCGACCGCTGCATCGCCTTTCGCAGCAAACAGATCAACCACACGGACAGCGAGAACAACCACACTCGCATCGGCGTTGAGGCTGACATCCATCCGTGCATAACCCTGGCAGCGCAGAGCAACAAAGGCGCGTCGCGCCGTGTTTTCCAGCGCCTCAGTTTCGGCATCAGTCAGAGCTGCCCGCTGCATGCCGCGCTTCCCGGTCTTGTATTCGAGCGCGGGAAGCACCTGCGCAGGATCATTGGGAGCCGCGCCCGCGATAACAATCAGGCGCAGCACCCGTCCTGCGGGCGCCGTGGCAATGAGCGGTTCGTCACCCGCACTGCGTACCCGCTCCATAGCCCGGGCAAGCATTACCGCGTTGCGGGCTTTCAGGGGTTCCCGATCGCTCTGAAAACGGTGGAATACCAGCCAGGGCCCGGGCAGATCCGTTGCCGGCACTTCCCGATCGCTTGGTAATTGGTAGCCTGGGGTCGCGATACCCGCCAGAGCGAGGGTCTGCGACTGCAGCAGAAGATTTCCAATCACGGCCATCGCTGCGGAATCCGGCCCCGTGCACGGCACACCGATCATCTCGCAGAGACTGGGGACCTGCGCAAGACGCCCGGGGCCCTGCACGCCGCCGGCACAATTCACAACCAGCGCCCGACCATTCTGTGCCAGAGCATCGCGCGGGAAAAAGTCCCGTAGCCGGCCGAACAACCGCGCGTCCGCCTCCATCACCACAACCGTGTGACCGGCGGCTCGAAGCGTATTAACCAGCGCCTGAACCGAACGCAGGCGATAGCGCTGGGGCGCCGCTGCACCGCTTTGGCGCAGGACGCTGCTGTTCCAGCGGTTGCGCACCACGGCTATATGCAGCCCCCGAGTCGGTGCCTCGGCGCCCTGCCCGGGACGGAAATCTTCCAGCAGTCGCCAGTCCATGAACTCCGATACCAGCACAACAAGCACCAGTTGCGTAAGGATCAGCTCGGGGCAGGCAAGAGTCAGTTCGCGCACGGGTGCAAGGGCTGAGATAAGCGCAATGACCAGCGCGAGAATAATTGTTGCGGCGGTACGCCAGGCGGCCATCGCGGAGCTTTCCCGGGCTACCGTATCGGCAATGCTCTCGGCCAGCATCGCGAGAATCACGACCGGGAAAAAGGCAAAACTTGAGAGTACGGCAGATTCAAAGGCCGTGCCCAGAAGCAGGCCTGCGACCATCGTCGCCGCGACGATGGAAAGTATCGTCGAAACCCGGGCATACAGGGGCATGCCCGAGCGCCGCATGACAGGCCGAACCAGGACCACTGTGCCGGCGATGATAGCGATCAGCAGTAGGCTCGGCAGGATACCTACCTCTCGCATGCCGATGGCGAGCAGAATCGCGCGAAACCCGAGCACACGGATGCCCAGACTCAGGCGTGTAAACGCAACCAGCAATGCGGCCAGCGGAAGCTGCACCACATGCAACACCGCCGAGCGATCCTCCGCGGCAATCCAGAGCAGGCTGAAGTGCTGAGCCAGCCAGGCTCCCACGCTGCCCAACAACGCTCCGCCGTCACCCGCCAGCGCGAGGATGCGGATGACCAGCAGCATGAGAGGCAGGATACCCAGGACGGTCACTACGGCAAGAAAAAGCGGCGGGATTGCGCGCTTGGGCTGGTGCTCCCGCAGACGGCCGAGGATCCGAGGCAGCATTGGCCCGGTTTGCGTGACGGCACTCACGGGGCGCGGCGCTCGATATTGGCGACCGCGGACATGCCCGGGCGCAGCAAATCGGGCATTGCGTTCAAGTGAATGGCAACGCCGACCAGTGGCGATTGCTGCATGCGCTCACTCCGGGAACGAGGCAGATAGTCAAGAGGCATTTCGAAATCCGTTGCCAGGCCTACGGTGCCGACCACCCCCTCAAGCACTTCCCCCGGTAGGGCCGGAGAGGTCACTTGTACGATATTGCCGACGGCAATATCGGACAGATCGGCCTCGTTTACCCAGGCCTCAATCCAGGTGTCGTTACTGAACCACATGCTGACGGCAGGAGTGCCAACGTCCAGGACCATCCCGGGCTGCGCCAGGGGCCGGATAACTGCGCCATCGGCGGGCGCGCGAATCGTGGTGGCTTCCAGGTCAGCTTGCGCCACCTCGACCCGCGCTGCGGCCTGCGCGCTTTGCGCGGCCATCACCTCGAGGCGCTGTTCCCGAACCGCCAATTCAAGACTACTGTGGCGAGCCTCTGCCAGCGCATTGATCGCCGCTTCCTGCTCCGCACGGACCGCGGCGGCACGCGCACCGGCGGTGCTGGCTTTTGCTGCCGCATCACGCACGACCTCTTTGGATATAGCGCGCTCTGGCAATAATGCCTCCCGGGCGCGATGAAAGGCGGCGGCATCATCCGCTTCGCTGAGGGCCGCCTGAAGCGCAGCGCTTGCGCGACGGACCTCAGCTTCCGCGCCATTGATGTTCAGGCCGAGTCGTGCGCGCTCCAGCTCGATCGCTGCTTTTTCCGCGCGGTAACCGGCTGCCAACTCACGCTGCTCCGCAGTCGCCCTGGCAAGCTCTGCGCGAAAATGCCGATCGTCCAGCTGCAGTAACACGTCGCCCGCCTTTACCCGGCTTCCGGCGTCAACGCGAATCTCGCGCACGACACCGGCGACGCGGGTACCGAGATCCGAGAGATGCGCCCGAACCAGCGCATCGCGCGACGTAATAAAAGTCGACTGATGCTGCAGCCATAGCACGGCGGGTATCAGCGCGGCTAGCAGCAGTGCGACTGCGATGATCGATCCGGCACGAAACCGTCGTACGACCGCGGTGGCCGGCGCGGCATGACCCCGGGGATTGCCGTCATCCGCCGCCCGATCCTCAAGCTGCGCGGGGGCCTGCCGGAGATTCATATTCACAGCGTTCACACTAGCTCCCCCATCCTGCTGTACGCCATTCCGCGTCCGGAATCCGCAGGAACGGCGTGGCGTTGGATGTCGGCCGAGAGGTAGTTGCAAGACTGTCACGCATCAGATCCAGAAGATGACCCGAGGCGACGAATTCCTCGAAGTCGTGACCGATGCCGGGAACTTCGAGGTAGCGGATCGCGCTTTCCTGGCGGTGCTGCTTTGCAGCCATACGCATGTGCGCTACCCAGTTCCGTGCGCGTTCTACCCGGGTAGTGCCTTGCAGCGCATTGAGCGCGGCAGATGAGCGAAGATTCTGGGTGCCCGTATCCTGCTCCCCGACGATCACGGTTGCAGGCACGCGGAGAAAGTGTTCGGGATTGAGACTGATGCCTCGCAGCGCTCGGCGCGCGTGCAGGCCGAGAGGGTATCGCAAAGAGGGATCGGGCAGCGTATACCAGCCGGCTGCAATGGCCAGTAGGTGAGCGACGCGCTGTGGGTAGGCCATACTGTAGCGATGAGCGAACTGCGCGCCCCCGGAGAAGCCGGCCAGATGGATCTCGCCGACGCCGGGGCCGAAAAGATCCTCGAGGCAGGCGTTCAGAATGCGATCCGGACGCTGTCCGTCACCACCCCGTCGGAGGCGCTGGTAGCGCGGATGCTCGCTCTTGGTGAACAGCGGTGCCAGGAGCGCACATCCCAGCGCCTCGCACAGCGGCAGAAGCGCCAGCGCGTGCTCCTCGGCCCGGCGGGAATAGCCGTGAACGAATACCAGTGGCCGCTGATCCGGCTGCGGGTTTATCGGCCGATAGGCAAAGTAGCGGAACTGACTGGTACCGTTCAACTGCAGCGGGCTGAGTCGGCCGCAGGGCAGACTGTCGATTTTTCCGCGCAGCGGGTTGCTGAGCCTATTCATCACGCCAGCTCCCGTTGCACGTTGACGGTGACCGCGGCGAGCAATCCGGTTGCCACCAACGCGCTGGCCAATTCCTCACGGTTGAGGGTATCGACACCCGTGGCGTCCTTTGCTTCGCGTCGCTGTAGCGGCGAAGCAGAGAGAAGACCGGAGAGCGCAATGATCGGTCGCGGCTGCGCCCTCAGCGCCTGAATTCCGGCACTCGCACCCATGGCATCCCGCGCGGCCAGGACGATCCCGCTGACCATCCGCGCAAAAGTTGTGCTGCGGATCAGTTGCGCCGTTTCCTGCTGATAGACACCGTCGGCAACCTCCATTACCACCGCGTCAATGCCGTCGGCTGCCATATGGTCGATCAGCACTTCCATCGCCTTCTCGATACGCGATAAGGGCACCTGATAAGTTGAGGGAAGTCCGGCATCCGTGAAGTCGAGAACTCGGTCTGCGCCCGCATCGTGCAACAGCCAGGTGTCACCGCCGGCGCCAGTGCCGGTAACTTTAATGTAACCGGTACGCCGCCCGGCGGACTTGAGCCCGCGCAACAGATGCGCCGCAGTTTCAGTTTTTCCCGCGTCCATCGCTGTTCCCAGCACCGCAAACACCGTTGGCGCGGCTGGCGCGGGGTGGACCGGCGCCAGGGCAAAGTCGCCCAGGTTAAGCCGATCGCCGCGCGCATCCCCGATCAGCCCGATAGGCTGGATTGTGGTCGGGCCTTTTGCGATCCGGTCGTGCCAGGACAATGCCCGGGACGCAATACCACCCCCGGCGACGAGGTGGCAGGGTGCGAGGCTCCGTGGCACCTCAGCCTCGAACTGCTCGCAGGCATAGCGATTGGCATAGGCTGCAATAACAAGATCACCGATGAACAGGCGGCGACGACGCCCATCTGTCAGTTGCAAATTCCCGTGATGCCCGAGGCATTCAATTCTGGCCAGTACCAGATCACCGACCTGAGGCTGGAGATCGCCGCTGAGCAACGTTTTTGCCTGCGCGCGATCCACCCGTCGTGTCGTAAATGACCAGCTGCTGTGACACTGCGCGGCCTCCGGGAGTGGGCCGATCTGCTGTGCACCGGGCCGGGGCGTCTGGCCTCCGACTGTCGATATTTTCTCGAGTAGGGACTGCGTGGCGCTGGCGACCTGCTGCTCGCTTTTTGCTGCAACGGCGGCATGCCACCCGGGGAATTGTTCGACGTTACTCATGTTTGCGCTCCTCGGCGTAGGAATGGGTCAGGACAATTGGGAAAATATTCCCAATTTGTGAGCAAGTCAACATGCGGAGATTAAAAAATCGAAAAAATTTTCATCCGGATGACGGCTGGAACCCCGGGCCTGAGAAGTTGCCGTCGGCACTGATGCTCGCATCAGGATCAAGCTACAATGCCTATCTCTTAATATGGGTAGCGAAGATGAGCGAAAAAGACACCACCCACTTCGGTTATCGCGAGGTGAAGACCGAAGAAAAAGCCGGGATGGTTGGCGATGTCTTTGATTCCGTGGCCAGCCGCTACGACATCATGAATGACCTGATGTCCATGGGTATCCATCGAATCTGGAAGCGCTTTACTATCGAATTGTCAGGCGTGCGCAGGGGTAACAGCGTGCTCGACATCGCGGGCGGCACCGGCGATCTGGCCGCAAAATTTGCGCCGATGGTCGGCGACGAGGGTGAGGTCGTACTGGCCGACATCAACGCCAGCATGCTGCGCGTGGGCCGGGATCGTCTGCTGGATAAAGGCGTGCGCGGGAACCTGCACTACGTGCAGGCAGACGCCCAGTACCTGCCGTTCCCCGACGATCACTTTGACTGCATTACCATCGCCTTCGGCCTGCGCAACGTCACCGACAAGGATCTCGCCCTGCGATCCATGCTACGGGTGCTCAAGCCCGGTGGTCGACTGCTGGTGCTGGAGTTCTCAAAACCCAGAAATCCGCTGCTCAGCCGCGCCTACGATGCTTACTCCTTTGCCGTACTGCCCTTTATGGGTCGACTGGTGGCGGGGGACTCGGACAGCTATCAGTATCTGGCCGAATCCATTCGCGTACATCCGGATCAGGAAACCCTGCGCCAGATGATGGAAGACGCCGGCTTTATCCGCTGTGACTACCACGACATGACCGGTGGTGTGGTAGCCGTACACCGCGGCGTCAAGGCCTGAAAATGAACGATGTGCGTATGCCGACACTGCATACCGCCGGGCTGGCCGCCGCCGAAGCCGCCGTGAACGGCGCATTGCGCCTGTCTCCGCACAGCCTTGAGGCACTTAAATCGCTGAAAGGCCAGGTAATCGCCCTGGAATGCACACGCCCCGCCATTACCCTCTACCTGCACAGTGAAGCAAACGGTGAGTTGTCCCTGCGCGGGGTGCATGAGGGCCCGGTCAGTACCCGGGTTATTGGCAGCGCGGAGGACTTCAGGATCCTGGCCCAGGCTGAGGACCCGGCAGCGGCCCTGATCAATGGTGGCATCGTGCTGCAGGGCAGCAGTCACACGCTGATCGCTATGCAGCGAATCTTCAACGATCTGGATATCGATTGGGAGGCGCCGCTGGTTTCAGCGCTGGGCGATGTCGCCGGACATCAGCTCGCCAGTATGCTCAGTGCGGCGTTCAACTGGTCCCGGCAGGCGAGCGCTAACCTGCGCCGACAGCTTGAGGAATTTGCAATTGAGGAAGCCCGCCTGACGCCGCCAAAACTCGCGCTGGAGCATTTTTACGAGGACGTACAGCAGCTCAGTGAGCGCAGTGAGCGACTCGCCCAGCGCCTCGAGCGGCTCCGGCTGCGCGTCGAGCGGCTGCGCAGCGCCTGATGTCCAGCGTTACGCGAAGCCTTGAAATCCTCAAGGTTGTAGGGCGCCACCGGCTCGATGAGCTGCTCCCGGAGCAGGCCCGACACCCGTTTTTAAGTCCCCTTCTGCGCGCCAACCCCTGGCGCCTAGGCGCGTTGCCCGGCAGCCGCGGCGAGCGCCT
>CAZGGN010000098.1:0-1781 GCA_964525195.1 uncultured Congregibacter sp.
GCAGTGGGCCAGTAGCTGCTCGGGTGCGCCCTTGCTATAGGCCACTACGCCGTCATCGGCTTGATGGAGCGTGGTCATCATCTTTCGGTCACTGTCGAAAGCGAGTGCCGCCAGCCTTGGTCTTTCCAGCTGAATCTGCTCCTTATCAAACCCCGCTTCGCGAGCGGCGATATACAGGGCCAGCTCGGTCGGCTCTCCGGTCGGGGTGTCCGCCGCCAATTCCACATCGTTGTTTAGCGCCAGCGCATATCCCAGCTCAGACATCGCCGAGTCCCTGTCAACGGCGCACAATGTCTCCCGAAGCTCTCCAGCGCTGAAAAACAATTCCGCGATCATTCTGTTCTGGGTCAGCGTGCCGGTTTTGTCGGCACAGATGTAGGTGACCGAACCCAGGGTTTCGACTGCAGGCAGGTTGCGTACCAGTGCTTTTTTCTGGATCAGCCGATGTGCGCCAAAGGCGAGGGATAGGGTTACCACCGCAGGAAGGGCTTCGGGTATTGCAGCGACAGCCAGGCTGACAGCGATCAGAAGCATATGTAGCGGTGCCTGCCCCTGGAACAAACCGGCGACAAAGATCACGGCGCAGATGGCGATGACCGCCAGTGCCAGATAGCCGCCAAAGCGGCTGAGTCTTTTCTGCAACGGGGTCTTTACCCGGGGCTCTGAGCTGAGTAATTCGGCGATATGACCAATCTCGGTCGCCAGTCCGGTGGCCACCACCACACCCCGGCCACGGCCCCGGGTGATCAAACTGCTCTTGAAGGCGATATTCAGCCGGTCACCAGGTGGCAGATCGGCCTCACTCAAAACCGCATCCTGTTTCTCAGCCGGATGCGACTCTCCCGTCAGTGCGGATTCATCGGCCTGCATCTCTTCGGCCTCCAGCAGACGCAGGTCTGCCGGCACTACGTTCCCGGCCTCCAGTAATACGATATCGCCGGTAACCAGTTCCGCGGCGGGAACAGTCATTGCGGCACCATCACGCAGCACGCGTGCATCCGGTGCTGCCATCTTGCTCAATGCGGCAATAGCCCGTTCGGCGCGAAATTCCTGAACTGTGCCGATGAGGGCATTGAGCACAACAATCACCAGGATCGTGATGGTGTCCTGAGCCTCGCCAATAAAACCGGAGATCAGTGCTGCCCCGAGCAATACGATGATCATAAAGTCACTGAACTGCGCCAGCAGCATCGCAAACAGCGTGCGCCGGTGCGCCAGGGGCAGGACGTTGGCGCCCTGTTCACGCAGTTTTTGCCGGGCCTGCTCGCTACTCAGGCCTGCAGCTGACACCCCGAGCAGACCGGGTACCTCATCGGCTTCGATCCTATGCCAGTCGGTCTGTGCCATGCTGATCAGCCTGCTATGAAGGAGATCAGCAGGATTGTCAGTAACGCGATCAACAGGGTCTGCACTCCGCTGCGAAACCAGGGAATCTCAGCGACGCGGCCCAGAAACACGCCCAGCAGAAAAATTAGAATAAAGGCAACGGCAATGGCCGCATACAGTGGCGGTAGCAGCAGTTCCATACCCGCATGAGACAGCCACAGCGGCAGAATAATGATCAGACAGATGAGCAGTGGAGCTGAGCCATTGACCAGGGCGACCAACATCGGGATCCAGCGTGCCGCCTCGCCATGCGCCCCCTGCTGCAGGTCGGCCACCATGGCGTCTTCCAGCTGGCTGAGCGGCTCGTCAGGCAACACGATATCACCCTCTGGCATCATCCATGGTTTGCCGCTCTCGTAGGTCGCGATGATCTCCCGCAGCAGGCCGGCAGTCAC
>CAZGGN010000098.1:1791-10837 GCA_964525195.1 uncultured Congregibacter sp.
GGCTGAGCGCTCGGCGCCGTTCTGCCTGTTCACTGACATAAGCGCTGCTGACGCCGCTGACGCCCAGCGCGATCGCCGTGCCCAGGCAGGCACTGATGATCACTGGCAGCTCCGCCGGTTCGCTGATCAGAAAACCCGTGATCAGCCCGAGCATGGTCAGTGCGCCGTCAAAGCCGTTGACGACAAAGTACCGGCGCACAAGGCTGTCCGTACGGCTGATTCGCAAGAAGAATCTAATCTGACTTATCAGGCTCACTTCGGGCTCTCGCTGGTAAGTCTCGCTCAATCCGTGCCCGGCGTGGTATCGGGCTGACTTTGTACCTCGACCACATCGATGCTATGCAGGGAGCCGCTCATGTCGCTGATCGCCGCGCAAATGGCAGGGAAATCCAGGTTGTGGCCCTCGATTTCCAGCTGAATCGACTCGGTGTTCTCATCCACCTCGATGACCGTGAGACTGACGTGGTAGTCCTCGCCGACCTGGGCCAGAGAGCAGGAAAACTCCAGCGAATTCGGCAGGTGGGGTTTGAGGATATCCAGGACCAGACGTTTGACCAGAACCATAAAGTAGACTCCCTGCGGCGGCGGCTTGCCTGCTTGCAGGCGCCCCCGTTCGATGCGATTGAGCTGAATCCTACATTTACCGGTGGTGCAACCGCCGCGCTCTGTGACCTGCTCACCAGTGAATGATCTGGGTGCGACGGGGAGGGAAATGTCCATCGCGCTTAAAAAAGAGCCTAGGTTCTTTGGCAGGGTTTGGCAATGCCCGGGCGAACTCCCCGCATCAGGGGGAGGGATCCGGCGTCCCGGGCATGCCCGGAGTATGGCTGGGCTGCCGAAAGAGTTACCATTCGCCCCTCGGATCAAACCCACTCCAGACATGAACAAGGATCGTTTTAATGACTACAGGTACACAGCTATTTAGCACGCTGGCCGACGGCAAACTCACGGTAGAAGTCGTGGAGAGCAGCTTTGCTGATCCCACCGGCAACCAGGTATTGGTGAAGATGGAGGCGGCGCCGATTAACCCCTCTGATCTTGCGATCCTGACCAGCGCAGCGGACCTCGAAAATGCCGAGTACAGCCCCGGCAAGTTTGTCGCCGACATGCCGGAACCCTTTTACAGCGCTCAGAAGGCACGCCATGGCAAGCGGCTTCCGGTAGGTAACGAAGGTGCGGGCACGGTCGTCGCCGCGGGCGATAGCGAGGCAGCGCAGGCGCTGGTTGGCCAGCGTGTTGCCTGCGTACCGGGCAACGCTTACTCGCAATACTGCATTGCCGATGCGGGCATGTGCCTGCCCCTGGGTGATATCTCTTCTGAGGATGGTGCCTCGGCCTTTGTCAATCCGATGACCGCGCTTGGATTTGCCGAGACCGCGAGAATGGAAGGGCAAAAGGCAATCATTCACACGGCCGCTGCCTCAAACCTCGGGCAGATGCTGGTGAAAATCTGTCAGGAAGATGACATCGCCCTGGTTAACATTGTCCGTAAAGATGAGCATGTCGACCTGCTGAAAGGTCTGGGTGCGCAGTACGTCGTGAATTCCTCTGATGATGATTTTTTTGAACAGCTCAAGGCCGCGATTGAAGCGACCGGCGCCTACTTTGGTTTTGACCCGATTGGTGGCGGACACGCGGTCGACAACTGTTTCAAGGCCATGGAGCAGGTCGCTGTGAGCAAGATGACCGAGTTTTCGCGCTACGGTTCTGATCAGCCCAAGAAGATGTATATCTATGGACGCCTCGATTTCGGGCCGACGATTCTGACCCCGGCCTACGGTTTTGGCTGGACGCTGTCAGGCTGGCTGTTGACGCCTTTCCTGGCATCGGCCGGAATGGAAACCATGGCGCGGATGCGCCAGCGTGTGCTCGCCGGTCTGACCACGACCTTTGCGAGCTCCTACAAGCGTAAGGTGACCCTGGAAGAGATGCTCACCAAAGACGCTGTCATGGATTACCGTGCCATGAAGACCGGCGAGAAGTATCTGGTGACGCCTCACGCCTGATCCGCAGGCAAGGCCTCTGGGAGCGGGATATCCAAGGGTCCGCTGAATCGCTGAGACGATTCAGCGGGCGGCGCTCGTTTCCTCGGGCGCCGGACTGCTCAGGATGCCTGGTCGGCCGGACTCGGTCCAGTTTTTAAGCGGCTCTGCGTCGTACTGGTAGATCCGCAGCCAGTCGTATTGCGCCCGCATAGGGTAGCGGTTGTTTTGCTTGTTGCCGCCAAAGACCTCTTGAATCTCGTCGTTGGGAATCCAGAAGTTCATCATCACGGCCGCCGGAGTGTCGGGTATGGGCGTGGGCCGTGTCTGCGGTGGCACACAGGCGGGCTCGCAGTCGATGTCGGCGGCAGTCAGTGTCTTGACCCGTTCTCCGTCTACGTACCAGTGGATGCGATCCGGGAGCCACTCGATGGCAAACACGCGCCAGCGATCGACCGGGCCGATCGTCATCTTGTCTTCCCAGGCGCCGAATGGACGGGTTTCCCCCCAGTATTCGGCATCGAGACCGTAGATCAGATTGGCCTGGAATTTCTCCGGACGTCCTCCTTCCAACTCGATATCGATTTCTTCCCACTCCCGGTCAAAGCGTTCATTGCCTTCGTTGACGTAGGTAAACAGCGAAGAGATGTAGCCGGATGCGGTGTTGCGGTCTGGTGCCCGCATGCGCGTTTCGATGCGGCCATAACGCATGCGCAGCTCAGGACGGGTGCGCAGCTCGCCACACAGATAGTCGTAGGCCTTCTTCATTTTCCGGTGATTCTCCGACCAGCCTTCGGGCACATGCACCTGATCGATGACCAGTTCCAGTCGACCGTTATCGACGCGGACGCCGTCATCCTGAAAGCGACAGGCCGATTCTGTGCCTACCGCGCCGTCACCAATGGCCCACACGGCTTTATTCAACAGGTCAAAGCGCTCATCCAGTACCAGGGAAAAGCCCGAATATTCGCCCGTGTAGCCGGAGTAGGCCTCCGGTGCCTCTCCGCTCGCGCATGCCCCGTGATAAATCATTATCAGGGGAACTGCGATCAGGGTTTGCTTCAAACCCGGTACTGAGGTGCTAGATCGGTGCATGTCGCCGTCTCATATCATCCGCTTGTGGAGTATATCGCCGGTCGCCGAGCGATGTTGTCGGGTATCGGGTAAGGGCTCCGACAGGCAGGCGCGCTTACATCCCCACGTTGACCCGGGTAACATTATTTCAAATTTCCTGGCTGGAACGACAGGGCGCCCCGTCCGGTCGTGCTGTTTCCCAGAAAAGCATGCAGACATCAGTTATCAGATCCGAGCTTCTTATCGCACTGCTTGCGAGTCTCGCGGGGTGCTCCGTTCCCCCGGCGATGGATCCGGATTCCGGTTTCGTCCCGAACTGTCTGCGCGGTACCGACCAATTCAATCTCTGCGAGCACGAGAGTCAGCAAGACAAGATTGATGCGCTGCTTGCGGAAATGACCCTTGACGAAAAAATTGGCCAGCTCACCCAGACTGTCTGGCACAGGGAGATGTCGCCTCGGCGGGTCGGGGAGCTGGCGATTGGTTCGATCATTCACACCGAAGGTCCGGCGCCCGGTGCGACAGCGCTGGACTGGATCGCCAGGTTTGATGAGTTTCAGGCTGCGGCACTGAACACCCGTCTTGGAATTCCCCTGTTGATCGGGGTCGATGCGGTCCACGGCCAGAACACTTTCGAAGGCGCCGTCATCTTCCCCCACAACATCGGCATGGCAGCCACCCGCAATTTTGAGTTGATTGAGCGGGCCGCGCAGATCACTGCCCTGGAAGCCGCAGGCACCGGTTTCAACTGGATTTTTTCCCCGTGTATTGCCATGCCCAAGCACGAGCACTGGGGACGGGTTTACGAGGGCTTCAGTGAGGATCGGGACCTGACGACCGCCGCTGCCCTGGCGTCCATCAAGGGTTATCAGGGTGACGATCTGGCGCTCGCGCATACGGTGGCGGCCACTGCGAAACATTACATCGGCGACGGAGCGACGGAGGGGGGTGTGGAAGGTGGCAACGCACTGATGTCGGATCAGGCACTGCGCGAGGAATATCTCCCGCCCTATGCCGCCGCGGTGGAGCAGGGTATTGCGTCGATCATGGTCGGCTTCAACTCCGTGAACGGTGTGAACATGCACCAGCACACCTATCTGGTCAGCGATGTGCTCAAGGGGGAGCTCGCTTTTGACGGCGTGGTAGTGACGGACTGGAATGGCGGGCTGCGCTGGGGTGCGCCCCATAGGGTTATCAACGCAGGCATTGATATGGTCATGCAGCCCGAGAACTTCGATCAATTCATGGGCGAGCTCAAGGCATCGGTGTTGAACAAAACAGTTCCTGAGACGCGGATTGACGATGCCGTGAGTCGGGTCCTGAAAATGAAGTTTGATCTGGGCTTGTTTGATGACCCCTTTGGCAAGCGTGAGCTCGCTTTGGAAATCGGCTCGAAGGAGCGTCGCGAAGTGGCCCGGCAGGCGGTCAGAGAATCGCTGGTGTTGCTCAAAAGCGAGGGCGAGGTGCTACCGCTTCGCGCCGAGGACCCGGTGGCGATCGTGGGCAGGCATGCGCATAACAGCGGACTCCAGAGTGGCGGCTGGTCGATTCACTGGCAGGGACAGAGTGAGAGTTACCGCGGCGCGACGACTATTCTCGACGGCATTAAAGCGGTTGCAGGCCAGGTGGAGTATGCCCCGGACGGTTGCTACGCAGGCATGGAGTCTGACAAAGCTATTGTGGTGGTGGGCGAAGAGCCTTACGCCGAGTTCGCGGGCGACAGCGACGCGCTCTGGCTCTCGGATGAGCACAAGGCACTGATTTCAGGCTGTAGCGAATTAGACAAGAAGGTCATCGTGGTCCTTATTTCGGGGCGTGTACTGCTCATCAAGGACGAGCTGGACCAGAGTGATGCCTTCATCGCCGCCTGGCTTCCCGGCTCCGAAGGGGCGGGGGTTGCGGATTTTCTTTACGCCGTTGACGGCTTTAAGCCCACGGGTAAATCTCCCTATGCCTGGCCCGCGCGCTTTGACGATATTCCGATCGCGGCCGACGCGGCGCATGCCTTGTTCCCCTTCGGCTACGGCCTCAGCGACTATTGATCCCCGAATCAGGCTGTTTCGCCTAAGTCAGGGCGATGCTACCCAGGCGCAGGTAGATCGCTGACGATATCGCACACCTGATCGATCTGCGTATCGCTCACATCAAGGTGCGTCACCATGCGCAGCACATTCTGTCCGAGATGGCTGATGCGTACGTTTTTCTTCAGCAGGGCCTCGGCAATCTGCAGTGCCTGATCGTCGTGCACTGTGCGGAAAATAACGATGTTGGTTTCTACCGGGTTTACGGAACTGACCCAGGTCTGCGCCTGGAGGCACTCGCCGAGGCGCGCCGCTCGGGCATGATCCTCCCTGAGCCGCTCGATGTGGTTGTCCAGCGCATAGATCCCGGCGGCCGCAAGATAGCCGGCCTGGCGCCAGCCACCGCCAAAGCGCTTGCGGATTCGCACGGCCTCGCGGATAAAATCGCGCTCACCGAGGAGGAGAGAGCCCACCGGGCAGCCCAGACCCTTGCTCAGGCAGACCGAAATGGAATCGAAACTTGCCCCGTACTGCCGCGGCGAGTCACCGCTCTTTACCAGAGCGTTAAAAATTCGCGCACCATCCAGGTGATAGCCGAGACCCTTCTCGGAGGCCACGTCGCCAATCGCTTTGACAGTCGCAAAGTCATAGCAGCTGCCACCGCCCTTGTTACTGGTGTTCTCCAGAGCGACCAGCCGTGATCTGGCCGCATGGGGGTCATCAGGATTATTGATTGCCGGTGCGATGTCCTCCGGTCTCATCAGCCCGTCGGGCGTGCCCAGCAGCTTTACCGATACGCCGGAGTTGGCCATCAGGCCGCCGCCTTCATAGAGATAGATATGCGCGAGGCTGTGGCAAATCACTTCATCGCCGGGCCGCGTGTGAATATTGATAGCAATCTGGTTGGTCATCGTGCCGCTAGGGCAAAACAGCGCGGCCTCCATTCCAAACAGGTCCGCGGCCTTGTCCTGCAGCGCATTCACCGTGGGGTCCAGGCCAAAGACATCGTCGCCCACCGCGGCACGGGTCATTGCCTCAAGCATCGGCGCTGTGGGACGGGTAACCGTATCGCTCGCAAGGTCTATCATGAGTTTTCCGTTCTTTAAACAGGGTAAGTCGAAGATTCCCGGTGAACCCCGGGAGACGGGTCAGGCGCGACGAGCCTGTGCTATCGCCCGGCGGGCGTGGTCAGCGAAAATGCCCGGCGCTGACCAGCAAGACGACGGGGTCTGAGGTGAGGGTCTTGTACAGGGTCTTGCCATCGACCATCCGGGCGCTGACGTAGTACACGAGTCGTTCCCAGGGCAGCAATCCGGTCGGATCCTTGACCGAGCAGACGATGGCGTCGGGCATGTTTGCGATGATTTCAGCTCGCGCCGACAGAGACGGCAGCACCAATACTGATGCGGCGGCTACTGCAGCGAGACAAGCGCGAAGAGGCGAGTACATGGTTTCTCCTTCGGGTTTCCGGCCCTGCGAAAGCCAGTTGCTCAAGTATAAAGAGTGTCGTTCGGCGGTACCGCCCGGGACAATGCAGCCTGACGCTCCAGCTCCCATAGACTTATTCGTTCCCAGGATGCGCACAGTGCATGAATAAACTTCAGCGTTCGAAAGCCGTCAAACCATTGCTGAAACTGTCGTTCGAAGGCCTCGCGACTGCTGCACTGGCTGCTCGCGTGGGTCAGGAACTTCGCAATGCCAAGGTCCTCCGCAGCCGCTCTGACCTGTGGCATAGGCGCCAGCAGCCGCTGCAGGTCGTCCATTTCCAGTCCCGGGCGGCCGTGCTCCGCCATGCAGGCGAGCAGCGCGCCCAGGCCCTCAAAGCAGCGCGGATCGTAGAACATCGCGCATTGCTGTGGGTGCTCTTCTTTGAGTAGCCTGACCAGGGCGGGTCCCGTGCCGAAGGGGGCCCGCTGTGACAGGCGCGCCGACAGGCGGATAGCTGGGCAGTCCGGTATTGCGACCGGTCCCTGTTTGGCCAGTTTGTTCAGCAGGTAAAAGTCTTCGCCGCCGGCGCGGCGCGGAAAGCCGCGGACTCTGGCATAGGCCGTTGCGTCCACCGCCAGACAGCTACCGAGGGTATGAAAGGCGTAGGGAGAACCCGCGTCTCGCAGCCCATCGACATACTGCCTGAGGTATTGCTCATAGAGATCTATCGCGACTCGCTCTCGCGGATCCGCCGGGCGCGTGTGGTAGTAGGGATAGCTCAGGGCGCTGGCAGAGCGGATTTGCTCCGCGGCCCGAAAATACTCCTCTGGCAGTTTTGCGTCGGCGTCGCTGCAGTGAATCCAGCGACTTCCGATATAGCCTGCAACGCCAAGCGCCAGTGCCGCATCGCAGCCAATCTTTCGGGCGAGGCCCACACCCTCGTTCTGAGGCAGCGGCTCCGGCCGTTCCATGAGCAAGAGATGTCTGCCATCTGCCATGGCCAGCAGCATTGCCCCGGCTCCGACGAGGCTTTTCACCCGGGGAAGCGCCATGAGGTGATCGCGCAGTGCATCGTTACAGCGCGTATCGGGATCAGAATCGGGACGGTTGAGGACGAGGATCAGCAGTGTGTCTGGCGCTCCCGGCAGATCCTTCAGCAGGTCTGGTGATTCCCTGTAGGCAGGAATGACCAGCACGTTGTGCCAGCGCTGGGGAAGATCGGCCTGGAGGAGTGCGCTCGCCTCGGGCTCCGCGTAGTGCTGCAGATACTTGTCGCGAGCGCTCAATGCAGGGCTGCGCGCAGGGGCAGCGTGCGTACAATCTGTGCCTCGTACTCCAGCAGCTCATCCCAGCGCTGCTCTACGACGTCCTGCGCAAAATAGCGCTGGGCGAGTTCCTTGAACAATTCATAATGGCGCTCTTCGGAGCGCGCGATCGCCTGGTAAAAGGTCTTCAGAGGCCCTGGTTCCAGAGCCTGGGCAACCAGGGCAAAACGTTCGGCACCTCGAGCTTCGATAATGCCGGCGGTGAGCAGCCGGTCCAGAAGATAGACTTCGCTGCCGCGGCGGAGACACTCGCGAAAACGAATGACGTAGGGATCTTTCTCATCCGCCGCCGTGATGCCTCCGCGGCGATGTATCCATTTGACCACCTCGCGATAGTGCGTCAGTTCCTCGACCGCCAGATCGGCCATGGCCGAGACCAGCTCAATACGATCCGGATAGTGCGAAAGCATGGACACGGCCATGCCGGACGCTTTTTTTTCTGCTGCCGCATGGTCCTGCAAAAAGCGATCAAAGTCCGCCAGGACCGTGTCGGCCCAGGCGTTGGAGGTAGCGTAGAGAAGTGGACTGTCCATAAGCGGCGACACTGTAAATGATCAGGGGCATAGTGAGTAGTGCCCCGCCCGGTATCCCCTTTCCCTGTCAGCGTTTTACCGGAGGGCAGGCCTCAGGGGCGGTAGTCACGAGTCGCGTGAGCCAGGAGTTCTTCGAGTTCGAACCATACCTCGTGGTCCTGTTGATTAACGAACAGCGGCGCCTGGTCAGCATAGTGCGGTGACGACGCATCGAGGGTGGCGCTGCCGAAGTTGTGGATCGAGCGCGAGCTGACGGCGCCCTTGGCATCCCACTCAACAAACATGATGTAGCTGTCCCCGGCGACATTTTTCCGTATCCCCGTATCGGGATCGGCATCCGTATAGACGGCTCGCAAAACATCAGGGCCTCCGCTGATGGGCCAGCTCTGCTTGCCACGCACATGGCGCACCACCTCTCCGTAGGGCGGATCGATACGCCCGAAATGCTGCAGCAGCTGCTCCTGCGCCCGGGCCAGTTCTTCGCCCAGCTTAACGGATTCCCGCCGGCGACGGCTGTCGATGAGAGGCTCCAGGGTCAGCACAGCGAGCGCTGCGGCCCGATTTTCGCGCTGCGTGGCAAGATCCCAGGACGCCAGCAGATCAAAGGCGGCGTGCAGTGGGGCAGGAAGCGCGCTCTTGCCCCTGGCGAGAAACGCGCGCAACTCGATGATGGCATCCCAGTC
>CAZGGN010000099.1:0-10744 GCA_964525195.1 uncultured Congregibacter sp.
TCGCTCTTGCAGGATGTGCCGCCGTTGACGGCGGACTATAGACAAGTTAAAGGCATCATGCCAGGTGCAGGTTACCGACTGCATCCGGTGTCGCGGTCCAGCCGGGCGCCAGCCAGGTCGTCGCGACATCATCGAGGATCACCGCGGGTCCCGACAGCGGCTCGCCCGCCTTCATCGAGGCTCGGGCCAATACACGCGCCGGCTGTTCATGGCCGGGTACAACTACATAAGACTCGCGTGCCGTGTAAACGTTCAGCCCCGCGCCGCTTTCGGGTCCGCGTTCCTGATCAGCGGCATGCAACGATACGTGCGGCGCAGGCGCGGTGAGGCGCACGCGCAGATTCACCAGCTCGACGGGCAGTTCCAGCTCATCCTTTAGTTTCGGGAGTAGGGCCTGCAGGCTATTCTCCATCCCGTCCTCTTTGAGGCGCAGGTCATTGATTGTATTCACGCTGGGGAGAACACGGTGGGTGCGCGACTCGGCCAATAATGAGCAATAATAACCACGGCTCAGGTAGTGCTCTGTGTCGCACAGATTGATAACCCGGGTTCTGGGTTCATCGTGCCGCGGGTAGTCCGTGAGGTATTGCTCAAAGGAGATTGTGCTGAGCTCCTTATCCTCAAGCTCCAGATCTTCAGCCTCGTCCAGTACGATTAATGTTTTAGACATGTTTGCTATCCAGACCGGCAAGGCGCAGAAGAACGCGAAGGAATGCAGTGACCGACTCGATCGGCGCTGATTCGCTCATGGTGTGGTAGCCAGAGGTCGGTATCTGCAGTGTCGTACCGTCTACCAGGCCACCGGAGGCAGCGATAATACGGCCCATTTCCGTTGAACCCAGCGAGCTCGGCTCTTCGCCTTTGCTGATGAGTTGCGCATTGTGCGCTTCGACATAGCGGTCCTTGAACTGGACCCTCGCGCCCTCCAGTGCACAGACCTCGCCCAGGCGCTCGGTGAGCGCGGTATTAAAGACGGCATTGGCATCACGGTTGCGCAGCACCAGTTCCTGCTCCTTGGCCCCTGTGAAGTCCGGAAAGGGACTGGTGTCGACCACGATCAACTGGTTGGTAGAGCCCCCGAAGCGCCGAAACCATTCCAGCAGATAGCGCCAGCTCTTGCCGGCCTCTTCCTGAGCGGTGAAGAAGGCGGTGCCGCTAAAGCCCAGTTCAAACAAATGCACAAGTGCGGCGGCGGTCAATACGTTATCCAGCTGTCCGATCAGTGCTTCATCATCAATCGTCAGTCTGTCGGTGAAGGCGACCGGCGTCCCGGCCACGAGGTGTTCAAGACCGTCCAGCTCGAAGATGAGGTTGTTGCGGTATTCGCAGATGTAGGCGCGCCGAATCTGCCCGCGTCCACGATAGGCGCCGGACCAGGGTTCATAGGCGTACACCGGCTGTGCGAGAAATCGGTCGACGATTTTGCGCATGAATTGCTCCGCCACGGAATTTCCCAGCAGGTCTGAGCGGGCGCCGGCGACGAAGGCCGCGTACTGAAATTCGTTAGGGCCGGTGCAGATCAGGCCGTGGCGATCAATATGCGCCGAGAGCATCAGGCTGTCGGGCTGTGCGCCCTGAGCCACCAGAAGGCCCTCGTACCAGGTAACCCGGGCACCGCGCTCCTCAAGCTCGCGCTGCAGTACGCGCAGGAACGAATGTTCGGCTCCTACGACCGACGGACTGCGGATGAGCAGGGCGAGGATGCTCAGGAAAGAATCAGATAAATTCGACTCCGAGATGTCTTGCATGACGACTCCGTCCGGAAGCGGGCCCGGATCGACGCACATCGTGCGACCTCAGTCCTCTTCTTCCGCTTGAATATAGCGCCAGATACTCGCTGTCGCCTATGCAATTTCATCTGTAAAAATGGCAGTGTGCGGCGCTTGAGGGGCGAATATAGGCTTTCGCCGAATCCATAAAGGATCTAATCTTCACGATCTTTTTTTTGCCGCTGCGGATGCCTTTTATGCCCCTCGCCCTCAACCCCGACGTCCTGGGCGCTATCGACCCGCCGATCGCCGAAGCCCACTCCTGGATCGCCGGACGCAGCTTTCCGCCAGAGAAACCGCTTCTGGATCTGGCGCAGGGGGTGCCGAGCTATCCGCCGGCAGAATCGATCAGGGCCCATGTTGCAGAGCGCGCGGCTCTGTTTGAAACCGCACAGTACACCCCCATCAATGGCATCCCCGAGCTTCGGCAAACACTGGCGACGCATGTGAGCGAACGTTACGGCGGGCAGGTGTTTGAGGAAAACATGCTGATCTCGGCAGGCTGCAATCAGGCGTTCTGTATTGCCATTCAGGCCCTGGCAAAGGGTGGCGATGCGGTCATGTTGCCCGTGCCTTATTACTTCAATCACCAGATGTGGCTGGAGATGCAGGGCATCACGCCTGTTCATCTGCCGTTTCGGCATGATCGCGCGGGCGTCCCCGATCCGCAGGAGGCGGCGGCACTGCTGACCGACAAGACCAAAGCGATCGTGCTCGTCTCGCCCAGTAATCCCACCGGTGCAATTTACCCGCCATCGGTCATCGCCGAGTTCCGAGACCTTGCCGCCCAGCGCGGTATAGCCCTGATCCTGGATGAGACTTACCGGGACTTTCTGAGCGATGAAGACGGTCCGCCCCATGATTTGTTTAAAGATCCGAACTGGGATGAAACCGTGGTGCAGCTCTATAGCTTCTCGAAGACCTTCAGCCTGACCGGCTACCGGGTGGGCTCGGTGACGGCGAGTGCGCGCGTGATTGACGCTATTTCAAAGGTCATGGACACGATCCAGATCTGCACCCCGCGCATATCCCAGGATGCGGCGCTCTACGGACTTAAGCACGCCTGGCCCTGGGTCGCTGAGAAGCGGGCACTGCTGGCGGGAAGAGAAGCGGCGCTCAAGAAGGTTTTTAAAGAGAATCGACTTGGCTATGAGCTGATCTCTGCCGGCGGCTATTTCGCTTATATCCGCCACCCCTTTGAAGATCTGAGCGCGAAGCAGGTTGCGCGCAAGCTGGCCGACGAGCAAAACATCCTGTGTCTGCCCGGGAGCTTTTTTGGTCCTGGCCAGGAGCGTTTTCTGCGCTTTGCGTTTGCCAATGCAGAAGAAGCCGACATCGGGATGCTGGCGACACGTCTCAAGGACAGCGCCAGTGCCTGAGGCGGTGCTTGTGCCCGGGAGTCTCGCGCCTCTCGGTGTGCTGGCCAATCACCTCCTGTCGGTGGCCGGGGACAGCGATCAGGCTGATATCAATGCGACCTTCATGCAGCCCTTTGTGACCTACACCACGCCCGATGGCTGGGCCTACGGCCTCAACATGGAAGCGACCCGTGACTGGGAAAATAAGGCATGGAATCTGCCTATGAACCTGGTCTTATCGAAGGTGATGCGCTTCGGGGGGGCAGCTCGTTCAGATTGGTGGCGGCCTGCGCTACTACCTCGACAGTCCTGATAACGGGCCCGAGGGTCTGGGGCTACGTTTCAACATGGTGCTGTTGTTCCCGAAGTAAAAGGCCAGGCGGGGCCGCAAGATATCGTGTCAGGCAGGGTGGTCCGATCGATTGGCCGGATCTGAGTCGGAAGTCTTGAGGATTTCCGGCCTGTTCTTCGCGGCCTTTTGCCAGTCCCGGGGATCCAGCTGGTAATACTGCTGCAACTCGTGAAAAAGCTCCGGACGCTTTTTTAGTAATTCCGCCGGTTTTTCAAAAAAGGTCTCAGTAGCCACGGCAAAAAACTCGGCGGGATTGGTCGCCCCATAGCGATCCATGACCGTGGGTTTGCCCTTGAGCACGCGTGCCTGGAGGTCCTTGAAATTGTCGCTCAATACCGTGGCCCAGGTCTGATAACTGTTGCTGCGCAGCGGCGGCGCGCCATTGCTGCTACCCGAGGCCGAGTCCAGTTGATGGGCAAACTCATGCAGGACCACGTTGTGTCCATCGGTAAAATCCCGCGCTCCTTCTTCGACATCGTCCCAGGACAGAATGACCCGTCCGTTGTCCCAGGATTCGCCCAGCAGATGATGTTCCCCGGCAGCGACCGTGCCGTCATCCTGATGTAAGTCACGCTTGGCGATAAAACCGCTGGGATAGACAAGGACTGACTGTAGCTTCGGGTAGATGGGTCCCGATCGCCCGAGGAGTAACAGACAGGCCTCGGCCGCAATGCAGAGCTTCATCACATCGGTGATCACGAGCCCCGCGCAGCCGTAGAACTCTTTTTGATCGAGAAAAAGCAGGATCATTTGCTCCAGTTTTCTGCGCTCAGCATCTTGCAAGGCGGTGTATATCGGGAGGCGCTCGGCGAGAATGGTCTGCCAGTCCGCTGAAAACCCCGTTGCAAAAAGGCGCCGTGTGCGCCAGCGCTTCAGGTAGTGGTTGAGCAAAAAGGCAATGACCACCAACAGCACCGGCATCAGGCCTAACATGCCCGGACTCCAGTTCATCAGACGGATCTCCCGTTGTCGCAATTCACCGCTCTCGAGCCCCTGTGCTGCTCCGGTATCATCAGGTGATGGTCCCACAGGTTGCCAGCAGCGCGCCCCTTCAGGTCGATATCATATGTGGATTAAAGCTATCAGAGCTTTCCATGTTCTGCATGCTAGGAGCCTGGCATCCTTGAACAGCCGGCACAATCGGCGATAGTGTAGGGGCGGCTGTCGGGATTTGTCGCTTTGCGCTGAAAACGCGGTCGATCTTATTGTGATCGGTTCTCACGGCCGGCCGGGAATTCGACGAGCGTAGCTGGGTAGTGTCGGCCATGCGGTGGCGAATCGGGCGCCCAGTCCTGTTTCTGTCATCAGGTAATCTTTTTATCCGCAGACTAGTACGGGCGGAGTTATGGAACAAAGGCGCGAGCCATTTCACTCACTTTCTATCCCCGATGTGCTGACGGCCCTTGAGGCGTCCGCAGAGGGTCTGAGCGCAGGCGAGGTGACGCGCCGCCTGGAGGCGTACGGGGCCAATCGGCTACCCGAGCCTCCGCGTCGTAGCGCACTGCGTCGATTCCTGTCCCACTTCCACAACCTGCTTATCTATGTACTGCTGGCCTCGGCGGCAGTCACCGCTGTGTTGGGGCATGCGATTGATACCGGTGTCATCCTTGCAGTGGTTCTTGTGAATGCGGTCATTGGCTTTATTCAGGAAGGCCGTGCCGAGCAGGCAATGGAGGCGATTCGCGGCATGCTGGCCCCGCGCTCTGCGGTGCTTCGGGATGGGCAGCGCAGCAGTGTGGACGCCGCGCAACTCGTGCCCGGCGACATCGTGCTGCTGGAGGCCGGGGACCGGGTGCCCGCGGATCTGCGCCTGATCGAGTCGAAAGGGCTGTCCGCCGAAGAGGCGATCCTGACCGGCGAGTCAATGCCCGTGGACAAGGACATCGCGTCCGTCGACGCCGGGGTGTCACTGGGCGATCGTACCTCGATGCTCTTCAGCGGAACGCTCGTCGCTGCAGGCACCGGTCGCGGCGTCGTGGTGTCCACAGGGGCGACGACGGAAATCGGCCGAATCAGCGGGATGCTCGCGGAAGTTCAGACTCTGACGACGCCTCTGGTGCGACAGATGGATATCTTCGCTCGCTGGCTAACCGTGTTCATCCTCCTCATCGCTGCCAGTTTGCTCGCGTACGGCTACTTCGTCGGCCACCTGCCCTTTGACGAACTCTTCATGGCGGTGGTGGGACTGTCGGTGGCGGCGATCCCCGAGGGACTCCCGGCGGTCCTGACCATTACGCTGGCGGTGGGTGTACAGGCTATGGCGCAGCGCAATGCGATTGTCCGGCGTTTATCCGCGATTGAGACCCTGGGCTCTGTTTCGGTCATCTGCTCGGACAAGACCGGCACCCTCACGCGCAACGAGATGATGGTGGCGACGCTGGCTGCCCGGGAGCACGTCTACGCCGTTGACGGCAACGGTTATGCGCCCGAGGGGGCGGTTCGGCTGCGCGACGCGGAGGCGGACCCGGCAGAACATGCGGTGCTCATGGAGTTCGCTCTTGCGGCGGGACTGTGCAATGACGCGGTGCTGCGCGGGTATTCGGATGGCTGGCGAGTGGAGGGCGATCCCATGGAGGGCGCCCTGATGGCACTCGCGGGGAAGATCAGCGATGAGGGGCCGGAGCCGTTCCGGAAGTGGAGCCGGACCGACGCGATTCCCTTCGATGCGGCACATCGCTACATGGCCGTGCTGGATCACGACCATGACGGGAATGCCTGCATCTACGTCAAAGGGGCCCCCGAGGCGGTGCTGCCCATGTGCAGGACCCAGCGCAGGACTGACGGCGGTGAGGAGACGCTGGCTCCCGATTACTGGCATACAACGGTTGAACGCCTGGCCGCTGACGGTCAGCGGGTCATTGCCGTCGCATCGCGCACGGTGGCCCAGGATCATACGGTGTTAAATACTGCCGATATTGAGGGGCATCTCACGCTGGTGGGATTGATCGGATTGATCGATCCGCCTCGCGCGGAGGCAGTCGACGCGGTCGCCGAGTGCCATGCGGCCGGCATCAGGGTGAAAATGATTACTGGCGATCATGCAGCGACGGCCCGTGCAATTGCCGAACGGATCGGTCTGGAGAGTACTGAACGCGTTCTGACCGGTACGGATATCGAAGAAATGAGTGACGGCGAGCTGAGCGACGCGGTGCTCGGGGTGGATGTCTTCGCCCGCACCTCGCCCCGGCACAAGCTGCGTCTGGTGACCGCCTTGCAGTCCCGGGGGCTGACGGTGGCCATGACCGGGGATGGGGTAAACGATGCGCCGGCACTCAAGCGTGCTGACGCAGGGATAGCGATGGGAGTGAAGGGCAGTGAGGCCGCCAAGGAAGCGGCCGAACTGGTGCTGGCAGACGACAACTTTGCCTCTATCGCGGCGGCGGTGCGTGAGGGTCGCACGGTCTATGACAACATCAAGAAGGTCATCAGCTGGACCCTCCCGACTAATGCCGGTGAGGCGCTGACTATTATCGTCGCGCTTTTCGCCGGTCTTGCCATGCCTATTACCGCGGTGCAGATCTTGTGGGTGAACCTCGTCACGGCGATCACCCTGGGGTTGGCACTAGCCTTTGAACCCAGTGAACCCGGTACCATGCGCAGGCCGCCGCGCCCCCGGAACGAACCGCTGCTCAATGGTGAATTGATCTGGCATATCGCACTGGTGTCCGGGATGTTCCTCGCTGCGGTGTACGGTATGTACAGCTATGCGATCGATCGCGGCTACGAACCGGCGTTGGCCCAGACCCTCGCACTCAACACGCTGGTGGTACTGGAAATCTTCCATCTGTTTTTTATCCGCAATATCCACGGCACCTCGCTGACCTGGACTTCGGCACGCGGTACACCCGTGGTCTGGTCCTGCGTGATTGCGGTGACTGCAGCCCAATTGGCGATTACCTATGTGCCGCCGCTCCAGGCTGTGTTTGGGACGCAGGGAGTGCCCCTTGGCGATGGACTGCTCATCGTAGCCCTCGGTGCGGTTTTCTTCGCTCTCATCGAAACCGAGAAGCAGATTCGACTGGCCTTGCGCTCTCGAGCGACGATTAAAGTCTGATGCGGGTTCTGCGCTGAAGCACATGTGGTCAGGTCACGTTGTTGGGCTTGTTTCAGGAATGAAGCCGAACTGGTCTTTGTGCCATTTTCCCCTACGGTCGACGGCACCTACGACATCCAACTCGCGGCTTTTGAGAGTTCCGGCGAACTCGCCCGCACCGGCATTCAAATTGTTGTGGGCGCAGGCCGTGATGCTCCGGTGCCCGTGCCTGTTCGGGCTGCGCTTTCGGGGTCAAGTGTCTCGCGGTTGACTTCTGACTCTGCGACGTGAGCATAGGCCGCCGGCGCGATTATCTTGTTCATCCTGGGCTTCTTGCTCCGCTGGGTACGCGAAAGATAACCCGGCGACCTTTTCTCGATTGCGAGTTTTCTGTCCGCAGCTCGTCCACCGTTCAGTTAACGACCGCAAAACTACATTCCTGATCCAGTCATGATGGACAGTTCCGCGGAATCCGATTATGCGTCCGTCCCCAGCATCGCATGCGCAGGTTCTGCCGATGTGTTTTACAGCCAGCTCAATTATTGGAGCGTTACCCATGCCCCCGCGATGCTTTGCAGTAGAGTGTGCGCATACGCTGGGAATGCTGCGGGCGAGTACCAGCTGCTAAAACCTAACGAAGATCGCCAGTCGCGTCCTGTCCGTTGGGCTGTGTGCGCCATAGCCTCAGCACGCGGCTTGTATCCCCGAGCTGCTTACAATGACGAATTCCGCGCGATCGCGGCCTGCCTGCTTGGCCCGATACAGGGCGCTGTCAGCGGCTGCCATCAAAGCGGCGGCGGATTCGCTTCGATCGACGTTCACCGCCGGCTGTACCGTGGCGGCACCGATACTGACGGTAATCGGACGGGCGAGCCCGCCGGCAGTGGCCAGCGCGCGGCGCACGCGCTCTGCCATACGTTCACATCCCGCGGCATCGGTGGCCGGCAGAATGAGCGCAAATTCCTCGCCGCCATAGCGCACCACGGCGTCACCGGCGCGGCAACAGGCGCGCAACACCATCGCTACCTGTGTCAGTGCCGTGTCCCCGGCTGGGTGACCGAAGTCGTCGTTGTAGCGTTTGAAATGATCCACATCAAGCAACTGTACCGATAGCTGCTCCGCGGCCCGTGCGGCGCGAGTCAACTCCGCCTGAAGACGTTCGTCAAAACCACGGCGATTCAATATGCCGGTAAGCGGATCCGTGATGGACAGGCTGCGCAACTGCTCGTTTACCTGCTGGAGCTGCTCCTGATCTTTTTCCAGTCGCTCGTGCAACTCCTCTACGCTACGGATAGCACTGCGGCGGGAGCGATAAATGATCACGGCGACCATGAGCACAAGTACGGGGGCGACCAGTGTTGGAAACCCCGTTTCGTCGACGGAAATTGTCTGTGCGTAGCCGTATACACCGGTCGTCGCGCCGATGGTCACGACCGCTGCGGCCGTGGGCATCACCAGGGCGGCACTGCCGACGCTGGCAACTGCCAGCATGACCAGGGTGCTGGCGCGAGTTGACGCCTGCTCCGACGAGACATGTATCGCGATGGACCACATGACCAGCCCCCAGAGCACCAGCAGAATCAGTTCCGGATAGGGTACGCGATCCAGCAGGCGGCGACCGAAGATCAGTACACCGGCGCTGACGCAGCCCGAGAGCAGGGGCTGGATCAACATGCGCGTATTGCTGTCACCGAGGTGGCTTGCCGCCTCGAGTAGAAAGCCTGCGGTGAAAAGCGGCGTGGCAATAAAGGCCACGCGACGGGCGTCCCTGCGGCAGGCTGCGGCCATACGTGCCGGGCTGATTGAAACGGATGTGCTCATGCAGGTATTTGGATTTATCGCTGGCGCTGATCGTTGGATGGCGAGGATAACCGGACAGCGCGCTGCTGGCGACACCACGCCTGCCACGCCAACCGTGCCAAGGTTCGACGGCTATCGCCTGCTCGCCGCTGCGACGTGAAAGCGGTCGATTCATTGCGGTTTGCCGAATGGTCCGGCTTCAATGCACGATCAGGGACACCCGGCGATCGTTCAGTGGCTGCACGCTGCGGTAATTATTGGTTGGCATCAACTCCTTGAGTAGCCGGACCTGCTCGTGGCCGAGCATGAAGGGTTCCTCAAAGACGATCCAGTGGACGTTCTCTGAGCAGGGTGGGGTGGTCAGGGAGCCTTCGTAGTGAAAGCGCGGCGTCATAGAGTTCGGCAACGCATCGCTGAGGTCGTAAGCTTCGTCGATGAGCTTTGTTTCGCCCGTGGCCAGGGGCAGGTGGCTTTCGAGTACCTCGTAGGCCGGGCTTGGCTTGCCCTCGTGGCCCATCACAGCCAGCACCACGTATTCCTTACGCGCTTCGCTGTAGTGCACCATGTGCAGCTCGAGGGGAAAGCGGACTCCGTTGAGCGTATGTTCGGAGGGCTCGTGGAAGTGGACCTGCTTGAGGGCAAAGTCCTCGCCCAGAAAATTGATCTCGTCGCCGGGCGCAAAGTCATACTGGATCGAGTGGCCGTTGTTGGTCACGGAGTGCACCAGTGTCGCAGCTGAGTACTTGAGCGTGAGCGGAAAGCTGGCCTGGGTATCCGGTAGCGTGTCCGTACGGATGATGTTCACCGGTGATTGCCGCGCGCCATCGCAGGCGGCGCCTTCCTCCAACTCGGCCCAGTGCTCCGGACCGGCTTCGCCCTGGTAGGTCCAGTGGGTTTTTTCTTCGGCTTGCGCAGTTACGCAAAGAATCAGTGCTACGAAACCCCGGATCTTCCTGCCCATCGATTTTCCTTATCTCTGACACAGAGCAAAAGCGAGAGTATGGCCCGGCAAATCGAGTGTTTCTTTGACGACGGTCAGTACTTTACGAGATAAACCGCGGCCTGCGGACTTCTGGAGCCGCGCCACGGCTTCGTTTATCCGTCGTGTACTGGTCAAGCCAGCAATCGTTGGCGGGACACGGCGCGTCCGCCTGCGACCGGGAAGGACGACGCACTCGAATCCGTCCCGATGGAACAGCTCCCGGGTTCGTCGATTGCCTACGGCACCCCTGTCGGGTCTCGACAGGACACATTGCCCCAATGGCTACGACCAGCCTGGAAATCGATGCGACGTGGACTTCGTGATCCTGGTGCAGGGAAATCGGCCCACTGTAAGGTCGCAAAAAGGGCCACCTTGCGGTGACCCTGTTTCGTTTAATTGGTGGAGGCGGCGGGAGTTGAACCCGCGTCCGCCAGCACTCTGCCATTGGCT
>CAZGGN010000100.1:0-10657 GCA_964525195.1 uncultured Congregibacter sp.
AACTATAGCAAAACAACCAAGACGTTCTAACAATAGCGCGTCAGATTTCAGGCGGTCGCGCCGCTGGAATCAGTTCGCAGCGGAAGTCTGCCACCACTCATCCAGCAGGCGTCCAACCGTGTTGGGCTCCACGAGATGCGCGGCATACCAGGTGTGCAGACAGCGAATACGGGTGAAGTCGGCAATGCCTCCGATACCCCGGCCGGCCAGAGCCTCCCACTGCCCGCGACTTTGCAGTAACTCCCGCTCATCGCTGCCCAGAAAGGACTCGCGAAGCGCAATATGCCGCCGATGATCGACCTCCATCGCTTCGCGCAGTCCTGAATCGCCATCGACCTGCCCTTGAAATCGGGCGATCAATCCTGATGCCTCCTCCCGATCAATGCTGAGGCAGAGCCCCGGGTCAATCAGCCAGAAAAGCGTAGGAAAGGGTTTGGCGTCGACAACAGAAGCCACACGTATAACCATAGGCAGCCCCTGCGCATCGACCACTGCCACCGCTCGCAGCCCCCGCGGAGGCCTGCCCAGACGTTGCTCAACCCGACTCCTGGTGGCTTCATCCATCACAACATCCCTTTTCACAACAATCGCTACGCAACACAATCGCCACCCGGCAAGGCCTGTTTTCCGGCGGCCATGCGCAAGGCAAGTTTGACAATACCCGGACATGCCCCTACGCTCTGTCCCGCCTTGGGTGCCTGCCGACGCGCGAAAGCGTCTGGGCGGGTTAAAAGGGAAGCAGGTCCGATCTTGACGGCTAGTGTAAATCAGCCCGCCAAAACAATCCTGCGCTGCCCCCGCAACGGTAGGTGGTTGTTCACAACCACAAGCCCGATACCTGCCCAGGCACGAGCACCGATGGAGCGGAGGGCTTCATTAAAGGTTGCCAAATACAGGCCTGCGCCCCCAAAAAGCACTGCCGGTGTTTTGTTCCCTTAGATCCCCTCCCTCAATCGCCACCCAGGCCATTGAGGAAACATATGAAACAGTCCAACGCTGAAAACGACCGCGGCATGAGCAGGCCTTTAGGCGGCCAAACAGCCGCTATCCTGAGTCTTTCCCTGACTGCGATCATCGCGAGCAACGCAGGCGCCGAGAACGTTCTCGAGGAAGTGATCATCAGCTCTTCCCGGGTGCCCATGCCTCTGCGCGAGGTCGGCACTTCGGTCTCCCTGCTCCTGCAAAAAGACATCGTGCAGCGTGGATTCCTCACGCTGCCCGAACTATTGCGTACCCAGCCCTCCGTTGCCGCAAGCAGTAACGGGGGAGCGGGCAAGGCCAGCAGCATTCGAATTCGCGGCGAGGAGAGCTATCGCACCATGGTGCTGATCGACGGGATCGATATTGCCGACCCGTCCAGCACGCAAATCAGTCCGCGTCTGGAGCAGTTATTGAGCGCCGGCATTGAACGGGTCGAAATACTCCGGGGCCCCCAGGGACTGAGTTACGGCGCAGACGCCGGCGGCGTTATCAACATCCGCACAGCCACGCCTCGCGATGGACTCGGCGGGGGCATCGCCGCAGAGCAGGGCCGCTACGGCACCCAGCAAATCAGTGGTCGCATCGGCGGCGACTTCGGCGCCACCGACTTTGTCCTGAGTGCGGCCGACTACTCGACTGACGGTTTCAATGCCCGGGATCTGGATACGGAAATTCGTGACCGGGACGGCTACGACAACAGCACCGTGCACGCGCGCGGCGGTTGGAACGTCAGCGATGATTTGCGGTTCGAGTTGGTCGCGCGAAACGTGCAGGGCGAGAACCAATACGACAGTTGCTTCAGTGCCGTCTCAACTAACGATTGCACAGACAACTTTGAACAAAACAGCTGGCGCGTGGCGGCGACCTATAATCGCGGGGATTTTTCCAATCAGCTGGCTTACAGCGACAACCGCACCGATAGGGAGTTCTTCGCCGAGGACAGCCTGTTTTTTGCCGCCGAGGGCGAGCTTCGGCGCCTGAGCTATGTGGGTCAGTACCGCGCGTCGGAGCAACTGACGCTGGTCTACGGTATCGATCAGGAAAATGAGTCCATCAACGATGGCAGCTTTAACCGAGACCGTGACCAGACGGGTATTTATGCCGAATACCAGGGGCGTTTTGCCAATGCCTTAACCCTCACGGCGGGTCTGCGCAACGATGACAATGACGATTTCGGCGAGTACCTGAGCTACCGCCTGAGCGCCGCCTGGACTCGCGCCTTCAGCGCCGGCGAACTCAAGCTCAAGGGCGTTTATGGCACGGGATTTCGCGCGCCGAGCCTGTATGAGATCAGTTACAACCAAGGTCCCTTTGCGCTGCCACCGGCTTCAATCAGTACCCTCGAGGAAGAAACCAGCCAGGGCTATGACGTGGGCATTGCCTGGGCCACAGAGGGCGGTGCTTATCTGGAAGTCACCTGGTTTGATCAACAGATAGACGACCTCATTACCTTCGATCTCGTCAGTTTCTCCGGCTACCTGCAGCAGCCCGGACGCTCGGACTCCCGGGGCCTTGAGCTTGTCGCCGACCTGCCGCTGGCCTATGGCTTCAGGCTGAACGGCAACTATACCTTCAACAAAACCGAGACCCCCGAGGGCGAGCAACGGGCCTTTCGACCGGAGCGTCTTGCCAATATGGGCCTCAATTACTACAGCCCCGACCAGCGGCTCCGGCTCGGCGTCAACCTGCGCGCCTCGGCCGACGCAATCGATACGGCCGGAAACTCTCTGGACGACTATATGCTAATAGACATCAATGCCAGCTACGCATTGATTCAGGGTCTGACCGTTTACGGCCGACTGGAAAACGCGCTGGACGAGAACTATCAGGAAATCCCCAGCTACTACACGGCGGGTCAGGCCGCCTACGCGGGAGTACGCTATGAGTTCTGAACAGAAAAAAAACGCCAAACACAAAGCGGCGATGGAGAAACAGAAAGAAGCGGTAGACGCCTCCATCGCGCGTGCAGATGAAGAGCGCGGCGTCGCGATTCTCCTCACGGGCAACGGCAAGGGAAAGACGAGCTCGGCCTTCGGAATGGTTATTCGCGCTCTGGGCTACGAGCAAAAAGTCGGCGTCGTGCAATTTATCAAGGGAGAGCAGCTCTCCGGCGAAGAGCTCTACGTGCGCGACCGATGTCCCGAGGTGGATTTCTATCAAATGGGTACCGGGTTTACCTGGGACACGCAGGACCGCAGCGGTGATATCGAAGCAGCAAAAAGGACCTGGAAGAAAGCACTTGAGATGCTCAAAAACCCCGCCTTCGATCTGGTGGTGCTGGATGAGCTGACCTACATGCTGTCCTTTGATTACCTCCATGAGGACGAGGTGATTGATGCAATCCGTGAACGCCCGCCTGAGCAGAGCGTCGTCGTAACCGGCCGCGGCGGCGGCGCGCGGCTACGAGACGTTATGGACACGGTGTCGGAAGTGAAGGACGTCAAGCACGCCTACAACTCGGGCATCAAAGCACGCCGGGGCGTTGACTACTGACAGTGAAAAGCACCGGTTTAGGCAGTCCCCTAAGCCTTTGGGCGATCCTCGCCGTTTCCCTATGCCTGGGCCTTTCTCTCGGCGCTGTCGCGATCGGCCCGGGGGAACTGTTTGCCACATTCACGGGATCCGGCAGCCCCCTGCACAACACGCTGATATTTCAGCTGCGCCTGCCCCGGGTTTTTCAGGCCGCCGTAATCGGTGCCCTCCTCGCGCTTACCGGAGCCCTCTCTCAGGGCATGTTTCGCAACCCCCTGGCTGACCCGTCACTGATCGGTGTTACCGGCGGCGCCTCCCTCGGCGGGGCAGTCATACTCGCGCTGGGCATCGGGGCCGGAGCGGCCGGGAATCTCTGGATCTCCCTTGGCGCCTTTGCCGGCGGCCTGGCCGCAACGGCTTTGGTCTACCGCATTGCCCGCAGCGTCGAAGGGACCTCTGTATCCACACTGCTGCTCGCCGGTGTTGCCATTACGGCACTGGCCGGCGCACTGGTCAGCGTGCTGGAACTCGCGGTCGACAACAGCACCCTGCGCCGAGTCGCGCTGTGGCGTATGGGCTCCATGGCAGGCGCCAATTTCCAGAGCCTGTCCCTGGCGACGCTCGCGCTGGGTCTGCTCATCGTCGCCTCGGCGCCGCTTCGCGATGTGCTTAACGCGCTGCTTCTGGGCGAAGCAGAGGCTGGCCATCTGGGCTATCGCACGGATCACGCAAAAGCCTTGCTCACAACGCTTATCGCGGCCGGGATGGGCGTCACCGTGGCTCTTGCGGGGGCTATCGCCTTTGTGGGCCTCGTTGTGCCACATATGGTGCGGCTCTACAACGGGCCTGAGCACCGAGCCCTGCTACCGCGCTGCGCCCTCCTGGGAGCGATCGTGCTCGTGCTCGCGGACATGCTGGCTCGCACCCTCCTTGCACCCAGTGAGATCCCCCTCGGGGTGGTGACCGCCCTTCTGGGCGTACCGTACTTCCTGTTGTTGCTGCGGCGCTACCAGGCGCAGCTGGTGATGTCGTGAGCCTGCCGCTCCTGGAATTTCGCGCTGCGGGTCTGTTCCGGGGGCAGAGCCAACTGCTCAAGGATCTGAGCTTCACCCTGGCAAGCGGCGAGATTCTCGGCATTGCCGGCAGCAATGGCGCTGGCAAAAGCAGCCTCCTGAAACTTGCCTGTAGCGAGCATGTCCCAAGCGATGGCCACGTGCTGTTTCAGGGACAGCCTGTAGGGCAAATTGACCCGCGGCTGCGCGCGCAACAGATGGCAGTTCTGGCGCAAAATTTCAGCCTGCAGTTCGATTTCAGCGTCAGACAGCTCGTGACGCTCGGTCGGTCGCCCCACCGGGACATCGGGTCGACGGGGGAAGAGATGGTTGAGCGGGCGATCACTGACTGCGACCTTGAGCGTTTGCGTGATCGCAGCTACCTGACGCTCAGTGGTGGCGAACGGCAACGCGTTCAGCTCGCCCGGGTTCTCGCGCAGCTGTATGCGCAGCCGCAAGACGGTGATCTCTCCGGGCAGCTACTGATACTGGATGAACCGACCAGCGCCACGGATATTCGTCACCAGGAACGCTTCCTGAGCCTGTTTAGGCACTTGCGCGACCGCGGCTGTTCGATACTCCTGGTGATGCACGACATTAATCTCCTGAGTCGCTGTAGCGATCGGCTGCTGCTGCTCCGTAGCGGCCAGATACAGGCGCTGGGAGCAACCGCGGAACTGCTCACCGAAGCGCATTTAAGCCGGCTGTTCGACTACCCCTTAAAGCTGACCGAAGCGCATCAGCACCAGCCTCGCCTTGTTTATCCGCAGAACCATGAGCTGTAGAGCCGTAACCGGGACACACCCGCCCCGCTCCGGCAAAACCCGGAGGGTGCTGATCGAGCTGCTGGGAAGTCTGCTGCTGGCCCTCGTGGCGCAGAATGTCAGCGCCGATGTGTCGGCCACGGACTCAGAGGGAAGACGCATCACGCTGCCGCAGGCTGCCGAACGCATCGTCGCCCTGGCACCGCACATCGTCGAAAATTTATACAGCATCGGCGCCGGGAAGCGGGTGATCGGGGCCGTGCAATACAGCGACTACCCGCCAGTGGCCCGGGACATCCCACGCGTTGGCGGCGTCGCGGCTATCAGTCTGGAGCGCATTGCCGCCCTCGATCCGGACCTGGTCGTACTCTGGGGGTCCGCTACGCCGCCGGCCCTGCGTGCGGGCCTCGAGCGCCTGGGCTACCGCTACTTTGTTGATGAAATCCGCAGCCTTGAAGAACTTGCGCAGAGCCTCCGCGCCCTGGGCCAACTCACGGCCCGAAACGAATCGGCAGAAAACGCCGCCGCTCGCGTCAGCGAAGCTATTTCCCGGCATCCTGCGACGAGCGCCGCGAAGGACTCCGATCAGTCGCCCGGAGTGCTGCTGCAACTGTGGGATCAACCCTTGCAGAGTATCGGACCTGCACACATTCTGAGTGAAATCATCCAGCGCTGTGGCGGGCAAAGTATCAGCGACAGCGGCACCGGGCTGGCCCCACTCATCAGCCTTGAGCAGGTACTGGCGGTCGATCCTGAGCTCATCATTGTCGAAAACGAAGCACAGGGACGCCACTGGCTGCGCTACCCGCAATTACGGGCGGTAGCGAATGGTCGGGTCACCGTAATCAACCCTGATCTACTCCAGCGCCCTACCCTTCGCCTGCTCGATGGAATGCGGGAGATCTGCCGGCATATCAGGCAGATTGATCGGCCTGAGACGCCTCTCTGAGCGGCGACTTTTTCACAAAGAATCGCGCGTGGTCGGCCGCGTAGGTGTATACGACATCGGTGCTGGAGTTGAGTGCGGTTTCTGCCGAATCCTGAATCACACTGATAATGAAACCCACCGCGACTACCTGCATGGCAATATCGAGGGGAATGCCAAACAGCCCGCAGGCCAGGGGTATCAGCAGCAAACTGCCGGAGGGCACGCCCGACGCGCCACAGGCGGCCAGCGAGGACACCACACAGAGCACCAGTGCCTGAGAAAAGCTGACCTCGATACCCAAAGTGTGGGCGGCGGCCAGGGAAAGTGTCGTGATGGTAATCGCTGCACCGGCCATATTTACCGTAGCACCGACGGGAATCGTCACCGAATAGAGCTCCTCGCTGATACCCAGGCGCTTGGCCAATGCCAGATTTACAGGAATATTTGCCGCTGAACTACGGGTGAAGAACGCGGTAACTCCGGACTCTTCGAGACAGCGAAACACCACCGGATAGGGGTTTCGGCGTGTGAGCAACCAGACGTAAAAGGGGTTGACCAGGAAGGCCACGGCAAGCATCGCCGCTACCAGCAGACCCGCTATGCTGGCGTAATCCGCAAGCACTTCGACTCCCGTGGAGGCGACGGTCTGACAGACGAGGCCAAAAATCCCCAGCGGCGCCAGCGCGATCACATAGCGCACCACATCCGCCACGCCATCGGCCAGGGTCTGCAACTGCTCCCGAAAGTTCGCTGAGGCGCGTCGAAAACTGAGGCCGAGCAATATCGCCCAGCTAAGGCAACCAAGGAAATTGCCTGTCAGCAGCGCATTGATCGGATTGTCGACCAACTTGAACAACACTTCACGCAGTACGCCACTGACGGCCGCCGGCGGAGCACCTTCGGCCGCGCCGGTCAGCGTCAGCGTCTGTGGGAAACTCATAGACAACAGCAAGGCAACCAATGCTGCACTCACAGTCCCGACAAAATACAAAATCAGAGCAATCAAAATACGCTTGGAATCGGCTTTCTTCTCATGTCGATTTGCGATCGCCGACATCACCAGCAACATAACGAGCAGAGGCGCAACCGCCTTCAGCATCGAAACGAATAGCTGACCGAGAATCCCCAGGTCAAGAGCAAGCTCCGGCGCCAGAAGCGCGAGGATCGTCCCGGCAACAACACCCAGAATAATGCGTGGCACCAAACCCAGTTGAGAAAGCTTCACCCTGTCGCCTCTAAAAAAATTCTATTGTACTGCAGTGATCCCGCCGGGGTTTCCCACGGCAGACGGACGAAACAAGCCCGGCGCAAAAAAGCCCGGCGCGAAGACCGGGCTTGTTCGTAGTTTCAGGCGGGACGACTACTCAGGACCCGGAATCGCGACTTAAGCGCAGCACGCCGGAATTCCGCTCCTGCTCAGTCCAGCAAGTCAGGCTGTTCAGCCACAATCACATCGTACAGCGGCTGAAAGCTGAACCAGCCGGCCAGGCTGGAGCCAACCTGCTCCGAAGTGCTCAGCGCAACCTCGTGAGGAATCGGCTTGGGCGTACCGGCTGCCTCGGCCAGCAACTGAGCCTGGCAGCTGCGTTCCATGGTCACAAACCACCAGCAGGCTTCGTCGACGCTTTTCCCGACAGTCAGCAGGCCATGGTTTTGCAGAATGACCGCTTTGTTGTCGCCCAGCGCGGCCGCGATCTTGTCGCCTTCCGCGACATCGAGCACAACGCCAGAGAAATCCTCAAAAACCACGTGGTCGTCATAAAAGGAACAGGCATCCTGAGTCAGCGGATCCAACTTGCGACCGAGACTCGACCAGGCCTTGCCATAGACCGAATGTGAGTGCGCCGCGGCGGTAATCTCCGGATGGTTCATGTGAATGCGCGAATGGATCGCGAAGGCTGCGCCATTCAGCATACCCTCGCCCTCAACCACATTCCCCGAGTGATCCACCTTGAGCAAATCAGAGACGCGCATTTGCTTGAAGGAGCGCCCCATCGGGTTAACCCAGAAGTGGTCCGTTTGCTCCGGGTCGCGCACCGTGATGTGCCCTGCGACACCTTCGTCAAATCCGAACTTGCCAAAAATTCGCAGTGACGCCGCAAGGCGCTGTTTGCGCTTAAGACGCTCCGCCTGAACGTCTTCAAGCACTTCGTCCATCATCGCATTGCTACCCTGGTTCATCACCAGCTCTGCTGCTGCTTCACCCATAACTCATCCTCCTTGGGGATACCGAGGATGCAATGCTAGCGCAACATCCTCTGACTTGCTTCACCTGTGACCGCTCTTGTCCTGGTCCTGGTTCTGATCTTCGAGTTGGTTTTCGCGCTCGAGTAGGGGAAATGCCGGCAGTGATGTTTCACCGACACGCACCCCGGGAATATACTTCGCGAGGGCCGGTCCGACCATGGAAGTAACGTGCTGCGGACGGAGAGTCTCGCCACATTCACTGCAGGTCAAAACCGCATGCATCTTGTGCCCGCAACGCTGATGAAAATACTCTACCGGCGCACCGTCCCCCTGATCCATCCACTCGTCTCCCCAGCGGCCCAGAGTCATGAGTATGGGATACAGCGCCAGACCCTTTCGCGTCAGCCGGTACTCGTGCCGGGGAGGTTTATCGCTATACCTGACCCGGGTAAGAACCCCCTGATCCACCAGCTTGCCGAGGCGCTCGGACAATCGGTGTCGGGTAATACCCAGATTAGACTGAAATTGATCGAAGCGACGCGTGCCGAGAAAGGCATCGCGCAGGATCAGCAAGGTCCAGCGCTCCCCCACGACCGAAAGCGCTCGGGCCACAGAGCAGACCTGAAGGTCAATATCATCCCAGCGCATTGCGCCCTCCAGTCAGACTGATTGTCTGCCACGTGTTGCAAATATTGTAATGGGAGCGCCCGTCCAATACGCGGCACAAATGCTGGCCGGGCACCCCGAGACAGACTTCAGCATAGAACCTGCGAGGATAAAAATCAGGGAAATCGGGGCAAAAAAAAGGCAGGCCATTGCTGGCCTGCCTTCCTCGAAAATACTGTGCTTTAAACGGCGACAATATTCTCGGCTTGAGGGCCTTTCTGGCCCTGCGTGATCGTGAACTCAACTGCCTGACCTTCGGCCAGAGTCTTGAATCCAGAACCTGTGATTGCACTGAAGTGTGCAAAGACATCCGGGCCATTCTTCTGCTCGATGAAGCCAAAACCTTTTGACTCGTTGAACCACTTTACGGTGCCGGTAACTGTATCGGACATAACGTCATATTCCTGTAAATAATAAAATAATCGCCTCGACGCGTTCTCGCCAAAGCTTTTGTAGCAGAAAAAAAGACTGATTTAGAACCTACAGGACGACGAACTACTAAGAGTGCACGTAACGAAGAACATAAACACGAGACTTACTTTTAAGCTGCTTACAAGGTACAGCTGCGCGGTCTACAAGTCAATCAAAGTATGCAGTGCCAAAAGAGCCCGGCGGCCGTGACATTTTGCCGCCACAGACCGCCCAATGCTCGGCCCCGAGAGCGGAGCTCAGTCTCCCGCGCCAAGATGGCGATACGCCACCCGGTCCCCGGCAAATGTGCCTATCCATAAATTGTGATCGACCACTATTCCAATGGTAACGTTGCCAAAGGATGGGTTCGCCGACCCGGATGCCAACTCCTTCGCCGCCTGTGTTTGCGGATCCAGAGCGTAGACAGCGTATGGCCGTGGGCAGGCACCGAACCTGGCGAGATCGAACTCACCCGCCTCGTTGTACGGGTCACAGGTTGGATAATCCATTAGTAGCCCCGCCGTGAGCAGTCGGCCCGCTTTATCACGGCGCAAATTGTCCGGCGCTATGGGTAGTGCCGGCGTGGTCCACAGCACCCTTGCGCTCTCGTCGTTGCTGTAGGCAGTTATCGTCCCACGACCCGAGGACGCCACATAAAACGCCGACTCATCACCCGACAGGGCGATACCATTGGCGTAGGGCTGCGCCGTCTCGGCCAGGCGGGACCAGGTCCCGTTGCTGGCCGACCAGCGGTAGACAGCGCCGGTGTTCACCCCGGCCATCGCCTCTGCAAAATTTCGACCCTGCTCCAGGGGCACCGTGGCCAGCAGACTGCCATCCGCCAGCGCGGTCACACTGTTGATTTCCTGACCCCCGGGTGAAGGCACACAGCCAACCCAGCTTACCCGGGGAGCTCTCGTCGGGTCAGAGACCTCAATATCGAATACCTCTATGGCCTCGCGCCCTCCGTGTCCTACTGCATAAAGCGTTGAGTACCCCTGGTTTGCGTCGCTGATGTGCAAACCGTGGGTAACCAGAAATTCCATCTCCGGCGGCCCCGGACAGAAAGGAAAACGTTCGCGGTTGTGGCTGACGGCAAAGAGATCAGAAGGCACCAGCACGCGCCAGCTCTTGTTTACCGTATCAATCAGGTTAAGCGCATAGGGGCCGGAAAAACCACTCGCAATAATCCAGGC
>CAZGGN010000101.1:0-359 GCA_964525195.1 uncultured Congregibacter sp.
AGTCTCGACAGCCAGTCCGAGCAGGCCGTGCTCGATGCCTTCGCTGATATGGCTCAGCAGCACACCACGCTGGTGATCGCCCACCGCCTGTCTACGATCGTTGATGCGGATAAAATCGTGGTGTTACACGCGGGGGAGGTCGTCGAGCAGGGAAAACACCATGACCTGCTTCTTGAGAACGGGTATTATTCGCAACTTTGGATCGCGCAGCAGCGCCACAGCGAACAGGATTAGTGTGACCGTACCTCTATGGACACTGGTGAAAGGCCAGTGCGGCGATATCGACGGATTCGATGACGCCCTGCACGACAATTATCGCGTCCGACTGATGGAGCTTGGTTTCCATCCGGGGGAGCGTG
>CAZGGN010000101.1:501-3327 GCA_964525195.1 uncultured Congregibacter sp.
TCGGGAGCCCGAACTGTGGAAAAACGCTGCTGTTCAACAAGCTTACGGGTCTCTCACAGCGGGTCGCGAACTTCCCGGGCATTACCGTTGAGATTGCCAGCGGCAAGCTTTCCGGGCACGAGGGGGTCACACTCTACGATTATCCCGGCACCTATTCGCTCCAGGCCATTTCGGGCGAAGAGCGGGTGGCGGTGGAGCAGTTTGAGGCGGCGCTGGAAGATCCCGATCTCGGAATCGTGCTTTGCGTGATTGACGTTACACGCCTGGAAAAGAGCCTGTACTTTGCGCTTCAGGTCGTACGCGAGTGTGGTCGCGCGGGGAAGCCCGTGTTGATCCTCGCGAACATGATCGACGTGCTCCAACACCACAAGATTCCCATGGATCTCGAGGCCCTGGGCGCTGAGATGGGGGCGCCTGTGCTGGGGATCTCTGCGCGCAGCGGCAGCGGCCTGAATGTGCTGGATGCGCGGATACGTGAACTGCTGGCCGAGCCTGTTGCGCCGCGCGACAGCGGCGACCCGGATCTGCTTTTGCGTGGCAACGCGCATCAGCTGGCACGCAAATACGGTCCCAAGGGAGATGTGCTCCTGCGCACGCAAAATCGCCTTGACGCGTTTTTCCTGCATACGGGACTGGGTGGTATCGCGTTCTTCGCCGTGATGTATCTGCTCTTTCAGTCGATTTTTACCTGGTCTGAGCCCGCGATGAATGCGGTTGAGTCGGGTCTTGCCTGGGCATCCGATCAGGTGGTGCCCTTGCTGGGATTCAAGCTGCTACAGGATTTCACTGCCGATGCGCTGTTTTCCGGAATCGGCGCCTTCCTGGTGTTTGTGCCCCAGATCTTTGTGCTGACCTTTGTGATCGGTTTGCTGGAAGACTCCGGTTACATGGCCAGGGCGGCACTGATCTGTCATCGTCCCCTGCGATTTTTCGGGCTCACGGGGAAAAGCTTTATTCCCATGCTCTCGGGGGTCGCCTGTGCCATCCCGGGGATTTACGCCGCGCGTTCCATCGATTCGCCACGGCGCCGATTTTTGACCTACATGGCGATCCCGCTGATGCCCTGCTCGGCGCGACTGCCCGTGTATACGCTGCTGATTGCTGCTTTTATTCCCAACAGTACGGCCCTGGGTGGTCTGGTGGGGCTGCAGGGGCTGGCGATGTTTCTGGTCTATCTGTTCGGCATTGTCTGCGGTTTGCTGGTGACGGCGATGGTCTCCAGGGTGAGTGAGCAGACCGAGTCTGATCTGCCCTTTGTGCTGGAGATGCCTGCTTATCGCTTACCGACCCTCGAGCCGCTTCTGCGTAAATCCTGGCGTCGCTGTCAGCATTTTATTACCAAGGCCGGTGGCATTATCGTCAGCGTCACCGTGCTTATCTGGTTGCTCGGCTACTTCCCTAACGGAGGGGCGGACCTTGGGGCGTCCTGGCTCGGGCAGATAGGACAGTTTATCGAGCCGGTGTTTGCGCCCATGGGGCTGGACTGGCGCTATGGCGTCGCCATCCTGACGTCCTTCCTTGCCCGCGAGGTGTTCGTGGGAACCCTCGGCGTGATGTTTGGTATTGAGGGTGCCGATGAGAATATGGTGCCGCTGGTGTCACACATTCAGTCCAGCGATCTGGGTCTGGCCTCGGGGGTCGCGCTTTTGGTGTTCTTTGCCATCGCGCTGATGTGCGTATCGACTCTGGCTATTCTCAGTCGGGAGACCGGCTCTTTCCGGCTTGCGATCCGCATGTTTCTCTCCTATAGCATCGGTGCCTATGTGTTGGCCGTGCTGGCCTATCAGCTCGTGAGCTTTCTTGGTGGGTGACAAGCGTTGGTGACTTGCTAATATAAAAGCCTTCAACAGTCAGGTCTCGCCTCGCGGCGATGAGTTTCATGGCGTCGAAACCCGCACACGCGTCCTGTGCCCTGCAAGCAAGAACGGCTTCACCGGTGAGCAGCGCTTGCGCCGTCTTGGCGCTCGTGATGCTGATGGGCACGCTGAGTGCCTGCGACTCACCGGCCAGACTGGGCGTGGCCTATCACCCCTTTGTGGGCTACGAGACCCTGCCGCTGGCAGAGGACCTGGGGTGGCTGCCTGAACGCGCTGTTTTGTATCGCTTTGAGTCCTCTGAAGGCTCAATGCGAGCGCTTGAGGAGGGGCGCGTACAGGCCGCTGCCCTGACCCTCGACGAGGCGCTGCGTCTGCGTGAGAAACTGCCGGGCATCACCGTGGTGCTGGTGATGGACGAGTCAGCCGGTGCTGACGTGCTGCTTGCCAAACCGTCTATTGGTAGTATCCGGGAGCTTGTCGGCGCACGGGTGGCCTACCAGCCGGGAAGCGTCAGCGAATTCTTCCTCCTCAGTGCGCTCGCGCGATTCGACCTGAGCCTCCATGACATCGAGTCGGTAAACCTCTCCGGAGCGGCCCAGATTGAGGCTTTCGCCGCCGGTGATATCGACGCGGTGGTGACTTACCCTCCGGTCGCTGACAGCATCACGCGGCTCGGCGCAACGCGTCTGTTTGACAGCGCGCAGACTCCCGGTGGGATTCTCGACGTACTGGTGGTCGATGCGAGGCGAATGGTGAATCGCGAGGAAACGCTGGCAGCGCTGATCGAGGGACATTTTCGGGCACTGGATCATCTGCGAACCAACCGTGAAGACCTCGTATACCGTTACGCGGAGTATCAGCAGACCGATAGTGACAGTATTCGCACGGCGTTGGCCGGCATCAGGTTACCTGCGCTCGCGTCCGTGCGAAGTTACCTTTCGCCCGGCGGCGTGGTAGAAAAAACCGCCAGCGAGATGCAGCAACTGGGTGTCGTCCCGCAGGCTGAAAA
>CAZGGN010000101.1:3408-10497 GCA_964525195.1 uncultured Congregibacter sp.
CCGGGGAGCACGTACCTATCGCTATACTGGCCTACGATGAGCCTGAGGTCGTAGCAACGCATCTTGCACCGCTGATGCACGGACTTCGCCAGCAACTTCCAAATATCGACTTTCAGCTCAGCGTGATGGATATGGATGAGCTTGAGTCCGCAGTGCGCGCAAATCAGGCCTCGATCATCGTCACCAACCCGTATCACTATCTGCGTCTGCGGGCGAGTGACAGGCTGTCCGGTGCTTTTGCCACCGTCTATCGAAGTTCTGATATTGGCGGTGTCGCGAGCCTCGGTGGCACGATTATCACCCTGGCGTCACGCGATGATATCCAGACGCTTGAAGATTTGCGGGGTTTGCGCATAGCCATTGCTGATCGCCGCGGGGCGGCCAGCTATGTGCTGCCGCTGGCTGAGCTCAAGCGTGCAGGGGTCGACAGGAATGATCTTGATTTCCTTGAGTTTGGAAGCCACATGGCCAGTGCAGAGGCACTGCTGAAGGGTGAGGCAGACGTGACTTTTTTGCGTTCCTCCCTTCTGGAGGCCTATGTCGAACGCGGGCTGCTCAGAGCATCCGACGTGAAGGTCATCAATCGACAGAAGCTGGGGGATTACCCTTTTGCCGTCTCTACGAGGCTTTATCCGGACTGGCCCCTGGTGGCCACAGGCAGCACGGATCAGCGCATGCTGGCGAGTCTGTTGGGCGTGGCACTGTTGCGACCTGGCGGCGTTGAGGTGACAGCGCCCGGGGCCATCGCAGGCCTGAATCCGCCGGCCGATTACTCCGGGCTCAGCGACACAATCAAGGATCTGGCATTGCCGCCCTATGATAAACCGGCGGAGCTGCACTTGATCGATCTGTGGCGTTCTTACAAGCTCGGCGCAAGTGTCGCCCTGGGTTTTTTCCTCGTCATACTGGCCCTTCTGGTTGCGCTGGCCCAGCGCAACCGGCGCCTGCGGCAGCTATGGGGCGATTTGCGAAAATCCCTGCAGGCTCAGGAGCGTGATCGTCAACGCCTCGAGGATTTGAATCGCCACTTTGAGTTGTTTCTCAATCGCACGACAGATTACGTGTACTTCAAGGATGCCCGACGCCGATATATCTTTGTCAGTGACAGCTTTGCCCAGCTAACCGGTTTCGACGACCGGCATCAACTCGAGGGCAAGAGCGATCTCGAGGTTTTTCCCTCGCCCCTTGCCGAGGAGTACTTTCGCGCGGAAAGCGAGCTGTTTGAAACCGCAGAGCCAGTGGTCGATCAGCGCCAGCGATTCGAGCGGCCGGATGGGAGCATGGGATGGGTTTCAACCTATAAGTGGCCCGTGTTGTCTCCGGATGGTAAAGAGGTGCTGGGCCTGTTTGGTATCAGCCGTGATATCACTGACAGGCATGATCACGAGCAGGAGCTTGAACGCGCCGCCCACTACGACTCTCTCACCGGGCTACCCAACCGCAGCCTGTTCTTTGACCGCTTGCATCAGGCGATGGCTCTTGCGGATCGACGCGGCTCGGAGTTGGCGGTGGTTTATATCGACATCGACAAGTTCAAAGGCATCAACGACGAATACGGCCATGCGGCGGGTGATGAGCTGCTGGTGGATTTTGCCCAGTTGCTGTCCTCGGAGCTGCGCCGTGTTGATACCGTCGCGCGGCTGGGCGGTGATGAGTTTGTGTTCCTGATTGCAGACTTCAAAAGCCGCAAGGAGTGCCTGGCCCTGCTTGATCGCCTGATGCTCGCCATCGCCGAGCCTCGGGTTATTGCCCATGTGCCCATGGAGATTACGGCCAGCGCGGGTATGGCATTTTACAACCCGGAAAGTGATGTGGGCCCGGATGCTCTGCTGCGCCAGGCTGATCAGGCCATGTATCGCGCCAAACAGGCGGGCAGAAATCGCTATCGCTTGCTCGAAGAGCAGCAGGATGGCGAGTTGCGGGCATTCATTGATGAGGTGAGTGAGGCAATCGAAGCCCGGGCGTTCGAGTTGCATTACCAGCCCATTGTAGATATTCGCCGCGGTCAGGTTGTCGGTGTTGAGGCACTTCTGCGCTGGCGCCGGGAGAATGACCAGCTGCTTTTGCCGGACGAGTTTCTGCCGAGGATTGCCGGGCACCCGCTGGCGATTGATCTGGAACACTGGGTATTCCGTGAGGCACTCGGGCAGCAGGCCCGATGGCAGGCGCAGGGCCTGGATCTGAAGATGCACACTAACGTTACCGCGTCGGACATCAGTCAGCCGCAGTTTGCCGCGAATCTACGGTCCCAGATTGCCAGCACGGGCGGAGATGTTGCCGGTCGTCTGACCCTGGAAATACTGGAAAGCGCCGCTGTTGCGGACGCTCAGCGTGTTAACGCGGTGATTGCGCAGTGCGCTGAGTTGGGCGTGAATTTTGCCCTCGATGATTTTGGTACCGGCTACAGCTCGCTGTCACACATAAAAGACCTGCAGGCCAGCAGCGTTAAAATCGATCAGCGTTTTGTGCAGTCGATGTACGCGAGCTATGACGACTTTTCGTTCCTCAGTGCGATCCTTGCCATGGCTCAGGCTTTCGATCGCAATGCGGTTGCGGAAGGGGTCGAGACGATTGAACAAGGCGAGATGCTCCTGCGTCTGGGCTGTTCACTTGCCCAGGGTTTTGCCATCGCGCCGGCGATGGCCCCGGCAGACTTCGAAAGCTGGCTTCGCGACTGGACTCTGCCCGAGCAATGGCAGACAACGGCCGATGAATTTTCAACCCTCCTTCCCCCCGGCTGGAGTGCCGGACGCTCGGCCTGGCTGCGCCAGCTTGAGCTCAGCGGGGGCGGTTAGACCAGCGGCCGCCGGCTGTGCGGTTAGCCAAGAAACGCCTTCAGATGCGCTTCGACGGAGCGCGCCAGGGCGTGCAGGTCGTAGCCTCCCTCGAGCGATGACACGATGCGACCGTCGGCGCTGGCGTCGGCAACGGCGACGAGCTGCTCCGTTACCCAGGCGTAGTCACTATCGATCAGATTGAGCCCGGCCATGTCATCGGCCTGGTGGGCGTCGAAGCCGGCGGAGATCATCAGCAGTTCCGGTGCGAACTGTTGCAGTCTCGGTATCCAGTGCTCGCTGACCGCTGAGCGAAACTCTGTACTACCCGCCCCCTGGCTGAGCGGGACATTCACCACGTTGCTCGAATCGCACTCGTGGCCCGAGTTGGGATAGAAGGGATGCTGAAACGTAGAGCAGAACAGCACACGTTCGTCGCCAGCGAGAATATGCTCAGTGCCGTTCCCGTGATGCACGTCAAAATCGACGACGGCGACCCGGCGGATCTTGTAGTGCTTGAGGGCGTGCAGGGCGCCGACGGCAATGTTGTTGTAGAAACAAAAGCCCATCGCCTGATTGCGCTCGGCGTGATGCCCCGGAGGGCGCACACCACAGAAAGCCCGGGTGGCATCGCCCTGCATGACCAGATCCACGGCCTTGATGACGGCTCCGGCCGCGCGTCGTGCGGCGCGCAGTGAGTGTGGATTCATGGCGGTATCCCCGTCGACCCAGACAATACCGGCCTCAGGACAGCGGCTCTCTAGGTCCGCCAGGTATTGCCTGTCGTGCGCGAGCTCAAGCTGCGCATCGTTTACCAGGGGCGCGTCGTAATGGCTCAGCGCCATGTCGAGGCCCGAGGCGATCAGTCTGTCGTTGATTGCGGCGAGGCGCGCGGGTTGTTCCGGATGCCGATGACCCATGTCATGCGCCGCACACTCAGGATGTGATATGTAAGCTATTGTCATGGTGCCTGGGTTCCCCGCTCACGCGCTGCGCATTGATCACTGCACTATCGCGGTGACGCCATGGGAGGTCAACATGCGATCGCACCTGCTGGAGAAGCTGTTTGAGCCGCGCTCGGTGGTGCTGGTCGCTGACAGCTTCGAGGACGGTTCGGCTGCGGCTCTGGTGCGAAGCCAGCTGGCTGCGGGCGCCTTTGCCGGCGATCTGAGTTTTATCTGCCTTGGGGAGCAGCCTGCGCAGATGCCCGAAGCCCGCGGAAGTTTTGCCGATCTGGGTGGCGCCGTGGATCTGGCGGTGATGGTCCTGCCCTCGGCGAAACTGCCGGAACAGCTGCGTGCCTGCGGAGAAGAGGGCTGTGGGGCCGTGCTCTTGCTCGCGCCGGACGGCGGGGAGCGGGAGCAGCGCCACCCGGGTCTCAATGCGGAAATTCGCGATATTGCCCATCGCTATGGTATGGCCCTGCTGGGTCCTGACAGCCTGGGGATTGTGCGTTCCTCCGCGGGTCTCAATGCCACGGTTTCGCACAGTCGCGTAGCGCCCGGGCAGGTCGCCCTGATCGCAGAGTCCGCGGGCTTTTCCAGTGCGCTGCTGGACTGGGCTGAGTCCAACCGCTTTGGATTTTCACTGGTCGCCATGCCAGGTGCCTCGGCGGATCTGAACGTGGGCGACCTGCTGGATTATCTGTCGATCGATGCGCAGACCCGGAGCGTGCTGCTGTACATCGAACGGGTGGTCGATGCCCGGAGCTTTCTGAGCGGTCTTCGAGCGGTAGCGCGGGTGAAACCGGTTATCGTGCTGAAATCGGGGCGAAGGCCCTCAGGCACTGCGACACAGGCCGCCGATCGGGTTTTTGACGCCGCCATAGCGCGTGCCGGGGCGGTACGCGTGAATACGGTCCACCAGCTCTTTACCGCGGCCCGGGCACTGATCGCGGGCACCCGGGTGAAGGGCCCGCGACTTTGCATACTCAGTAACGCGGCAGGTCCGGCGATGATGGCCGAGGATCGCGCCCTGCGGCGCGGGGTGGTAGTCGCGCCGCCGTCTCAGGAAAGCCTGGAAAAGCTCATGGCCAGCGTGCCGGGCTCGCGTGTTGTGGGCGCGTCGATTGATTTGCTGGGCGATGCTGATGCGGCTGCCTACGGGCAGGCGGTGAGCACGCTATTGGGTGATTCAGAATTCGATGCGCTGCTGGTCCTGCTCACGCCGCAGCGCAGTACGGATGCGATGGCCTGCGCCCGGGCGCTCATAGGAGCGGTGCACGGAGCGCGGCGCCCGGTACTCGCATGCTGGATGGGGCAATCGCGGGTTAGCGCCGCGCGCGATGCGCTGCGCGAGGCTGGAATTTTGCAGTTTACCAGCCCGGAGCGCTGCCTTGACGCCTTCGCCTATCTCGCTGCCTATGAGCGCCATCAGGCGGTACTTTTGCATGCGCCACCCTCGCAGGGTGCGCAGTCTGCAGCTGACATCACCGGTGCCCAGCTCATGATCGAGGAGGCCATCAGTCACCGACAGGGCCAGTTGACGCTGTCTGAGGCTAAGGCCCTGCTCAGTGCGTTTCATATGCCGGTGCCGCACAGTCTGAATGTGCACGCCCCCGGTGATGCGCTCATCGCGGCAGAAACCCTGGGTCTGCCGGTTAGAATGCATATCAACACGCCGGATGTTGGAAGCGCCGAGCTTCCCATGCGCCGTGTGCGCGACGCAGCCTCGGTGCGCAGCGCCTATCGGGAATTACTCGAAGAGATGGAGCAGCGATTTCCCCGGGCGCACATCAGCGGCGTGGGGGTGGAACATCTGCGGGAGACAAACGACACCAGCTCCCTGATGGTTGCCATGGACTATGACCCGGTGTTTGGCCCGGTCATGCAACTCGCTTCGCTGCAGAGTGGTACGGTGGGTGATATCGCCGTCGCCCTGCCACCGCTCAACCTGTTTCTCTGCCGAGATCTTATTGATCGCGCGCTCACACATGTGCCGGGCAGTATGCCCGATGGCGCAGAGAAAGACGCATTGCTGAGCCTTCTCATGCGTGTTTCGGAAATCTGCTGCGTACTGCCACAAGTCCGCAAGCTGCTGATCCCCTCCCTCAGGCTCGGTGACGGCGGGGTATGCGTGGATGATGTGGAGGTGAATGTCTCTCCTCCGAAGACTTCCACACGTCGCTACGGGCATATGGCCATTCACCCCTACCCGGATGAACTGCGACGGCACTGGCAGCTTCCGGACGGGCGGGACGTGGTTATCCGCCCGATTCGACCCGAAGACGCCGCGCTGGAGAAGGTTTTTGTCGACAGCCTTTCGCCCGATAGTCGCTATAACCGTTTTATGTATCGCATGGACAAGCTCTCACCGCGTATGCTCGCGCGTTTTACGCAAATTGATTACGACCGGGAGATGGCGCTGGTAGTGGTGCTCAAGCAGCGTGGGGAGGAGGCGCGATTTCTCGCCGTTGCGCGCTACGTCACCAATCCGGATGGCAATTCCTGCGAATTTGCCCTGACCGTGAGCGATGACGTGCAGCGCCAGGGGATCGGTCGCCAGCTCATGCAGAGCCTGATGAATGCGGCGCGGGATCGCGGGCTCGAGTTTATGGATGGGGACGTGCTGGCCTCGAATTCGAAGATGCTGCGCTTGTGCGAGGGACTGGGGTTTCGTCTGGTTCGCAGTAAGGAAGATCCCGAGGTTATTGCGGTGCGTCGTCCACTCTAGCGGCACGGGCACTGCGTGGCTTCTCAGGTCTTCGCGCGAAGGCTGAGGAGGGCGCGTTCCAGGGACATGACGTGTTCGTCATCCTCGCCCAGCTCCCGCAGGGCTGCCGCGAGTGACAGAAGATAGTCGGCATTGCTGCCACTGGGACCGTGGCTATCGGCGATGTGCCGCGCCAGCGCATGGTCTTCGCCTCCGCCAAGAAACGCGGGATTGTCTTCCCCCGCGATGTAGAAAGTCCCGGATACGGTTTCTTCCCGGTGCTCGAGATACAGTCGGGTACGGTGACGCTCGTAGCCGTTTTTCTCGCGATGATCCAGATGGGAGAAAACCGATTCCTCGACCCGGTAAGCGATGCCCCGACACAGCGCCCGGGGATCGCGAATCAGCGTGACCACGCGTCCCGGCGATTCGGGTGTGCCGCGGTGATCATGCGAGCCCTGCCAGAAGCGTCGCGTCCAGCCGCGCAGGGTCGCGACCTCCCGGTCCAGATAGGGAAAGTCCACCTTGTAAATCAGTGAACCGTAGCCGAAAACCCAGTGTTCTTCGCCGCTCATCGTAGCTCCGCGCATTGTCTGAGTGTCATTTTACATCTGGGCGGCATCAATGAGCGTAGGGACCTCCTGATTCGTTCAGTTAATGCCGG
>CAZGGN010000102.1:0-2842 GCA_964525195.1 uncultured Congregibacter sp.
GTGCAACACGGCCTACGGACTCGTAGCCGGGAACCAGAGGGTAGTCGAGACCCGGAAAAGCCGGCATGCGGCCATCCCACAACAGACGCTCGGTGCCGGTGCTGATGCCGCTCCAGAGCACATCAACAACGCAATCACTCTGCGAGGGCTCTATAAGCCCGACGCTGCGCAGGGACATCACTCCCGGCTTCTCGAATACGACAGCAGTCGCTGTTCTATCTATCACCCTTCGCTCCATGCGTGTAAACGGGCTTTCCTGCTCTTTGTGTCAGTTTATATGGACAGGTCGTGCTGTCAAGATAATATGACATTTTTCTTTTCAACAGGACTGGACGGTCGATAGCGGCTGCGCCGGGCGGGCCGTCATGACGCGCACCAGGAGCGGTTGATAGGTCGCCTGCTCGCGAACATCCGCAAACCCCGCCGCCTCGAGCAGCGCACGAATTCGCGCGCCGCTCCGCGGCCGACCACTGCGCATGGCCCAGAGATACAGATGAAAATAGGCACCAACCCCGGGCGCCGACGGCGTTTCACCCATGGGCTCGGCAATGACGAGCAGACCGTCAGAGCTAATGGCCTCCCGGACGGACGCCAACAGGGCGACTACGGCCTCGTCATCGTGATCATGCAGAATGCGCACCAGTGAAATCACGTCGGCACCGCCAGGCAGGGGGCCCTCGAGCATATTGCCGCCCAGGGCAGAACCGCGAGCATCGAGCGCTTCGGCCTCAAAGCGCGCTGATGCCAGCGCTGCCACATCGGGTAAATCAAAGACCGTGGCACGAAGCTGCGGGAAACGCCGCAAGGCCTCCGCTGCAAATACGCCGCTGCCACCACCGATATCGAGGAGATGGCGGCGCCCAAAGAGCGGACAGTGGGCAAGGACATCATCAGCGACAAAGGACTGCGACTGCGCCATCAGCTCGCTGTAGCGCGCAGCATTTGCCGACTCACTGTGGCCCGGCTGCGCCGCGTAACCCCAGTACTGCCCGAGACGACTGGCGGAGCGATCACGCAACAGCGCAAGAGGGTCGGCAAGATCCTGATAGAGCACACTGTGATGCCTGACCATCGCGGCAATACCGGGACTGCCGCGGCTCGCAGCCCCCAGCTCACCAAGGCGCCAGGAATCCCTTTTGCCGCGCTGGACCAGACGCAACTCGCCCGCGGCTTCCAGCAAACGCTCGAGCGCATCCACTGGAACTGCGCTATCGCGCGCTAGTTCCGCAGTATGTCGCGGACCATCCGCGAGACGCTCAAACAGATCAAGCTCCACGCAAGCCGCCAGTACCTGCGAATAGACAAAACCCGCGGTGATATCGAACAGCTCGCGGGCCCGGCGCCGGGCGATCCAGCGCGTGAGAGGAAAACGTAAAACGGCTCGATGAAAAGCCGGACTGCCGAGCAATCGATCCCGGCGTTGAAGCAGGGCTTCAAGCATAGTGATAAAGCGCCGCGCTCGTGCGAGCGTCTAGGAGAAAGGGTGGCTCAGGCAGCCACCGGTGTGCAGGCATCAGGCAAAAAACGCTTGGCCTGCTGCCGGACGACCTGTTGCAGCTCTGCCCGGCCCGCGCAGGGAGGAACCGCTGCGACCCCCTCTTCCACAAGCTCGCGCAAGCGACGCGTGGCGCCTTCCAGACCCAGTTCGCTGACGGCGCTGGGACGCTCCAGGGCGGCATCAACACCGCAGGGCTTACCGAGCTGTTCTGCGGTCGATGTGGCATCCTGAATATCATCAGCGACCTGATAGGCCTCACCAATCTTCGCACCCAGCGCACGCCACGGCGCCACATCCACTCCCGCAGCCGCCGCACCCGCCGCTGTAGCCGCAATGAACAGGGCCCCGGTTTTCGCGCGATGATAGAGCGATACATCAACCACCGGCTCTGACTCCCAGGCCTGACCCGCGGCAATGCCACAGGGCGCGCCCACACCCTCTGCAATAACCCGCATTAGTGCGGGCAGGCGATCCGCCGCCGCCAGCTGAGGCCGCGCCAGCAGCGCAAAGGCTGACACGATCAATGCATCGCCAGTCAGCAGCGCGATCGGCTCGCCGAAGCGCGTATGCACTGACGGTCGACCACGACGCTCATCGGCATTATCAAAACACGGCATATCATCGTGAACCAGCGAGGCGCAGTGCATCAACTCCACGGATGCCGCAGCAGCGGCGGCGAGTGCCGGCGCATCACAATTATTCGCCAGCGCTACCGCCAGACAGAGCTTGGGCCGCACTCTCGCCCCACCCGGGAACACTGCGTACTCAAGAGCCGCGGCCAAGGTCTTCGGACATCGAGGATCAGCTGCCTCAGCAATCGCGGAACGCAACACCTGCTCAAAATCACTGTTACCCATCGGCATAAGCACATCCTATGATGTTCATTTTGGTTTACACTTGATGTGTAATTTAGATTAGACACCTCGAGAATACAAGCAAGTATGAGCAATGATGACCCTGAACTGTCGCTCGACCGCGACCCGCCCGAGACCGCACTGTCTTTACCGGCAGCCTACCGACGCCGGGTGCCGGGCATCGACTTCGCCGAGTCGGTGCCGGATAACGGTTACCTCTGGTGGTATATAGACGCCCTGAGCGATGATGGCCGGGAGGCGCTGACGCTGATTATCTTTGTTGGCAGCGTGTTTTCCCCCTACTATGCCCGCGCGCGCCGTCGAGGCAATATGCCTGCGGAAAAGCACTGCGCATTCAACACCATTCTTTACGGGCCGGGCGGACGCAAACGCTGGAGCATGACCGAGCGCTCGGACGAGCGGCTGATCAGAACCCGGGACAGCTACCAACTGGGACCGAGTCGCATTGACTGGTCGGGCGAGAGCCTCA
>CAZGGN010000102.1:2852-4881 GCA_964525195.1 uncultured Congregibacter sp.
TGAGACCTGCTGGGACCCCCCGGCACGGGTCTTTTGACCCGCCGGAGCCTCAATGCACAGATCGACGAGCGCTGCGTGCCCTACCCCCGGCGCATGCGCGGCAGCATCAAACTAACACCCAGTGCATTTACCGAGCACAGTCTGTTGCTCGATGATGCAGGTCGACATCGCTGGAACCCCCTCGCGCCCATAGCCCGCGTGGATGTCGACTTCCCGGCGCTCAAGGTGAAGTGGTCCGGACATGGCTATCTGGACAGCAACAGCGGCAGCGAGCCCCTGGCCGACGGTTTTTCCGGATGGGACTGGACACGCTCGAGACTGGGCAACGGCGACTGCGCGGTCCGCTACGAAGCGCGACACCCCATGCGCCCGACACATCGCCTGGCGCTGCGTTTCGGCGAGGACGGATCGATACGCACAGAGCCTTTGCGCAGCGCAGGGAGCCTGCCCACTACCAGCGTATGGCGGGTTAAACGACGCATGCCCGGATCCGAGGGTCAGCAGAAAGTCCTGCGCACCTTTGAAGACACCCCGTTTTACGCGCGCTCATTGATTGAGACACAGTTTGGCGAGGAGCGGGCGCTGGGGTTTCATGAGAGCCTGAACATGCAGCGCTTCGAGCAGCCCTGGGTTCAGACGCTACTGCCGTTCAGGATGCCGCGCTTCGGCTGAAGTCCCGGGGCGAGTCGTGCACCTGGCGATCGCGCTTCTCAAGCTCCGCAAAGACATTCAGGAGCCAGTCGATATCACTTGAAAGCCCACTCTGAGGCGCACTGGCCACGGCCTGGGCGGGCAGCCTGTCGACGGCGCGAATCAGATAGCGCACCTGCGGTAGCGGCTCCGCATTCAAATGTGCCGGATTTACCCGGGGCGGAATCAGCGCCCGGGCAGTGAGTACCAGTTTGCGATGCGCCGGGAGCACCGTGCGCCGGGAAATGCTGTCACCGCCGCGGCGCAGCAGTTCATGACCAATACCCGCATAGAGTTTCCGCGCAGCATAGATGCCGGGACGACACCGCGCCGGCAAGCCCGCAATGCCACTATCGGCGCGCGCGTAGAGACACTCCGCCGCGCTGAGCAACCGCGCCACAACCGAACCGAGCTCCGGCGTGAAGCGAGGATTATCGGTCAGCACCTGAGGACTGAGATCGACTTCCCTCAGCCAGCGCAAGGGCAGATAAACCCGCCCGGCAACGGCGTCCTCGCCTACGTCCCGGGCGATATTGGTCAACTGCATCGCCACGCCCAGATCCGCAGCGCGTGCGAGCAGCGAGGCATCCCGCACCCCCATAAGCAAGGCCATCATGATTCCCACAGAGCCGGCCACTCTCACGCCGTAACCGTAGACACCTGCCAGATCCTTGTAGGCTCGCGACTGCGCATCCCAGGCAAACCCCTGAAGCAGTGCCTCAAGCAATTCCTGCGGTAGGGCATAATCCTTCACCACCCGCGCGAGAGCTCGATCCACGGGGTTGTCAGGCGTTCCTGCGCCGTACACCGCCGCCAGACGCGCCTCAAATACCGACAGGGCAATAAACGGGTCTGCACCGTCATCGATCGCGTCGTCGGCCTCGCGGCAAAAGGCGTAGAGCGCATAGACCGCATCGCGCAGCGCCGCCGGTAGCAGGTGCGACGCGAGAAAGAACGAACGCGAGCCCGTGCGGATCATGGCGCGGCAGTGTGCCGTGTCCGAGCGTTTATCAGCAGGAATGGGGATGCGCGGCTTGGAAGACATGACGACCTCAGGCATAGCTATGTACCGGCGGAACCACCTGATCGAGCACCTTGGCCGAGGTAATCACCCCCGGAATACCCGCACCGGGATGCGTACCCGCACCGACCAGATAAAGCCCCTTAACATCCTCGCTCACGTTGTGCGGCCGGAACCAGGCGCTCTGCATCAGCGTGGGCTCAAAGCTGAAGGCACAGCCGCGAAACGCCAGCAGCCGACTCTGAAAATCCAGCGGTGTCATAACCCGGGAAGTCTGAATATGCTCGGAGAAGCCCGGCAACACGGTTTCCTCGAGAC
>CAZGGN010000102.1:4995-5712 GCA_964525195.1 uncultured Congregibacter sp.
ATCTTCATAGCGCCGGTCGGTACCGAAGTACCAGACAAACAGACCGGAAGAGAACCGCGAACGCTCGATTTTGCGATCAGTCCAGTGGCGGCGATGCTCCGGTCGCAGCAGATGTCGATAGGTCCAGGCCGCATCCGCATTGGAGACGACAATATCCGAGGACAGCACTTCACCGGAGGCCAGCCGCACGCCGCGAGCCTCACCTTTCTCTACAAGAATCTCCTCAACCTCTGCATTGCAGCGCAGCACCGCACCCTGGGACTCCATGAGCGAGACCATCGCCTTCACCAGCGCACCGGTACCGCCCATCGCCGAGTGCACGCCAAATTTCTGTTCGAGGTAGGAAATCAACGCGTAAACAGCCGTCACCGAGTAGGGATTACCGCCAATCAACAGCGGATGAAAACTCAGCACCGTCTGGATCTTCTCGTTTTTCACGTGACTGCTAACCAGCGAATGCAGGCTGCGAAGCCCCTGCATCTGCAGCATCTCGGGTATCACCTTGAGCATGTCGCTGAGCTTGGTGAAGGGCATGTCGCCCATCTGCTCATAGCCCAGACGATAGGCCGTGGCGCTGGCTTTCAGGAATTTCTCGTAACCGGCGAGATCCTCCGGCGCAATGCGCGCGATCTCACCCCGCATCTGTTCTGCATCGCCGGTGTAATCAAAGGTCTCACCATCGTCAAAACGCAAGCGAAAGAAGGGCGCCATCTCGCG
>CAZGGN010000102.1:5722-7054 GCA_964525195.1 uncultured Congregibacter sp.
AAAGGTTCTGCCGCAGAGATCCCAAAGCTCCTCAAGGAGGAAGGGCGCGGTAATAATTGTGGGTCCGGCGTCAAAGGTATAACCGTCCTGGCGGAATACATAAGCACGACCGCCCGGCGCATCCAGTTTCTCGAGCACCGTGACACGATAGCCGCGCACAGACAGCCGAATAGCGGCGGCGAGGCCTCCAAAACCACTGCCGATAACAATAGCGTGCGGAGCGCTGTCAGGGCGGGGGGCAGAACCCGGGGGTACAATACTGTTCACAGTTTATTACAGCCAATGTGTCTACTTTAGTTGACAGGATAGCAGCAAGTTTTGACGTTGCACACCCGATCGTGCAATTACTGGAGACCCTGCTCGCCCGCGATAGCCATTATCCGCTCCGCAAACCACTCGGGCCGCTCCTCATGGCCCAGATGACCCAGCCCGGGCACCCGCTGCAGAGAAGCCCGGGGCAAGCGTCCGGCCAGTTCCTCGCCCTGCACCGGCTGGACCACCAGATCGTTGTCGCAGACAAGCAGATACAGCGCCGGGTTTAAGCGGTCCAGGTTCGATTCCAGGGGAGCCAGATCCCAGTTCGCCATCATGCGCAGCGTCGCCGCCACATGCCGGGAACTACCCAGGAGCTCCCGATAGCAACGGACCATCTCCGGCGGCGTCTTCGATCCGGTCTGTCGCAGCATGCGCTCGACCGGCTTTCGCAGCACCGCATGCAGCGCGACGATCTGCGTGAAGCGGGGGGAGTCTGCGAGGAAGCGTGCGGCACGGTTAAAGACCGGCGCTGCGGCACGTCCAAAGGGCAGCATCGCCCCATTAATACTGATCACCGCTTTCGGATTGATCGCGCCGCGCAGGCACAGGCTGCTGGCAATCGCGGCGCCGGCGGAATGCCCGACCACCAGAGCCGGCTTTGCACCCAGCACCTCGAGCAATTTCGCGATCGCCTGAGACATCCCGGGCAGGGAGCATTGCTCAGGCGGCGCCATCTCGGTAAAGCCCTGCCCCGGCAGATCTGGCGCAATCAGCCGGAAATGCCTCTCGAGCAAGGGCGCCAGGGGTGCCCAGGAATGTGATGACGCACCGGTGCCGTGCAGTAACAGCAGGTCCGGGCCGCTACCGCGAACCTGCACGTGCCAGCGAAGACCGTCCGCCTCGACAAAATGACTGTATTGTGCTGCAGGCCAGTCCGGAGGCAGTTCGAGCGCTTTCATCGGATCAGGCGACAACCTGCCGCACAGCGGCCTGCAACTGCGCTGCATCCGCGTTGGGCAGCGGCAAATAGAGGGCACCAAGGGCCTGAGCAAGATTACTCGCCGAGCGATGGGGTCG
>CAZGGN010000102.1:7064-10486 GCA_964525195.1 uncultured Congregibacter sp.
CATGCCGGAGGCCGCGCTGCGCTGCCGAAGCAGAGTGGCCGCGTGCATCGCGTCCTCAAGAGCCGGCTCCCGTCCCGTCCGGCCATCCCGGCAGACATTCCCCCGCCCGTCGGTAAGCATCACATAGGCTGCGGTCGCGCCGCGGCGATCGAGCATTTCCAGAAGATCTGCCGTTGCATCGATGGCTGCCGCGAGAGGTGTTCCACCGCCGCCGGGCAAGGCCGAAAGACTTCGCTTGGCCCGCACCAGCGAGCGCGTCGGCGGCAGCAGCAGCTCCGCCACCTCCCCGCGAAAGGCAATCAGCGCCACCTCGTCGCGCCGCACATAACAGTCGGCCAGCAAAAGCTCTACCGCGCCCTTGGCTTCCGCGAGGCGATACAGCGCCGACGAGCCGGAGGCATCTACCACAAACACCGTCACGCTCTGGGAGCGCTGGCGAAAACGCACGACGCGAAAGTCCTCCGCCTGCACGCGCAACCGCGCCCCTCCGGAGGGTTTACCGCGCAGCCGCTGCCAGGGCGCTGCGGTTCGCAGTGTTGCCATCAGGTCCAGCCGTGCGCCACTGCGTGGGTCACCGGCGATACTTCCCATCGGTCTGCCGCGCAGCATGTGCCGCTGCTGCGCCCCGGACTTGCCGCTGGCATTATTGCGTCTCGGACGGATGCCGCCGGTCAAAAGCTTTGCGAGCAGGTCCGGTGGCAGCAGGGCTTTGGCTGCATCGAGAATCTGCTCTTCGTCCAGCGCATCACCGCGCCGATCCGCATCCTGTGAATCATCATCACTTTCTGGCGGAGACTGATCCGGCGGCGGCTCCGGCGGCAACTCCGCATTCTCTCTATTCTGGGTGTCCTCGCCCGGGTCATCTGCCGAAGCTTCTTCCGGAGACGCCTCCGAGCGATCTTCCGGGGGCTGATCCGCTGCCGATTCTGCTTCGGCCTCATCCTCAGGGGATTCCTCAGCGTCGCCTGCCGGCAGTCGCGTGGCCAGCGGCAGGAGCACCAGCCGCAGCACCTGCTCGAGCTGAAGCTCCGCTAGCAACGCCGCCCGCGGCGAGTCTATACCCAGCGCGAGCGTCGCCCGACAAATACTCTCTAAGGCATTCTCACCGAGGGTGACCTCCGGGAGCAGGCTCCGGGCGCGCTCAATATCCTCAGCGTTCCAGGGAAAGTCATCGAGGGCCGCGATGGGCAGTGGATTCAGATCCAGCTGCAGGGCAAGACGCTCAATAAGCTTGGTCGCAATAGCCTCATCGTCTACGCCTTCATCGAGCGCCAGCAATACCAGCTGACAGTTGTGCTGCGCCGCAACGCCCTCACGCTCCAGGCGCAGCACCGGCTCGTCCAGCAAGGCGGCAAGGGGCGCCACAACCGACGAGGGCGCGCGCTCAGCCATTGCCAGCAGCACGACCCCCTCATGGCTCTCTACCAACAAGCCGCGACCCGCGACGAGGGTGCCCTTGCGCAGCGTCGCCGCGAGATCCAGACCACCCAACAGTCGTGACTCGCTGCAGTGGAGCGGAATCTTACGCCAGGGCTTATCCACGGGCAGGAGTGCCCGATACTGCTCAAGCCAGAAATCCCGGACGGGACCGGGCCGGGCGCGGAGTCGCAATCCCCCCAGGGCATGTCCGCCCACCGCCAGACAGGCAGCCGCGAGGGCCGCATCATCCCAGCGGGCAAGCTGCTCGTCCGACGCCCCAGCGGTCAATCGAAGAGCGCCGCCAGCGCTTTGTCGATGCGCGCAGTCGAGCCGGATTCATCGAGCGGATCCCGCCGCAAACGGTGTCGGAGCACCGAGGGTGCAAGGGAGCGCATATCTTCGATAGTCGCCTCCGTGCGACCGGCCAGCGCCGCCTTCGCACGCGCCGTACGGATCAGGGTCAGCTCGCCGCGAAGACCATCGGTGCCCAGTGAAAGACACAGGGTGGCGGCGGCCTCCAGGACTTCGCCGGGAACTTCGATCTCATCGAGGCCCTCGCGAGCCTGCTGGAGCTGGCGCCGGATTCGACCCTCTTTGCGCGCCTCATGTTTGATAAACCCTTCGGGGTCTCGCTCGAAAGCGTCGCGCTGCCGCACGATGGCCACCCGGGAGGCAACATCCTGCGGAGTCTTCACCTCCACGGACAAGCCAAAGCGATCAAGCAGCTGCGGGCGCAGCTCCCCCTCCTCCGGGTTCCCACTGCCCACCAGCACGAAACGCGCCGGATGGCGCACGCTCAAGCCTTCTCGCTCGACCACATTCTCACCGCTGGCGGCGACGTCAAGGAGCGAGTCCACGATGTGGTCCTCGAGAAGGTTGACCTCATCGATATACAAAAAGCCGCGGTGCGCCCGGGCCAGCAATCCAGCCTCAAAGGCTTTTTCACCGTCGTGCAGCGCGCGTTCAAGGTCCAGCGCACCAATTACGCGATCTTCCGTAGCGCCCAGGGGCAGGTCGACCACGGGAATCGGCGACTGGCGCGACTTCAGGGCACCGCCCTTCTCGCAGCGGACGCAAAGCCCCGCCGGCGGCTTGTCCGGATCGCAGTTGAACGGACATCCATCGACCATAGGGATTTTTGGCATCAGCGCGGCCAGGGCTCGAATCGCGGTGGACTTGCCCGTCCCGCGATCACCGAACACCAACACACCGCCGATAGAAGGATCCACCGCAGCCACCAGCAGCGCAGTTTTCATCTCTTCCTGACCGACGATGGCAGTAAAAGGAAAGGCTTTCGCCATAGTTTCTATATCCAGCAGACTAAGAATTGACGTCGCGAAAACGACACCGATGTAAACTTAAGCTTACACGATAGATTTTTAAAATGGCTGCGGTCAACCGCTGCGCGGCTCTGTTAGTTCGTCTCGTTCGTTGCTGCCCAGAACTTTTCCAGGGCAATGCAGGTCTCCGTGGGCTTTTCAAAGTGCGGGAGGCCCAGGGTGGGCGCAATCCGGACGAGACGCCAGTTGGCACGAGCTGCGGCCAGCTCATCAAGATAGGTAAAACTGATATTCGGGTCCTCATCATAGAGCACCAGAACCGGCAAGGTGAGCGGCAGATACAGATTGCCCACCGCGTCGGGCTCAAACAGCTGACCCGAGACAAAGTAAAAAGGCGCATTCAGGGCGCCGGGCTGAGCGGCGGTTGCGCAGGCGTAATCGACCATCTCATCGGGCGCCCCGTCGGCAAAGGCCTTGTTCAGGAAGAATCGCACCGACGGGCGTGTGCGCAGCAAACGGAAGAGACCTGCCCCGAGTAAGGGAAATCGGAGCACCCGATGCACTCGCGGACCGATGGGCGAGCGCGACTCCCGCCGCCGACTGAATCCCGTGGGCGAGAGCAAGGTCAGGCTGTGGAACAAATCAGGCTCCCGGAGCGCTGCGCGCGCCGCGAACTCAGAACTCGTGGACAATGCGATGACATCGACCGGCTCGCCGCTGGTG
>CAZGGN010000103.1:0-7841 GCA_964525195.1 uncultured Congregibacter sp.
GGTCACCAGGGCCATTGCGGACTCCCGGAGCGTGCCGCTGGGAGATCCGTCCGGGTCATGTTCTATCACGCCCATTTCAGGCGCCGGGGTGCTTGCGCTAATGCCGGCCAGTTCGAGTGCCCGGGAGTTGACCCAGGCATTGTGACCGTCGGCGGCCTCAAGAAACGCAGGGCGATCGCCCGTGACCGCGTCGAGCAGTGACCGGTGCGGTCCATCCTGCCCGAAAAGCCCGAGGTCAAAGGCGTAGCCCCTGATCCACCCTTCTCCACTGTCGGCGCAGGTGGCGACTCTGGTCAGAATGGCGTCAACGCTGTCGAGCCCTTCGAGGTTGCAGCCCAGCAGTGCCATGCCGCCCATGCGGGGATGAACATGGGCATCGTGAAAGCCCGGCAACGCCAACCTGCCCGCCAGGTCGATGAGCTGCGTTTCGGGGCCAATGAGCGCCTCCATGTCAGCCCTGTCGCCCACAGCAACAAATACCCCACCCCTGACCGCAGCAGCCTCGGCCCAGCTGCGCTCCTCATCGACGGTATAAATCCCCCCATTGACGAGCACCAGATCCGCCGGTGCAAGCGCGACGACCGGGGCGACAGGCGCCTGGTCCCGGGGCTCCCGGTCGCAGCCGACCAGAAACACTGTTGCCAGTACGCTGGCGATTCGCAGGAATCGGACTCCCGTTTTGCAGCTATGGCATGACAGCTCTGACGGGCGCATTGAAAACAACATCACTTGCTCCTCGCTGACACCCGGGCCGACAGACCACATCGCGGTGCAACGGATTTCCGGGGAGAATCATACGCCAGTTCAACGCCGGCAATGATCCCTAATGCGAAGGAGTATCCTCCCATTCAAAGGGACTATAGGTCGGCAACGTCAGGGGCTCGCCTGGAGATTCCACAGCTTGCTGGCGAAGCGATTGGATATCTTTCTGCAGGCTCATCCTGTAGTCGCGCACTGCGCGCCAGCGCTGAAGAAACGCGTCACCGGCTTTGCCGGTACGATCTTCCGCCTGCATGTCGGGCACGAGTACCGCGTAGGCCTCCGCGAGACGCTGTCCGTTTTGCTGCTCAAAGCGCGCAATCGCCGATGCATGTTCATCCGGCAAAGGTACGAACTGCAAAGAGGGATTGGCCGCATAGGCGGCAAAATAATCAACGTACTTTGCTGTAGGCAACTGACCGGCCGAGCCCCAGATATGCATATCGGCCGCATTCATCAGGCGCTCGCTGTCGGCGTTGATAATCATCACCGTGGGCGTAGCAAAGTAGTGTGGCTGATCAAAACGCTGAGTGATCGCGCGCAAATCCTTGAAATAACCCACATCCACAAATACCGTCTCATAAGACGCCGCGAGTACATTTGCGACCTCAGGCTCCTGGAACCTCTCCGCCAGTCCACGACTGTCATGGCACCACTGCGCGCCCATGACAACGAGCAGCAACTTGCCCCGGGACCGTGCCTTGTCCAAAGCGATCTGTACATCGCCCATGGGATCATCAGAATCAACGTAGACGGAGACGCCAGAGTCTTCCGGTTCTTCTGCATAAGAATTGAGCGATATCGCTGCAGTTAATAGCAGCGCGAGGGTAATGAAGTGACGAAACAGAGCGCGCATGGAGGCTCCTGACAGTAAACTGGGGCGCAATCATAGACTTCCCGGGCAGGTCGCGCCAAACCGACTCAATCAATCAACTCAGAACGCTGTGTAGCTCCAAGTTACTGCTCTATGCCGCCGCTCGGGATTCGGGCCCCGGAGATATGAGGCTGTACTACTGACAGCGCGCAGAGCTCGGACGGGGTCAGCTCCCGACTCTGGCCGGGTGCAAGACCTGCATCGAGCTCCAGGGAACCCACCGCAAAGCGATGGATGCTCAGGACCTTGTTACCAAGCTGTCCGAACATGCGCTTGATCTGGTGGTAACGGCCCTCGACCAGGCCGACTTCGGCATCGAACTCACCCAGAATAGTGAGCTGCGCCGGCCGCGTTAGGATCCCCTCGTAGCCAAAGTACAATCCACGCCGAAACCTCTCAACGTGCTCTTCGCTGAGGGGCTTTTCTACGCTGACCCTATAGCGTTTCAGCAATTTGGATTCGGGCAGCGACAGGGCTCTGGACCACTGCCCATCGTTCGTCAGCAAGACCAGTCCCGTCGAGTTGAAATCCAGACGCCCCACAATATGCAGCTCCTTTTTCCAGGGCTGCTCCAGCAAGTCGACAACGGTGCGGTGCATCCCATCAACGGTTGCACTGACCACGCCCGCGGGCTTGTTCAACATCAGGTAGCGCGCTTTCCTGGCCTGGGTAACCCGGCCATCACAGCGCACCTGACTGAAGCGGGTAATCTGTTGATTGATATCCGTGGCGGGGTTGCCATCAACCTCGACGCGCCCCTGGGCGAGCAGTCGCCGCACATCGGCGCGCTTGATTGCTAACTGTGAACTGAGGTGACGATCAAGGCGTGACACGTCCCTGGTTTAATGCTCCAACTTTGAGTAAACCGAATCGCCCCAGCCTATCAAAATGTCATTCTTAAAAACCAGAGGTGTTGTCTCATCGCGACTGGTCTCACCATCCGCGTGTTTCCGCTGGGTACGATAGAACAATACTCTGACTTCCTCTCCATCGTGACTAAAAGCCTCAGAATCCGATGGCGTGCCCAGCTTCTGAATCACTGCGCTTCGCTGCATGCCGATATCGAGCTGGCTGATCAGTTCGCGGTTGTCTTGCTGGACTTCCTGCCAATCATCAAGATTCACGTTCTTGCCATTAACATAGACGCAACCTGTGGCAGCAAGAGACAGGATGGCAACGAGACATAAGCGTACGAGTGGGTTCACAGATTTCCTCCTGGGGATGACGTTAAGCGCTTGCAACACAGCTGTGTTGGCATGGCTCTATGATTCTCGCAGAACGGCTCCAGATCAATCCGGTGAGCGTGTCATCTATCGCAGAGGCCGAGCGCCCTGTCGCATCGCGGAGAATCTGAGCCTGGATTGATCGCGGCCCGGCAATTTCAAAGTGAGTTTCGGCGCAGCAGCTCTATGCAGAAATCCACGCTGAGCGTGAGTTCACTGAGTTCGGCCACGCGCGCCCTGCCCTGCGCCGAGGCGCGAAAAAAGTGGGGGGTCATTAGTAGCAGTTCAGCGATGGCCGACTGTTTGAGACACCTTAACGGGTAACTCATTGACTCACTGCTGACCGAGGAAAAGCTGGCTGGCCGGGAGGGCGAAGTGGCTCTATTCCTGACCTCAGGATAAATAATCTCGCGTAATTCACGCAGATGATCGCTTCCCGCCTGAACACGCAGGAGTAAGCCGTCAGGCTTGAGCACGCGGGCAAAATCCGCGAAGTCCGGAAACCCGAACATATCCAGCACAACGTCAGCCGACGAATCCGCCAGCGGTATATTGCGATTGCTCGCAACCAGCCAGGTCGCCGAAAAGCGCCTCGCAGCGCTCTGCAGGGCCCACTTGGAGATATCGAAGCCGACCATGCGGGGCTCCGGGCGGGCCGCGATCAAAATACGCTGTCTAAGTTGCTGCAGGTAATACCCTTCACCGCAACCTGCGTCCACGATCAGTGCGCCATAATTCAGAGCCGGTAGCAACAGCTCGCCGAGGCGATCAGCAAGAGGCTGATAGTAGCCCGCCTCAAGAAAACCATGCCGGGCCGCGATCATTGCCTTGCTGTCACCGGGGTCCTTTGAGCGCTTGTCCTGCGCGCCCAGAAGATTAGCGTAGCCCTGTCTCGCAATATCGAAGCTGTGATCGTTGGCACAGCGTAACGCGCCGCCCCGCATCGCCAGCGGCATGCGATCCATGGGGCAACGCAAAGCGTCAAGGGGAACGAAGGACATAAAATACCGTGTAGCGCGCCGCACACAACTGCGAAGGGCGTCGCAGATTCCTACTGCGGCCCCGCATCCCTCATCGGATCCGAGGGGCTGTCATTACTCAGCCACCCGCATCCCAAACCGGCTTGAGTGACGAATAGGCACCGGCATTCACCACATTACTGAACCCGGCCCCGGACAAGCTTTTCGTCGCCATCCCCGAGCGGTTACCGCTGCGACAGTAGAGCACCATCGCAGCGGACTGGTCAGCCTGGAGTGCATTCACGCCGGCCAGAATCTCGCCATGCGGGATATTGATCGCACCGGGGAGGTGGCCTCCGGCAAACTCTTCGGCAGTGCGCACATCAATCAGCAGCGCGCCCTCTTTTACGGCGGCGAAAGCGCTCTGGGCAGAACCGTCAGAACTACCGCAGGCGGCGAGAACCAGACTTGAGAAGATGAGGGATACAGCTTTGAACACGTGTCTTACTCCAGATAAAAATCACTGCAATTGTCGCCTTGATACACCAAGGATTCCACTATTCCTTAAGCTAGCCCAACGCGTTAGCGCTCAATCTGCGGTCGCTTGGGATCCGGCCAGTCCATATGAAAGAATCTGCCGCGATCCTGATCGACACGCTCATAGCTGTGAGCCCCAAAGTAGTCCCGCTGCGCCTGCAGCAGGTTTGCCGGCAAGCGCTCGCTTCGATAGGCGTCGTAATAGGCAAGTGACGACATAAAGGTCGGTATTGGGATCCCACTGCTGGCGGCCGTTGCGACCACCTTGCGCCAGTTTGTCTGGCAGCGATCAATCTCAGCCTTGAAGTACGGGTCCAGGAGCAGGTTCGCAATATCGGGGTCGCGTTGGTAAGCCTCGTAGATCTTCTGCAAAAAAGCCGCGCGGATAATGCAGCCTCCGCGGAAGATCATGGCGATCGCGCCAAAGTCCAGATCCCAGTTGTACTCCTCCTGGGCCGCTCGCATGAGCTGAAAACCCTGAGCGTAGGAGCAGATCTTGGCGCAGTACAGGGCATCATGGATCGCCTGAATAAAGGCGTCCCGGTCGCCGTCAAAAGCGTCGAACTCAGGCTTGATAATCTTCGCGGCCGCCACCCTTTCTTCTTTAACCGCGCTGATACATCGGGCAAAGACCGCCTCGGCGATTGAGGGCGCAGCAATGCCCATGTCAAGGGCATTGACCGCCGTCCACTTACCGGTGCCTTTCTGTCCTGCCGTGTCGAGGACCACGTCAACTAAGGGCTGCCCCGTCAGCGGATCGTCCTGCTGGAGAATATCGGCGGTGATTTCAATGAGAAAGGAATCAAGGGGACCCTGATTCCATTGCGCAAATACCTCGCTCATATCCCCCGGACTCATAGCAAGGAGTTTGGACATCAAAGCGTAGGCCTCGCAGATCATCTGCATATCGCCGTACTCGATACCGTTGTGCACCATCTTGACGTAGTGTCCGGCGCCATTTTCACCGATATAGGTTGTGCAGCTCACGCCGCCTTTTACCGGCCTGCCGGGCTCTGCACCTTCGATCGGCTTGCCCGTCAGGGGATCCACCTTTGCGGCTATGGCCTCCCAGACCGGCTTGATCTCGTTCCATGCCGAGACTGTACCGCCTGGCATCAGCGACGGACCAAAGCGCGCCCCCTCTTCGCCGCCTGAAACACCGGAGCCGATGAAGCAAAACCCCTTCTCGTTCAGGGCTTTCTCACGGCGGATCGTATCGGTCCAGAGGGCGTTGCCTCCGTCGATAATAATGTCGCCCTCATCCAATAGCGGAAGCAGGCTGTCGATCACCGCATCAGTGGCTGCACCCGCGCGCACCAGACTGATAATTTTTCGCGGCCGTTTAATTGACGCGACAAAGTCCTCGAGACTAGGGGCGCCATGGAGCCCCCCGGGCGTGTCGGGATTTTCCTCAATAAAGTTATCGGTCTTTGTCGTCGTGCGATTAAACACCGAAACGCGAAAACCGTGGTCGGCGATATTCAGGGCAAGATTCTGCCCCATGACCGCCAGCCCGACGAGTCCGATATCAGATAAGCCCTTGGACATGGTTGACGCCTTGTCGACTCAGAACGGGCGGGTAAACGCCGTCAGGAAGAAGAACTGCGTCTCGTCTTCAACGACGGGGCTATCGGCAGCGTCTTCCATCAGCGAGCTTACGCGCAGAATGCTCGTGACACGCCACTTGCTCTTGCCCAGCGGAAGGCTGGCCAGACCCTGAAAACCGATACGCTCTACGCCCCCATCCGCCGAGAACTCCGGCAGTCCGGACGCTGCTGACTCCGCCGCACTGACGCTGAAGAAGGCATCTTTATAGGTGTCGTCACCTACACGGAGCACCGGGCCTATTGCGTAAAAGCCACTGCCTTCCCCCAGACGACCGCGCAGTCCAAGCGACAGATCCAGATAGGCACCTTCGTGACCTGAGCCCACGTCCTGAGCCAGAGTAGCGGAAGCCACCCAGCGTCTTCCTCCGCCCTCCAGATAGAGGCGTGCCTCGGTCGCCAGACCGACTTCCTCGAGGCCCTCAATTGAGTCATCACGGACGTTAAAACCGGGAGCGATGGCGGCGCCGACGCTGAAGAAACTTCCCGCCCGGCGATCGCGGGAGCGGTAAAAGTAGCCCCCGAGGCCCTGAGGCACATTGGCAAAGTACTTCGTACCCTTATCATCAAAGTAGCGAAAGTCGAGATAGGGAATAGGCTGAAGGTTATAGTCTCCGCTACCGACAAACTTGGGATTGGCGATGACACCAAGGCCCCATTGGTTGCGCCAGCCGCTCTGAGCCATGCCTGCGGCGCTGGGAACACCGGAGATAGCGGCCACGGCGGCCGCGTCGGCATCGTCCTGGGCGAAACTCTGATGGGAGGTCAGGAGGCCAAAGAAGCAGATCAGGGCAGTCCGTAAGACAGGCATAAAATCCTCTAAGCAAGTTTTAACAGTAATATTGCCTATACGCTAAGAAGCCCCAATCGGAGCACGCGAGTCAGCTCGCCGCAAAAAATGCTGGAGCATAATCGCCACCGCATCTTTGCCTACTTTGTCCTGCCGATGTTTACACTTGCGGATGCGAGGAGCACTCTGCCGGCATAATCACAGCAAAGCTACTCCACAGCGTCACACTCTGCGAGTAACCGAGTCTTTTGCTCTTCTACTCGCTGGCCCCGGGTTTGCCTGCTCACATCCTCCTGAGACGCAATCTTCGCCAGAGCGCCTGATCCTGCTTCGCCGTGAGTGGATATTCCTTGATTATCAATCTACTCTTGGAGTCAGCCTCGGCCAATCCGGCGAAGGCGCGGTGCGACGTCTGACCACGGAGGTACAGATATCTGTCACCAAGCGGTTTGTTCGCTGCTCCTTTGGCAGCTGACGTGAACCCTTACCCGCTTCCCGCAGGGAAGCCTTACGACGGAAAATACTATGTTTAAGATAAAAAGAGCGGCGATCTGGTCGCTGGCTGCAGCGAGCTGGATGCTAAGCACCCATTCGATGGCGGCCGACAAACCGAATATTCTCGTGCTGTGGGGCGATGATGTCGGACTCTGGAACACCAGCGCCTACAATCGCGGCAGCATGGGCTATAAGACGCCCAATATTGATTCGATCGCAAATGACGGCGCTTTGTTTACCGACATGTACGCGCAGCAGTCCTGCACTGCAGGTCGCGCATCATTTATCCTGGGACAGCAGCCGTTCAGAACCGGTCTTCTGACAATTGGTATGCCGGGGAGTGATCAGGGTATCCCGGATTGGGCCCCGACGATCGCCGACTTGCTCAAGGACCAGGGTTACAAGACCGGTCAGTTTGGCAAGAACCACCTTGGTGATCAGGACAAGCACCTGCCCACCAACCACGGCTTCGATGAGTTCTTTGGCAATCTCTACCATTTGAATGCCGAAGAAGAGCCTGAGACCTACTACTACCCCAAAGATCCCGCGTTTCATGAAAAATACGGCCCCCGGGGGGTGCTGCACTCTTATGCCGACGGC
>CAZGGN010000103.1:7851-10305 GCA_964525195.1 uncultured Congregibacter sp.
ACCGGCCCTCTTACGCGCAAGCGCATGGAAACCGTTGATTCCGAGTTCGGTGGAGCGGCCAAGAAGTTCATGGCCGCAGCGGTCAACGAAGACAAGCCCTTCTTCGTGTGGATGAACTTCACACGTATGCACGTGTGGACACATCTTCAGGAGAAATACCGCGGCAAGTCCGGCATCGGTCTTTACCCTGACGGCATGCTCGAACTCGACGACATGGTCGGCAGCTTCCTTGAAGAGCTGGAGGCCCTCGGCGTTGACGAAAACACCATCGTGATTTTTTCGACAGACAATGGCGCCGAGAAGCTGACCTGGCCCGACGGCGGCACAACACCGTTTCGCGGTGAGAAAGGTACGACCTGGGAAGGGGGCATGCGAGTCCCGCAGATGGTGCGCTGGCCCGGAACCATCAAGCCCGGCACTATCTATAACGACATCATGAGTCAGGAAGACTGGATGCCGACCCTCCTGGCAGCGGCTGGCGTACCGGATGTTAAAGAGCAACTCGCCTCCAAGGGCGGCATGCGCGCCAACGGCAAGAAATTCCGTGTGCATCTCGATGGCTATAACTTCAAGCCCTACTTCGAGGGGAAAGAAGAGAAAGGCCCGCGCCGCGAGATTATGTACTTTGCAGCAAGCGGCATGCTGAACGCCCTGCGCGTGGATGACTGGAAGGTGGCATTTGCGATAGAGCGCGGCGCGATTAATGAGGCCATCCGTGAGACACCCGCCTGGCCCGTGATCACCAACCTGCGCGCAGATCCCTTTGAACATGCCTACGACGGCTCTGGTATGTATGTGCGCTGGTACGCTGACAATATGTGGTTAATGGTTCCCGCGCAGGGCTTTGTCCAGCGGTTCTTCGCCACGATCGCCGATTATCCTTTCCAGGCCGGCGGCTCTCTGAGCGCGAGCAACATCGGCTACGGAACGCTTGAACGACAGAAAGCCATGGGCAGCCTGAAGCAGTTGATGGATTTATCGATCCAGAACTAACGGGCAGCTGACACCCCGCGGCCAGTATCCTGTCGATTTCAGCACCGACAGGGCTGGCCGTTTTTCATGGTCAACCTGAATGAGTCCAGCCGGCCGGAGTTACAGCAATTTCTACGCGGCGGGCTTTTCTGTCACCAGGGAACTCAGGGCTGACTATCCCAGCTCTGAGCAGATACCCGGTGTGCAGATCCCCAACGGCGCCTTTCCAGGCGTCATCACCACCCTGCCCGATCAGGCTCTCGTTGAACGTGCCCTCGCCCGGGAAGCCGCGATCGACAAATTAGGCGCACGCGTGTTTATGCCCGCACCGATCAATGCCACGCCGGCCGAAATCTGCGGCCCCTCCGGGACCCTGAAGGAACAGTGCCTGAGGACGATCCCTCCGCGAGAGCACGGCGGGAATATGGACACTCGCTATATGCGACCGGGCGTGACGATCTATCTGCCATGCCTGGTCGACGGCTGTGGCCTTACAATAGGTGACGTGCACTATGCGCAGGGCGACGGCGAAGTCAGCGGCACAGCCATTGAAGCGCAGGTACTGATTGCTCAAGGGATTTTTTGAGCATTAAGCGAGTGGCCTTTGCTATTGAGCGGGCAACTTTTCATGTCGGCGGCTCGTCCCCCTTATCGAGAAAGCGTCGCAGCTCTCGGGCCACCCTCCGATCCGGGACGATCACATTTTCCAGGCCGAGATGCTCGCAAATACTCAGAAGATCCGTATCTTCGAGACGCAACACAATACGGCCAAAGTTCATGGATTTTGCCACGACGGCTGCGAGGACGTTCGCCGTATCGTTGTCAGACAAACAGAGCAGAAGATCTGTATTCGTCGGATCCAGATCCTTGAGCACACTGGGCTTGGCGCCGTCACCACGATAGAAACTGCAGTCGAACTCTTCATCCATCTCCTCAATAACCTGCTCGTCTTTCTCTACCACCACAACCTCATGGCCGGCCTCCAGCATCTCGCTTACTGTCGCCATCGCCAGCCCGCTGGCTCCAATCATTACGACTCTCACTATTGATCTACCCCGCTTTTCCGTCGTTTACCGATCCAGCTGTAGGGCGAAAACAGAATCAGAATCGCCAGAATCTCCACCCGCCCCAGCAGCATATTGCAGCACAGTACAAATTTAAGAACAGGCGGCATGCTTTCGCTGGTAACACCGCTGGAAAGCCCTGCCGTTGCCAGCGCTGAGGTAATCTCGAAAAGAGACTCCGCTGCCGGATAACCGTAGACCAGAAAAACCAGCCAGGAGGACAAGAGTACAGCAAGGAACAGGCTCAGCATGGCCAGAACGTCCTCGGTCTCCTCTGAGTTCAGCTGCTCTCCGTGAGCGCCTCTCGCCACGCGGACATTCCCCGATACCGCAGCCTGTATGACAGCCCGCTGTGCCACCCGTAACATCACAATAAAACGACCCAGCTTTATGCCCCCCGCAGTCGACCCGATACCTC
>CAZGGN010000104.1:0-10274 GCA_964525195.1 uncultured Congregibacter sp.
GGATGGGGGCAAGTCTGGCACTGCGCCGCGTCGCTGACCCGGTCGTCGGCACGGGCATTCCGCGCAGTGCCGACCTTGCTTACGGCGAGGACGAAGACGGCAAATCCGGCGTGCGGGCGCTGTGGATCAACTACTACGAGGCGCGCATCGCGCACCTGCGAGGCGACCTTGAACTCCACGGAGAACTGCTTGCAGCACTGGCTGCGCAGGCCCTGCCCGGCCAGCTGCGCCAGGAGCTCTTACTCCACCGCCTGCAGCTCGCGCAGCAATCCGCGGACGCACGCACGCAGTTTCAGATAGGCCAACGCCTTATCCAGGCCGGAGGACACCCGCAGTTCAGCCCGGTGCAGATAGAGGACTCGTTGTGGAGCGCCGCGCAGCAGCTGAGCAGCAGCGAACGTGAGGCCCTGCGCAGGAACAGTGACAGCGGGAGCCGGGGCTGGCTGGATCTGGCCGCTGCTGCCAAACAAAATCGCGCGCTGGAAATGGCTGCGGCCCTGACAGCCTGGGAATCGCAATATCCCGAGCACCCGGGGATATCCCGGGCTGAGGCGTTGCGCAGCGCTGCCATGCGCGATACGCAGACCACACAACTCAGTTTGCTTTTGCCCCTCTCAGGCCCCCTGGAAAAAGCCGGGGATGCCGTCAGCCGCGGCTTTATCGCCGCCTATTTCTCCGACTACAACCCCGAGATCAGCGTGGATGTGATCGACAGCCGGCGCTTCGAGAATGCCGACGAAGCCTATAGCAGCGCCATCAACCGGGGCGCCGATGTGGTGGTCGGCCCGCTGGGCAAGCGTCAGGTCGAAGCACTACTGACTAACTCCGCCCTCCCCGTGCCCGTGCTCGCCCTGAACAGACCCGAGACGCAATTCGCCGCCAATGCGGATGCCCTACTTCTGTCCCTCGCGCCCGAAGATGAAGCGCGGCAACTGGCGGAACGCGCGTTTGCCAGCGGCGCTCGGCGGGCTTTTTTGATCCGACCCGAAGGCAGTTGGGGGGATCGCATGGAAGAGGCACTGGTCACTCACTGGCGCCGCCTTGGCGGCCAGCTGCCCAGCAGCGCGCACTATGCGAAAGCGGATAGCTATTCAAAGGCCCTGCGCGATGCCCTGGGCATTGGCGCCAGCACCGAACGAAGTGCAAAGCTTCGATCGCTTTTCAGCGAGCGTGTTGAGACCGTCGAACGCCGCCGGGAAGATCTCGACGCGATCTTTTTACTCAGTGCAAACAGCGAGGAAGCCCGGGCGCTCAAGCCGCTGATCAATTATCACTATGCGGGAGACCTCCCGGTCTACGCCCTGTCGACCGCAGACACCGGCAGCAACAACAGCAGTGTGAATCAGGATCTGGGCGGACTGCAGTTACTCGCGATGCCCTGGCGCCTCGGGCAGGAGACGCTCCCCGGGAATGACAGCGATGCGAGCAGCAGTTTTGCCGCGCTCCACGCGCTGGGGGCGGATGCCTACAGCCTCGCCCGGCGCTGGTGGCGGATGCAAAGCGTAGCGGCTCCCATTTATCCTGGACTCACCGCAGAACTGCAGCGCGGCCCGGACGGCAGCCTCCTGCGGCGCCTGAGCATGGCTGAATTCGACCGAGGCAGGCTCCGCCCCCGCTGACCTACACTGGCGACGGATAGGAATATCCAGACAGCCAGGGAGGGCAGTCATGTTAGACGGCGATGATTTTGAGGCGCGCAGCGAGCAGCTTCTTCGGGATTACGGATTACACATTGTGGCACGACAGTTTCGCTGCAAGACCGGTGAGATTGATCTGATCGCCATGGATGAGCACCAACTGCTGTTTGTGGAGGTGCGGGCCCGGCGACACCGGAGCCACGGCGGCGCAGCGGCTTCGGTGAACCGGGCAAAGCAGTGTAAACTGGCGCGGTGCGCGGCGTTCTTTCTCAGCCGGCACCCGCAGTGGCGCCACCTGCCCTGCCGCTTTGATGTTATCGCCTGGGAGCCCCGGGAGGGTATGCCGGGTATGCAGGCGCGCTGGATCCAATCGGCTTTTCTGGCGTGACCGGGCCCGGTCTGGCGTAAGCTGATCTGGCGTTGGCCCTGAGCGGGTACAAAACCGGGCCGGCCTGAGGGCGAGCGGATTTGCCAGACGCTGAGTGAACCAAAAACTCTGATGGATGATTGTGGATAGTTACGAGCGCATTGCAGGGGCATTCCATCGACGCATCGACTGTATCGCGAGTACCGTCGATGCCATGGCGCCGGGTATTGAGGCTGCAGCTATGCAGCTGACCCAGGCGGTGCTGGAAGACCGGAAAATCCTGATCTGCGGCTGCGCGGAGGATGCGGGGATCGCCACGCACATTGCCGCGATGCTGCGCACACCCGGCGACGCCGGGCCCGCACTGCCGACCTTGTCCTGCACCAGCGATGAGCCCGCCGACGACCACTCTCTCCTATGGCGCGATCTGAGAACTCTCTCGCGGGATGGGGACGTACTGCTCTGCCTCGACAGCGTCGCGGGCGCGCCCCTCGCGAGACGCGCCGTCAACTTTGCCCTGCAACGAAACCTTGTGGTTATTGCAGTGTCAGAGAATCCGGAGCAGGCCGGCGGAGTCAACATTGATCTGCAGGCCGAGACGCAGGCTCTGCGCAGTGAGCTCATATTAATGGCCTGCCACTGTCTGCAGGAGCAAATCAAACACGCCATGTTGGGAGAATAATCCGTTTATGCTGCGCCCAATTCACCGCGCTTCTGCCCTTTTGATCATTCTGCTTCTGACCCAGCTCCAGGGCTGCGGCTCGCTGCTGGCCACCCTGGAGTCAGACAGCATCGAAGACGATCCGGGCGAGCGCACCTTCTATCAGCGCCTGGCGGACGAATCCATCGAAACCAAGGCCATTGTGAACCTGCATGCGGCAGACGATCGTTATGATCAGGCCCATCTGGTGGTCCAGAGTTACAACGGTTATGTACTCATTGCGGGACAGGTACCGGAGGAAAGTCTGCGGCAGAAGGCCAACGACGTGATCCGCGAGATTCGCGATGTACGTCGCATCTATAACGAACTCGAAGTCGCCGCAGCCAGCTCGGCGATGACCCGCGCCTCGGACTCATGGATTTCGAGCAAGGTGAAAACAGTTCTTCTCGCCAGTAGCGACACACCGGGGCTGCGGGTGAAGGTAATCACTGAAGACGGGGTCGTGTTCCTGCTCGGCCTCGTCACCCGCGAGGAAGCCGATCGAATCGCCGCAGAGGCCGCTGAGATATCCGGCGTCCAGCGAGTGGTACGGCTCTTTGAACTTATCGATTAGTCGGCACACCACAGGGCCTGGCGAGAGCCGACCAAGATCAAGAACTACTTGACGACCTTCAGGCTCGGCTTTCCGGCGCGGCGGAATGGCGTCGGTTCGTTGCCGCCTTCGGGCGTCGGATCATCGTCCCCGGTTTCCGCCTCAAAGGCCATACCCTGGCCGTTCTCACGCGCATAAATGCCCAGAATGGCGCCCATAGGGATAAACACATCCGTTGGCTTACCGCCAAAACGCCCGTTGAAGCTCACACAATCGTCCGCAAGCTGCAGCTCAATGACAGCTGACGGTGAGAGATTCAGCACAATCTGGCCGTCTTTCACATATTCATCAGGCACGTCGACGTTAGGCAGGGTCGCATCAACAATCACATGGGGAGTGCAGTCGTTATCGACGATCCACTCATACAGCGCGCGCAGTAAATAGGGCCGACTGGAGTTCACGGTGCCAGCGGCGCCCCTAGAGGCGCATCTCTCGTTCCTGCTCGGTGAGACTTTGCTGGAATGACTCGCGCTTGAACAGCTGATCCATGTAGGTGAACAAAGGCTTGGACTGCTTGCTGGGGCGAATATCAATGCCCAGCGTCGGCAAGCGCCAGAGGATCGGGGCGATGCAGCAATCGACAAGGGTAAACTCATCGTTCATAAAAAACGGCTTTTCCGCGAAAATCGGCGCAATCGCAAGAATACCTTCACGCAATTCTTTGACCGATCGTTTCACCACGTTATCGCTACGCGAGTTCTGGATTGAATCGATCAGCGAGCACCAGTCCTGCTCAATCCGGTGCATAAACAAGCGACTTTCGGCGCGCGCCACAGGGTACACCGGAAGCAGCGGCGGGTGCGGAAAACGCTCGTCCAAATACTCCATCATGACGCGTGTTTCGTACAGCGACAGCTCGCGGTCGACCAGGGTCGGCAGCGAATTGTAGGGGTTTTGCTCAGACAGCGCTTGCGGAGGATGCGCGGGGTCTACATCAATGATATCGGCGGTCACGCCCTTTTCTGCGAGGACAATACGTACGCGATGGCTGAAATGTGACGTGGGATCAGAATAAAAAATCATGGAGATGGGTTCACCTGTGTGAGCGCTATTCGCCTGTACGAGCGTTAATACGCCTAATCCGCGCTAATCCGCGTTAGTGCGCGTTAGTTCGCCTGTGCCAGCGTCCAGTATGCGCGAAATTGATGCCTAATACTCTTGTCTGCCCAAAACAGCAAACGGCGGCGCAGGAACTCCCCCCGGTCGCCACCGTTTCGGTCAGTTGCTTCAGCTGCGACGCAGCGATCAGTGTACGTCTTTCCAGTACTCGCGGTTGAGCAGAGTTGCGAAGACGAAGAATACCGCAATAAACAACAAAGCATAAATACCGATGCGCTGACGGTCTGCCTTGATCGGCTCTGCCGTATAGGCGAGGAAGTTGACGAGGTCATAGATGGTCTCATCGTACTCTTCAACCGACATACTGCCTTCCTGTACCACTTCGAAGCTTCCACAGGGGTCCGAGTGTCCGGAGACCTCGGTGCCCGATAGGGAATCCATCTCGCCGCCGTGCTCTGCTGCGGGCGCGCAGGCCATCAGCCCCTGCAGTTCAAGCAGCGCATGCGGCATACCCACGTTCGGGAAAGCACGATTGTTCACACCGTAGGGGCGGCTCGGATCCTGATAAAAAGTGCGCAGGTAGGTGTACAGGTAATCCGGGGTACGAGCGCGGGCAATCAGCGTGAGGTCCGGAGGCGCCGCCCCGAACCAGACCTTGGCGCGATCGATATCCATAGCATTGTTCATCAATGCACCGGTCTGAACGTCCGGGTCAGCAATGAGATTTCCGCGCATCAGATCTTCCGGGATACCCAGATCCTCGGCTACCCGGTTGTACCGTGCGTACTTAAGCGAGTGGCAGCCCATGCAGTAGTTCATGAAAACCTTCGCACCGTTTTGCAGAGACTCCTTGTCGCCAATGTCCGTATCGATCTGATCACAGGGCATGGTGCCGCAATCGTACTCGGACTCGGCACCTACCACCTTCAAGGGGATGAAGGTCAGCGCCAGAATCAGGATCAGACCCGCAAGGGAGCCAAACACGCCGATTCCGCCGTCCATGGTGACCCGCTCAGGCACCGGCTTGGTCTTGTCCATGCTTGACCAGATCGGCATGAGCAGGAAGAAGGCGAAGTAAAAGATCGAGCAGATCTGCGCCAGAGTGGTCCGCGCAGGTGACGGGGCCTTGACACCCAGAACGCCGAGGATGAGGAAAGATGCGACAAACAGTACCAGCATCACCTTGTTGATGTTGCCCCGGTAGCGCCAGGATTTGACCGGTGAACGATCAAGCCAGGGCAGAACAAAGGGTATGGCCACACTCGCAGCAAAGGCAATGAATCCCCAGAACTTGTCAGGCACGGCACGGAGCACCGAGTAAAAGGGCGTGAAGTACCAGACCGGAGCGATGTGCGCCGGTGTCTTCAGTCCGTCAGCCTCCTCAAAATTCGCGTACTCGAGGAAGAACCCGCCCATTTCCGGCATAAAGAACATGATCGCGCAGAACACAAACAGGAACACCGCGATCGCCTGTACGTCATGCACGCTGTAGTAGGGGTGGAAGCGAATGCCATCCAGGGGGATGCCATCCGGACCCTTGTTTTTCTTGATCTCGATGCCATCGGGATTGTTCGAGCCGACCTCGTGGAGCGCAAGAATGTGGAGCACTACCAGTGCCAGCAGCACGATAGGCAGGGCCACGACATGCAGCGCAAAGAAGCGGTTCAGGGTAATTCCCGAGATCAGATAGTCACCACGGATCCAGGTGACGATATCCTCACCGACGACGGGAATCGCACCGAACAGGGAGATGATCACCTGCGCGCCCCAATAGGACATCTGCCCCCAGGGCAAAACGTAACCCACGAAGGCCTCGGCCATAAGAATCACGAAGATCAGCATGCCGAATACCCAGAGCAGCTCGCGGGGCTTCTTATAGGAGCCGTAGATCAGCGCCCGGAACATGTGCAGATACACCACAATAAAGAAGGCAGACGCTCCGGTGGAATGCATGTAACGCAGAATCCAGCCGTAGTCGACATCGCGCATGATGTACTCCACGGACGCAAACGCTTCCTCGGAGCTCGGCGTGTAGTTCATTGTCAACCAGATGCCGGTCAGCAGCTGATTGACCAGCACCAGCAGCGAGAACACGCCGAAGTAGTACCAGAAATTGAAATTCTTGGGCGCGTAGTACTCGCCCATATGCGTATTCCACGCTCGGGTAATCGGCAGCCGGGCGTCAACCCAGTCGCGCAATCCGATCAACATGTTGGCCATTAGACTGCCTCCGCATCTACGCCGATCACAAGAACGGCCTGGCTTTCAAATGAATAGGGGGGAACCACGAGATTGGTGGATGCGGGCACGCCGGAATAGACGCGTCCTGCGAGATCAAACTTGGAGCCGTGACAGGGGCAGAAGAAGCCGCCCACCCAGGTATCACCACCGAGATCGGCGGCGCCGACCTCTGGCCTGAACTTCGGCGCGCAGCCAAGGTGTGTGCACAGCCCTTCCACGACCAGCAGCTCCGGGCGGATGCTGCGATCTTTGCCGGAAATATAGGCCGGTTGCTTGGAGATCGCCGAATCCGGATCCTTGAGCAAACCGTCGATTTTATCAAGGTTGGCTAACATCTCCGGCGTACGGCGCACGACATAAACGGGCTTGCCGCGCCATTCGACTACGACCATCTGGCCGGGCTCAATCTTGCTGATGTCCGCCTTGACCGGCGCACCGGCAGCTTTCGCCTTGGCTGAGGGATTCCAGGAACCGAGAAAGGGCACCGCGATAGCGACCGCACCGGCTGCACCTACAGCGCTGGTGGCTACGGTCAAAAAGCGGCGACGCTTTTCATCGACCTCTACACCAGCCGCTTCGCTGGTCGTCGTTGTGACACTGGACATATCGAATGGTCTCCTGTTACCGCTTCCAAAGACGCTGCACTGGCAGCCCTGGCAAGCTACGCGCCACCACCAGCCCAGGGCTTTGGACCGGTTGGATGGCTAAATTCCGGGCGCACGAATGGTAAAGACTTTATACGCTTCAGACAAGGAAAGTGCGGGTTTTTTCGCATCCAAACCCTTGATTTGTCTCAAAACTTGGACAAAAGCGCGAGCAAAAAAAAACCCGTCCGGAGCGACCGGTCGGGTTTTCTGCCACAAGCGACCAAAGTGGTCGCCGTGTTTAGCGCTTGGAGAACTGCGGACGCTTGCGCGCTTTGCGCAGGCCGACCTTCTTGCGCTCGACTTCACGCGCGTCACGGGTAACAAAACCCGCACTGCGAAGCGTGCCGCGCAGCGACTCGTCGTAATCCATCAGTGCCCGCGTAAGACCGTGGCGAATCGCACCGGCCTGACCAAAGCTGCCACCACCTTCAACGGTGACCTTGATGTCAAATTTTCCAACCAGATCAACAAGTTCCAACGGCTGGCGAACAATCATGCGCGCGACCTCGCGACCAAAATACTGGTCCAGGGGACGCTGGTTGACAGTGATATCGCCTGCACCACCGCTGCGCAGGAATACACGCGCTGTGGAGGTCTTGCGACGACCGGTTCCGTAATACTGAGTTGCGCTCATTGTATCTCCTAGATCTGCAACGGCTGCGGTTGCTGCGCCGCGTGCGGATGCGCATCGCCGGCATAAACTTTAAGCTTGCTGAACATGGCACGACCCAGCGGGTTGCGCGGCAGCATGCCTTTGACGGCGCCCTGAATGATGCGCTCCGGAGCCTTGTCGAGCAGTTTCTCGAAAGACATGGACTTCAGACCACCCGGGTACCCGGTATGCCGGTGATACATCTTGTCAGTGCGCTTGGCACCGGTCACACGGACCTTCTCCGCGTTGATCACAACGATGTAATCACCCGTATCGATGTGCGGCGTGAATTCTGCTTTGTGCTTACCACGCAGCCGATGCGCGATTTCGCTGGCGAGTCGACCGAGTGTTTTATCGGTTGCGTCAACGACAAACCAGTCGTGGCTGACCTCGCCGACCTTGGCGCTAAAAGTTTTCATTTGCTTCGCCTCAGGAGGGCCAAAAAAAGAGCGCGAATACTACTTAAACCCCAGACGCTTAGCAAGCCCGATTTACAGCCTTGTCTGCGCTCATTCTCCTGCGCGCGCCCAAAGCCCTATTCCCGTCAGGGGCGGTGCTCCAGCGCCAGGTAATCATGGGACTGCATTTCGAACAGCCGCGACTCGGTGCGGGCAAACTCAAAGGCCAGTCGGGACCCGGAGTAGAGCTCTGTTGCCGGCGCTTCGGCGGCGATCATGAGTTTTACCTGCCGATCATAAAACTCATCGACCAGATTGATAAAGCGCCGACACTGATCATCGTGAGCGGCCGTCATGCGTGGCACCCCGGACAGGACCACCGTGTGAAATTCCCTCGCCAGCTCAATGTAGTCGTTTTGCGACCGCGGACCGTCGCAGAGCTCGGCGAATTCAAACCAGACAATACCGTCTGCCACGCAGCGACAGCTCAGGAAGCGGCCATTCACCTCAATGCGCTCCCCCTGGCGCGGCGTATCCGGCGCAAGCCGGGCAAAACTGTCCGTCAGACTCGCGTCCGCTGCGGCGCCCAGCGGATAGTGGTAAAGCTGGGCTCGCTCGAGCGTTCGCAGCCGGTAGTCCGTTCCTGCGTCGACGTTGAGCACCTCGGTGTGGGTCTTCAGCAGCTCGATCGCCGGCAGGAATCGCGCACGCTGAAGGCCGTTGGCATAAAGGCCGTCGGGCGCGATATTCGAGGTCGCGACCAGCGCAACCCCGCGACTGAATATCGCCTCCAGAAAATTCGCCAGAATCATGGCATCGGCAATGTCACTCACAAAAAATTCATCGAAGCAGATGACCTCGTTTTCGGCGGCAAGGCGCTCGCCGATCACGTCGATGGGATTTTTCTCGCCGTCGAGGTCCGCGAGTTCACGGTGCACCCGCTGCATGAAACGATGAAAGTGGACTCGCAACTTGCGTTCGAAGGGCAGACACTCGTAGAAGGCGTCCATCAGATAGGTCTTGCCGCGCCCCACCCCGCCCCATAAGTACAGCCCGCGCTCGGGCGGTTGCCGGCGACCCAGGCGCCGGGTCAGCCGACCGGCAAAGCCGCTGCGCACCCGGTGGCGACTGAGCACCCGGTCAAAGAGCCCCTGCAACTGGCGCACGGCCTCCTCCTGCGCCGCGTCATGGCTGAAGTCGTTGCGGCTGAGATCTTGCTGATAGCGCTGCCAGGGTGTCTGCACGGATTCATCGGACGCCTTGTCTGCGCCGACCCAGATTTGATGGTTTCGAGGCGCGCTACCTTACTCGGGGAGGTCTGTATTTGGCAATCTCACTACCCGCCGGGCGGCCAGCAACGGTATACTACGCGACCACTTTCAAGAGTTGAGGAAACGCCTGTGAACTCCGGTATGAATGACCCCGTTTTCATCGCCGTCGCCGGTGCCGTAGTGGGACTGCTGATCGGTTACTTTACCGGCCGACGCCTGTCACCGGGGAGCTACGAGACTCGCCAACTCGAGGAGCAGCTGGCGGACGCACGGTCAACCCAGGAGCGCTACGAGCAGCGCGTGAACGAGCACTTTGCGGATACCGCCAACAAGCTCAACGCCCTCACGAACAATTACCGGGAGGTTTATGCCCACATTGCGAGCGGCGCTTCGGAACTCTGCCCAAAAGCTGAGAACCTGAACTTCAGTGCGCTCGCGGCGCCGGGCAACGACGGCCACGACACCATTGACGCGGACAGCGTGATGGTCGAGGCACCGCGCGACTACGCGCCGAAAACCTCGCCGGAAGATCCGGGGGTACTGAACGAGCGCTTTGGCATGGACGGAAGCGACGTGCCGCCGGAAGACTCGAGCACCCGCAGCTAAGGGCCAGACTCTCCACCCGAAGTCCCTCCTCGCCAGTCCAGGCCAGTCCAAGCCAGTCTGAACACCCGTTCCGGCCCGGCGTC